>NZ_JBRJHB010000009.1:0-95178 GCF_053628795.1 Psychroflexus sp. MBR-150
TGTAAACATAACATTTCATCACTTAAATTTTTCAAAATAAAACCCTGACGAAGCATAGCTTGTCAGGGTTTATTTTATTGCGGAGAAAGAGGGATGCTGACGCTACGGTCAGCATACTGACAAGCTATGCTTCGTCAGTGTTCGAGTATTTTTGTATAAATTTAGATTTACGTTCTCTTGATAAGTTTTTTAATTTTTTCTCAAGCTTAAATGCTTCTGCCTTATTAGGTTTTTCTGTAAACCAAACAAGCTTCCAAGGTTTATATTTTTTGGTAAAGTTTTCTAAACCCAAATTATGTCTTCTCAATCGGGCTTTAACATCATTGGTTGCACCAACATAATACATGTCGTGATTTTCTGAATGTAAAATGTAAACATAACATTTCATCACTTAAATTTTTCAAAATAAAACCCTGACGAAGCATAGCTTGTCAGGGTTTATTTTATTGCGGAGAAAGAGGGATTCGAACCCCCGGTACCTTGCGGTACAACGGTTTTCAAGACCGCCGCATTCGACCACTCTGCCATTTCTCCATCTTTTTGCAAAGCGAGTGCAAAGATAATAAGCTTTCTATTTCTACAAAATAAAAATGAAAGAATTATCTAAGTATTTTAAATGTCAATCATTTGGGCTAAATCGTCAAAATTCATTTTATCTGAAAGCTGCATCATTTTATAAAAATTTGACGGGTTTAAGTCATCGCCAAGCAATCTTAAAACGATAAAACCTTTGCTATTATCGTTAGCATAAATAACTATCTCTTGAACTTTGTCTTCTAAATCGTCTGCATACATCTTCATCTGTCGACCTTTGTCATTAACTGACATCAATTGTTGACTACTAAACTCTTTTGATAAAATTGTTGTGAGCTGTGTGCGTTTTTCTACATAATAGTCTTCTTTCGTGTTGTCTTTTTTAAAGGCGAGAAGATTAACCTTTCTGACATCTTTGAAGAGTGATTGCTGTTCTTCAGACAGGTCTTCAAAATTGTCTATGAATGTTTTGAGCGAAAAGTCTAAACTGATAAAGTTTTCGTCGTCTTTATGGTCAACCATATAGGTTTGCAGAGAATTGGTTTGACAAGATATCAAAACCAAGAGACTGAGGCATAATGTGATTATAGTTTTCATAATTGAGATTTTATTTTTTGTTTAAAGAATCAGCACCAGGCACTTTTAGGTCTTTGGCTAATTTTGAAACTTGACGCAAATCAATTAAACCATTGATGATAATAACGACAGTTTCACCATTGTCATCAATTCCATTGACGTGCATAAATAATTGTTTGACTTCGTCATCAGTATTACCAGGTTTAAAGTGAAAAGTTACATGTTTCCCGTCTTCATTGACACGCATCAATTCTTCAAGATTATTATTCTTAATATATGACTTTGCATCACCGTTAAGTTCATTACTCATTTTTGAGTCGTTAGTCTTTAAAACTTTGATATTTTCAAGATTATTGATAAGCTTGACATACTCTTGGGTCTCTTTATCTTTACTGTCTAAATCAAGTCTGCTCATTAATTTAAACATATTTTTATTGATAATCACTGAGCTTACACTCGGGTTATTTTCGAATCGTTCAAAGTCTTGTGCTTGGACAAAACTTGCAAATAAAACAGCTGATATGGTAATTAAAATTGTTTTCATCGTTTTTGTATTTAAATTAAGGTTTAAGTTTATCAATGTATTTTGTTTTGATTTCTTCTAAAGTTGAAAGATTTTGAATGTCTTTGGTGTTGGAATTGATATGACTTCCTATCAGTTCAAAAACTTTTATGGTTTCTTGCAAGGCCAATTCTGGGTCGTCATAAGTGCCTAAATCTTTAGTGCTATTTCGGTGATTATAAAACCAAGCTCCAGCAAGACAGACTAACAATATAGCGACGTATTTGTAAAATGGTTTAAAAGACTTTTTCGCTTTTGGTTTAAAAGATTGTTGAGGTTTTGCTGTCTTGCTGTTTTCAAAATAGCTAAACATATTTTGATAGACCTGCCATTCAGGTTTAACCTTGTTGTTTATAAAATATTGAGCAAGTAGTTGTTCTTCTTCAATATGTGTTTTGCCTTCAAGGTATTTGTCTATCAATTGGCTGATGTCATGCTCTGTTTTCATTTTTTTGTTGTTTTGAAAGTCGTTCTACTAAATTTTTTCTCGCTCTCGACAAAGTAACACGCACTGCCGTTGGTTTCATATCCATTATTTCGCAAATTTTATCATAATCGTATCCTTCTATTTGACGCAAATGCAAAACCATACTTTGTGCTTTGGGCAAGGTTTTCATCATAGCTTCTACTCTATTCCAATCTTGTTTAGCTTCTAATTGTTGATGCGGATCTGCCGAGCTATTTTCATAATTGGTATGCACCAATCTCAAGTTATTATTAGCTTTGAGTTTTAACTGGTCTAAACAATGATTTTTGGTAATAGTCATTGCATAGGCTTCTATATTTTTAATATTTTCAAGTCCGTTTTTTTGGTTCCACAATTTAATCATCACTTCTTGCGTAGCGTCTTCTGCTGCATCAGATGAAGTTAACAAGCGTTTAGACAACCTGAAAATCTTTTGTTGTATTGGAATGACTAAACGATTAAATTCTGAAACTTTCATATTTATTGGTTACACTTTCTCGACGAGTTGATATTAATTTTGTTACAATAATTATTAAAAATATGGTATTTTTTTAATTAATTGATAAGCCTAAACAGATTTGCTCTCAAATTAGGTATTATCAAAAAAATACAGCTGATAACCCAACTCGAAGCTCATTAATATTATAACAATACTTTTAGAAATTGAGTTAAAATTGTAAATTTAGCGTAACAATTTGTAAAAGTTTAGACCTATTGTGGTGTTGAAAAATATGAAAATAAGTTATCGCAAAGGATTTTTATGTGATATAATAAATTGTATTTTTACGCATTATTTTTAGCACATGGGAAAAATTATAGCTATAGCTAATCAGAAAGGCGGTGTTGGTAAAACAACTACAGCAGTAAACTTGGCTGCAGCACTTGGCGTTTTAGAAAAGAAAGTCTTGTTGATTGATGCCGATCCACAAGCCAATGCGACTTCTGGTTTGGGCATTAATGTTGACGAGGTTGAAAACAGCAGTTATCAACTTCTAGAACACACGCAGGAAGCTAAAAACTTAGTCGTTTCTACAGATTCGCCAAACTTAGATTTGATTCCAGCACATATTGATTTAGTCGCCATTGAAATAGAATTGGTAGATCAAGATAATCGTGAGCAAATGCTAAAAATGGCAATTGATGATTTGCGTTCTCTCTATGATTACATTATTATAGATTGTGCACCATCGTTAGGCTTGCTGACTTTGAACGCGTTGACGGCTTCTGATTCCGTGCTAATTCCGATACAATGCGAATATTTTGCTCTTGAAGGTTTGGGTAAATTGTTGAATACCATAAAAAGTGTTCAAAAATTGCACAATCCTAATTTAGATATTGAAGGCTTATTGCTTACCATGTATGATGCACGTTTAAGATTGTCTAACCAAGTGATTGATGAAGTAAAAAAGCATTTTGCTGATATGGTGTTTGACACTATCATACAACGTAATGTGCGGTTGAGCGAAGCCCCGAGTTACGGTGAAAGCATTATAAAATATGACGCTGCAAGTCGTGGTGCTAATAACTACTTGAGCCTTGCCGAAGAATTATTAAAACAAAATCAAACTTAAATTTTATGGCCAAAGCCAAAAAAAAACAAGCTTTAGGACGTGGACTTTCAGCCTTACTGAATGATCCAGAACAGGATATTAAATCTGTTGAAGATGAAAATGCTGATAAAGTTGTTGGCAGTATAGTTGAATTAGAACTTGCTCATATTGAAGTAAATCCGTTTCAGCCACGTAGTAGTTTCAATGAAGAACATTTAGAAGAATTAGCTTCTTCTATTCGTGAACTTGGTGTGATACAACCCATTACCGCCAGGAAAATAGACCGCAACCAATACCAGTTGGTGTCTGGTGAGCGTCGTTTTAGAGCATCTAAACTTGCTGGACTTCAAACTATTCCGGCTTATATCAGAATTGCCAACGATCAAGAAGCTCTGGAAATGGCCTTGGTTGAAAATATACAACGCCAAGATTTAGACCCGATTGAAATTGCTTTGTCTTACCAAAGATTGATTGATGAAATCGATTTAACTCAAGAGCAAATGAGTTCACGTGTAGGAAAAAAACGCTCAACTATTACCAATTATCTAAGATTGCTCAAACTTGACCCTATAATTCAAACCGGAATGCGTGATGGATTTGTCACTATGGGTCATGGCAGAGCTTTAGTGAATATTGATGATTCCAAAACACAAATCAAAATTTATCAAAAAATATTGAAAGACAAACTTTCAGTGAGAGCAACCGAAGATTTGGTAAGACAACACAATCAAAAAGGCGAAACAACACAAAAAACAGACGTCCAACCAAAATCTTTTAGTGTTGAAAAAAAACATATTTCAAAATTTTTTGGAACTAAAGTTGACATAAAAGTGAACCAAAAAGGCAATGGCAGAATCATTATTCCGTTTGCATCTGAAGAAGATTTGAATCGTATTCACGAGTTATTGAATAAATAATTTAAACCTTGAAAAACACAATTTTCATAGCTATCGTCATTTGCTTTGTAGGAAATATTTTTGCTCAAAATGATAGTATTCCTGTCAACGAAGAGCTACAATTTGACAAAGCCGTTGATAGCAAAAGTTTTGAAGCCGATCCATTTGATGCTAATGCTCCAGCAAAAGCCGCATTTTATTCTGCGGTATTGCCTGGTTTAGGTCAAGCTTATAACAAAAGCTATTGGAAAATTCCTTTAGTTTACCTCGCAATTGGAACGCCTATGTATTTTTATTTTGATAATAATTCAAAATACAACCGTTACCGCGATGCCTATAAAAGTCGATTGGCTGGTTTTGAAAACGACGAGTATATTGGAATTTTAAGCGATGATGATTTAGTAGAAGCCCAGAAATTATTCAGAGAAAACAGAGATTTATCATTATTATTAACCATCGCAGCTTACATTCTCAATATTATTGATGCTAATGTAGAAGCCCATTTAAACCAATTTAATATCTCTGATGATTTATCTTTGCGACCACATCAAGTTCAAAACTTTTCAACGGGTCAACAGGCCTTTGGTTTATCGTTAAATTTAAAATTAAACTGATGAAAATAGCACTTTTAGGATACGGAAAAATGGGACAAAGCATTGCTGAAATAGCCAAAGAGCAAAATCATAACATCGTTTATAAAACCAATAATAAACCTGATTTCGAACAAGTCAAAAAAGCCGATGTAGCCATTGAATTTAGCATTCCTGAAGCTGCTTTTTACAATATTTCAGAATGTATCAAACACCAAATTCCTGTGATTTCTGGCACTACAGGTTGGTTAGACAAGTTTGATACCGCTAAAAAATTAGCTGAACAACATCAGTCTAAATTTTTATATGCATCTAATTTTAGTATTGGTGTAAATTTGTTTTTTAAACTCAATACCATGTTAGCTGAAATTATGAAAACCCAACAAGATTACAAGGTAGATATTTCTGAAATTCATCACCTTGAAAAAAAAGATGCTCCAAGTGGTACGGCTATCAGTTTAGCTAAACAAATCATAGAGCATTCTGATTATAAAACATGGTCGCATCCACCTAAATCAAATAACAACTTAGATATTCCTATCGAAGCTTATAGAGAAAAAGGAATTTTTGGTACGCACATAATCAGTTACAAATCTAAAATTGACGATATTGAAATCAAACACACCGCACACAGCAGAAAAGGATTTGCTCTCGGAGCCGTTTTAGCCGCAGAATGGCTTGTGAATCACAATAAATACGGTTGCTTTGATATGAGCGACGTTCTTAATATTTAAAAATCTTACATTAAATCCTATGAATTTATTTGACATTTTAATTCTAATCTTGATAATTCAAGTCATCCATTTTTTAGGGACTTGGAAGTTGTATAAACGTGCAGGTCGCTCAGCTTGGCAAGCCATAATTCCTGTTTATAATGCTTATATTTTAATGAAAATTATCAATAGACCGTGGTGGTGGATATTTTTATTATTCATCCCCATTGTTCAACTATTGATGTTTCCTGTGATTTGGATTGAAACCGCAAAAAGTTTTGGTTATAATGACACAAAAGATGGGATTTTGGCAGTCGTAACTTTAGGATTGTACATCTACTATATCAATTACTTTACCACTAGCGAATATGAAGGAAATCGAGAGCTAAAAGCCAAAACCAAAGCTGGTGAAACCCTCGGTTCTATTGTTTTTGCCGTGGTTGCAGCAACGATAGTTCACACGTATTTTATACAACCTTTTACCATTCCGACGTCTTCACTTGAAAAATCCTTACTTGTTGGCGATTTTTTGTTTGTAAGTAAGTTTCATTACGGTGCAAGAACACCTGGAACAGCCTTGGCTTTTCCGATGGTTCACGACACTATTCCTGGGCTTAAAATCAAATCTTATGCCAATAAACCACAGCTGCCGATGTTTCGTTTGCCTGGATTTGAAAATGTAAGTCGCAATGATATTGTCGTTTTTAATTGGCCCATAGATACCGTACCGTATTTTGGATATTCTGGACCAAAAAACTATTTAAAACCCATCGATAAAAAATCAAATTACGTTAAGCGAGCTGTTGGTGTTGCTGGTGATTCTTTAGAAATTAAAAATGGAAAAGTTTACACCAACGGGCAACCGCTTCAACTTCCTGAACGAGCTGATCTTCAGTATTCCTATATCATCAAAGGTGATAATTTTAACCTAAATACTTTACAAAACCGTTATGATATTACAGACGGTTTTGGATTTATCAATAGAGAGCAAGGCATTTTTAAAGCCATTGCTATTCCCAACTCAAAAATTGAACGCTTTAAAAAATTACCAAATGTGCAATCGGCAGTTAAAGACATTTGGAGTAAAACAGATACAAAACCTTCAAAAAAAGTATTTCCAAATCAAGCTAAACGCGATTGGAATCGTGATAATTTTGGCCCAATTTATATTCCTGAAGCTGGTCAAACAGTTGATATCGATACCAATAGCGTGGACTTTTACAAACGTATCATAGAAGTTTATGAAGGTCGTGAAATGGGTGAAACACAAAATATAAGCATCAAAGGCAACCAAGTTTTACTCAATGAAGAACCGATAACAAGCTATACATTTAAACAAAACTATTATTGGATGATGGGTGATAATCGCCATAACAGTGAAGACAGCCGATTTTGGGGTTATGTTCCTGAAAACCATATTGTAGGAAAACCTGTTTTTATTTGGTTGAGTTTAGACCCAAACAAATCGGGCTTAAGCAAAATTCGTTGGGACAGAATGTTTACCACAGTTTCAGGTGAAGGCAAACGCGTGTCTTATTTACCTTATTTTCTTATCGGTTTGGTTTTAATTATAGGATTTAGTTATTTTAGAAAAAAACGAAAATCTTAAATGTCACATGCCATTTTTTGTTTACCGTATTTTGGACCTATAAGTTTTTATAAATCACTTGTAGAGTATAAAGAAATTTATATTGAAGCAGCTGAAAATTATCAAAAACAGTCTTACAGAAATCGCCAAAATATTTATGGTGCTAACGGTAAATTAATGTTGAATATTCCTGTAAAACACAGCGGTTCAAAACAACGTTTAAAATACCGAGAAAGTCAGATTGAAAATGATTTTTATTGGCAAGATTTGCATTTTAAATCCTTAGAAACTGCTTATCGTACATCGCCGTATTTTGAATTTTTTGAAGATGATATCGAGCCACTTTTTAAAGAAAAATTCAATTCTTTGTTTGACTTTAATTTGAAATGTTTTAAAACTACTTTAGATTTATTAGACTTAGATATCAAGATTGAAATGACATCTGAATATTTAGAAAAGTATAACGACATTGATGATCAAAGAGAACTTATCAAGGCCAAGTCAAAAACAGATTATAACATCAAACCATATCATCAAGTCTTTGAAGATAAATATGGTTTTATCTCTAATCTTAGCATTTTAGATTTGCTTTTTAACTTGGGTCCTGAGAGTGTGAATTATCTAAAAAATTTATAGTTGTATTTCAGTCATCACCAAATAATGATCTTAATAATCGACTTTATAATTTTTAAAATTTAAAGAGTTTAAACTTTCGCTGATTAAAAAACCAAAAAAATCTTATAGGTTAATGCCATTATTTTTATAAAATTGTAAATCGTCTGCATGACAAACTCTATGGTAATCATCTTGATAATTTTCAATATCAACTTTTAGCTTTTCTAAATACTGAGTTGATAAATCAAATTTATGATAATCAGAAGAATTCTTATAATTTTTTAGAATTGGTTCAAATATCATTAGTTAATTAACGTGAGTTCGATTAATTTAAGGCTATAAATCAGATGATTACATCTTTTTGTTAGCAAATTTTGTCATTTCGAACGAAGAATGAGGAGAAATCTCATCCTACTGAGATGTCTCGTCGCTCATGCTTCGCTCTATCGACATGACAAATGATTAAATATCTGTATTTTATATAAATTTAAGGAGGCTTATCACATATTCCGCCTATATTGTCCACCAACTTCAAACAAAGCATCGGTTATTTGTCCTAAAGAACAGTATTTAGTAACTTCCATCAAACTGTCAAACATATTGTCATTTTTGATAGCGGTCTTCTTCAAATTGTCCAACAAATCTTCTGCCCTATCTTGATAGGTTTTATGCAGATTTTTCAAGTTGTTAATTTGATATTCTTTTTCATCTTCCGTTGCACGAATGACTTCTCTTGGCTTAACCGTTGGCGAACCTTTGCTACTCAAGAACGTATTGACGCCAATGATAGGAAATTTACCGTTATGCTTAAGCGTTTCATAATACAAACTTTCTTCTTGAATTTTACTGCGTTGATACATCGTTTCCATGGCACCTAAAACGCCACCGCGTTCAGTCAATCTATCAAATTCAAGCAATACGGCTTCTTCTACCAAGTCTGTTAATTCTTCAATGATAAACGAACCTTGAATCGGGTTTTCATTTTTGGCTAAACCTAATTCTTTATTGATAATCAATTGAATCGCCATCGCACGTCTTACTGACTCTTCGGTTGGTGTGGTTATAGCTTCATCATAGGCATTGGTGTGCAATGAATTGCAATTATCATAAATGGCATAAAGAGCTTGAAGTGTGGTTCTGATATCATTAAAATCTATTTCCTGAGCGTGCAGTGAACGACCAGAAGTTTGGATGTGGTATTTCAACATCTGTGCTCGTGGATTGGCTTTGTATTTTTCTTTCATCGCTTTAGCCCATATTCTACGTGCAACACGACCTATAACTGCGTATTCTGGATCAATACCATTGGAAAAAAAGAACGATAAATTCGGTCCAAATTTATTGATATCCATTCCACGACTCAAGTAATATTCCACATAGGTAAATCCGTTAGACAAGGTTAAAGCCAATTGAGTAATCGGATTGGCACCAGCTTCAGCTATGTGATAACCCGAAATTGAAACCGAATAGAAATTTCTAACTTTATTTCTGATAAACGATTCTTGCACATCACCCATTAAACGCAAAGCAAATTCGGTTGAAAAAATACAAGTGTTTTGAGCTTGGTCTTCTTTAAGTATATCAGCTTGAACCGTTCCGCGAACCACAGAAATAGTGTCTTGTTTTATCTTTTCATACACATCTTTCGGCAATACCATATCGCCAGTAACGCCAAGTAGCATCAAACCTAAACCGTCGTTGCCTTCTGGCAAAAGCCCATTTTGCTTCTTATCAAAGGGAAGAAACGCTTTACCATTTTTGCAAATATATCTTGGAATCGAAGTCTTCTTATCCTTGTAAATTGTCTCGATTTTGGCTTCAACTTCTTTTTCTAAACCATTCTCTTTGATATATTTTTCACACTGTTGGTCAATAGCTGCATTCATAAAAAAGCCAAGTAGCATTGGTGCTGGACCGTTAATCGTCATACTTACTGAAGTCATCGGGTCAGCCAAATCAAATCCTGAATAGAGTTTTTTGGCATCGTCTAAACAACAAATCGACACGCCAGCATTGCCTATTTTCCCATAAATATCTGGTCTGTAATCTGGGTCGCTACCGTAAAGTGTTACCGAATCAAATGCTGTTGAAAGGCGTTTTGCAGGCAAGCCGTGACTGACATAGTGAAATCTTCTATTGGTACGTTCTGGTCCGCCTTCGCCAGCAAACATTCGGGTTGGGTCTTCGCCTGTTCGTTTAAATGGATATAAACCTGCGGTGTAAGGAAATTGCCCTGGCACGTTTTCTTGTAGCATCCATTTGAGCAAATCGCCCCAAGCTTGATATTTTGGCAAGGCAACTTTTGGTATTTTTAGGTGAGATAAAGATTCGGTATGGGTTTCGATTTTAATTTCTTTGTCTCTGACTTTAAAACTATAAACCTCATCGTTATATCGTTGTTGAACTTTATCCCAATTTAAAATTTTTTCCCAATGATAAGGATTTAAGTCCATTTTCACTTTATCAAATTCGCTTTTTAAAAGCTTGATAAACTCTTTATTTTCTTTGGTGATATAAGATTGTAAATCGTCTTCATCAATACCATTTGAATCCAATTTTAAAGATGAAGCCTCAGCTGTTGAAACCAAAGTAGTGTATATACCAAAAAGCCGTTGAGCAACTTTCACTTGGTTTTCAACATCGTCGTCATAAGCACGATTGTTTTCAGCAATTTCAGATAAATATCTTGTTCGTTTTGGTGGAATGATATAGATTTTTTCAGACATTTCATCTGAAATTTCAAAATTGCTTGTTAGCTGAGATGAAGTTTTTTCTTCCATACAATCCATGATTTTTTTGTATAGAATATTCATACCAGGATCGTTGAATTGAGATGCAATGGTGCCGTAAACGGGAAGTGAATCTAAATCCGCATCCCAAAGGTTGTGATTGCGTTGGTATTGTTTTTTGACGTCTCGTAGAGCATCTTTTGCTCCGCGTTTGTCAAATTTGTTAATCGCAACCAAATCTGCAAAATCTAGCATATCTATTTTTTCAAGTTGTGTGGCAGCACCAAATTCTGGCGTCATCACATAAAGCGAAACATCGCAATGATCGAGAATTTCGGTATCACTTTGCCCAATACCAGAAGTTTCGAGAATAATCATATCAAATTGAGCCGCTTTAAGCACTTCAACAGCATCTTGAACATATTTAGACAATGCTAAGTTGGATTGCCTTGTTGCTAAAGACCGCATATAAACACGAGGTGAATTGATAGCATTCATCCGAATTCTGTCGCCGAGTAAAGCACCACCTGTTTTACGTTTAGATGGGTCAACAGAAATGATGCCTAAAGTTTTATCATCAAAATCCACTAAAAACCGACGAACCAATTCATCGACCAAAGAAGATTTTCCAGAACCGCCTGTTCCAGTGATGCCCAAAATAGGGACTGAAGCCCCATCTAAATCTTCCCTCGAGGGAAAGACTTTTTTATAATCTTTCTGGTTATTTTCGGCTAATGATATTAGCCTTGAAATGGTAGTCACTTCTTTTTTCTTTAAAGAATTTAAAACTTGGTTTGAAGACATTTTTTTCAACTGAGAAGCGTCATAATTAGCAGGTAAGGCTTTCTCTCCTTTAGGGAGATCAAGTGGGGTTTCAGAAGCTTTCACCAAATCATTAATCATCCCCTGCAAACCCATTTCCCGACCGTCGTCTGGTGAATAAATTCGAGTAATGCCGTAGTCCATAAGTTCTTTGATTTCTTCCTCAAGAATGACACCGCCACCACCACCAAAAATCTTGATATGGGATGCTCCTTTCTCTTGAAGTAAATCATACATGTATTTAAAATACTCGTTGTGACCGCCTTGATAGGATGTCATAGCTATAGCATTGGCATCTTCTTGAATGGCACAATTCACTACTTCATCAACACTTCTATCGTGGCCAAGATGAATCACTTCTACACCTGTGGATTGAATAATGCGACGCATAATGTTGATTGCAGCATCGTGACCATCAAACAATGAAGCAGCTGTAACGATTCTTACATTATGTTTAGGTTTGTAAATTTTAGTCTGTTGCATAGTCAATTATAGATTTTATCAAAAAACGTTTGTAAATTTAAGAATTTACAAATAATATGCGTCTTATATAAGCTAAAAGTAAGATTCTTTTAAAAATAAATCACCTGAATTTATATAGGCAATTCATTTCAGGCTTATAAGGGAGTCAAATAGTGGTTTTTTACTAAAATTATGGATTTGTGATTTCAAATAAAATCATCAATAATATATACACCACCGATCTACTTTTTTTATTTGCATATCATCTAAATATTTCTGAATATCAGAACTGATATCTTTTGAACATTTAACAACCAAGAGTCCTTTGTTATATTCTAAAAAATCAATCAGCTTTTTAAAATCATTATCATTTTCTAAATTCCAATAATAGTTTTGATAATTTGTATCTTTTTCAAACCTAACTTCTCTTTTGGTGTCGTATCTATCAAGATGTATTTGTATAGTTTTTTCGTGCAAATAAAATGGCATTGATGAAAGTCTCTTGTCAAAAACGGCAACTTTGTGCTTTCCTGTTTTGTTTTCTAAATCCCTTATTTCTTTAGCCAAAGACTTTGTGCTATTGATTAAGTTTGGATTTTGATTACCTACAACTCTAAAGGTAACCAATATCATCATAATAAACAAGAAACTTAAACTCATCAATTTTGAATATTGAGATTTAATTAGGTTTAAATTTGAATAGATTATGGTCGCCACAAAAAACAGGAGTAAAAAAATAAAATAAAGAGATTTGATTTTTAATAAACTCAAAAAATAAGCCACAGTAAAACCTACAAAAAGAATTACAAATAATACCTTATAGGTTTTGATAAAATACTTAATAAATTTATTTTTTGAATGGTAAATCAAATAACTTGATAGTATTGCTAAATATATAAATATGGGCAAAATATATAACACCCGTTTTGAGCTAAACAATGAAAAACAAAGTAAAACAACACCCAAATTGATCAATAAAAATTTTACTTTAGGATTAATTGAAAAGTTCTTTTTAAAATAATCTATAACTTGAAAGATTAAAAATATTACCCAAGGAAAACCTAAAGCAGGAATCAAAACCAAAAAATACCAAAACGGCTTGTCTCGATTAAACGTTTCAGCATTTAAAGCTCTTTCAATGGTATGTTTTTTGAAAAAATAGTCCCATAATTCTGGGGTTTCTTTTACAACTAATGCAAACCAGGATACAGAAATTCCCAAAAAAATCAAAACAGATAAAAAAAGGTGATAATTAAACTTGAATTTTTTCTTAAAAATAATAAAATAAGTTATTACAAACACCACAAATGGCAACAACACAACAGGACCTTTAGTCAAAAAACCTAAACCCAAAGCCACTGCAGAAAGATAGAGACCGTATATTTTATGCTTCTGTTTATACAACAGCCAAAAATAAATACCGATTATTTCAAATGTTGTTAAAAAAGCATCTGTAGTAAGATTATTGGTTGATATTAAAATAATTGGAAAAGAAAAATAAATAATGGCTGAAAAAAATGAAATCTTAATATTGTCAAACAAAACTTGAGCAATTTTGTACACAAAAAATATTTGTAACACCAATGCAATTTGAAGAAAAAACCTTGCTCCAAATTCATTTATACCAAATATTTTGTAACCAAGTGCAACTAAATAATAGGTTAATGGTGGCTTGTGATAATGTCGTATTTCCAACAACTTTGGATGTATATAATCATGATTTATAAGCATTTCTCTACCAATTTCGGCATATCGAGCTTCACTGCTTTCTGTAAGACCATACGAGCCCAAAGCCAACAATGACATCAAGAAAATTAAACTAAGTAAAACATATATTTTGTTAGGTGAAGATATTTTTAGTGCCATAATCTAATAAGCAGTAGTATTAAAAAAGGAGTTTCAAAATTATTATTATGTGTATAATTTAGTGGTTGCTAAATCATAAAACGAATTAAAAAAACATTTCTTATTTATTTTGCCAAAACTTTTTTTTAACACAAACCATCACACTTTGATTTAACAACTTAATATATTTATTTGATTATCAATGTATTAAAACATATAAAATAAGAATTAAGTATAATTTTATTTCTTTAAATAGATTTATTTTAACGTGAGTTATATTTATTTAAAGCTGTAAATCAGATGATTACATATTTTTGTATGCAAATTTTGTCATTTCGAACGAAGAATGAGGAGAAATCTCATCCTAATGAGATGTCTCGTCGCTCATGCTTTGCTCTTTCGACATGACAAATGATTAAATATCTGTATTTTATATGAAAATATTTTATTGGAATTTATAACGAACTCACGTTATTTTAATTTTTTTTTTCAAAAAGAATTTACCAATAAACTCTTAGACAACTATCTACCATATTTTTAATTTTAATTGTGCTTTTTTTTAATTGAATTAACATTTTTTTTTGAAATATTTACTTAAATTAGACAACCAAAAAAATAAAATTTATGGCATAAAACTACTTAACCTTAAAATTTAAACATCATGGCAAGAGCAATGTTTGAATATACAAAGGAAGTTTTGAGAAAAGTTTCTTTTGATGCCAAATTGTTTTGTAGAGAAGTAGAAAAAGCCGTCAAAAGACTTTTACCTCATGAAATTGAAGAACTTAGAATTTTTATCAATTCCCTGATTTTTCAAAACCCTGAACTCAATCGATGTCAGGTTTATCTGAATCCTTAATTTTTCATTTTATCAACCGCCTTTTGGGGCGGTTTTTTTTATTATTACTCATCCTTCAAAGTTTTAATATAAGTATTTTTTATGTCTTTAGCATAACTTACTTTTGCTTTAAAATTAGTAAACTATGAAAAATATATTGGCTTTTGCAGGGTCAAACAGCTCAACATCAATCAATTTTAAATTGGTTTCTTATGTCGCTTCTCAAATCAGTGATCACAAGGTCGAATTAATCGATTTAAAAGATTTCGATATTCCCATGTATAGTGCAGATGTAGAAGAAAAACAAGGCTTTCCTAAATCTATTAAAAAACTCAACAAACACATTCAAAATGCTGATGCTTTGTTGATTTCAGTCAATGAACACAACGGTGGTTTATCGGCTTTTTTTAAAAATTGTATAGATTGGTTATCAAGACATGATAGAGATTTTTTAAAAAACAAAAAGGTATTCATCATCAGCACTTCTTCTGGTCGAGGTGGAGCAAAAATGGCTAATGATTACACCGTTGATATCTTGCCACGTTTTGGTGCTGAAGTTGTATCAAATTTTGCTCTAACTTCATTTAATCACAGTTTTTCTGAAGAAGAAGGCATTACAGATAAAGCACAAAATGAAGAATTTAAAAAAGCTTTAAATACTTTTATTAAAGAAATTGATTAGTCTTTGAGAACTTCACATAAATTTTCACCACGAGATATTGAAGCTTTTAAAAATCAGCTTTTTCATTGGTCGGCTCAATTTGAAGATATTGTTTGGCTTAACTCCAATAAAGATGTAATTGCTGACTACGATGCCATTTTAGCCGTAGAAGCTTTTACGGCAATTAAAACTGATTATACTCAGGCTTTAGACGCTTTAGAAGAATATCAACAACAAACCCAAGATTGGATTTTTGGTTATTTGAGTTATGATATCAAAAATGGTATAGAAGATTTAAAATCTAAAAATGATGATGGTTTAGAGTTTCCAGATTTGTATTTTTTTCAACCGCAGAAATTGTTTTTAATTAAGGATAATTGCGTTGAATGTCTGTATTTGAATATGCTTGCTGATGAAATAGAAGACGACCTTAAATCTATTGAAAATCAAGATGTTTTATCAAGTAACAATGCATTCCAAAACACCAACCTAATCCCGAAAATTTCAAAAACAACCTATCTTTCAAAAGTAGAAGAGGTGTTAAAACACATTCAACGTGGAGATATTTACGAGATGAATTTTTGCCAAGAGTTTTTTGCAGAAAACCATCAATTGAATCCACAGAATTGTTTTCAAAACTTAAACGACATTTCACAACCTCCTTTTGCTTGTTTTTTTAAACATGAACATCAGTTTGCTTTAGGTGCAAGTCCAGAGCGGTTTTTGAAAAAATCTAATCAACAGCTCGTTTCTCAGCCCATAAAAGGAACGGCGAAGCGACATAAAGACTCCGAAATAGACAAAAACTACAAACTCAAACTCCAAAAAGACCCAAAAGAGATTGCTGAAAATGTGATGATTGTGGATTTGGTACGCAATGATTTGTCTAAAATTGCTAAAAAAAATAGCGTAAAAGTTGATGACCTTTGCAAAATTTACAGTTTCAAGCAAGTTCATCAAATGATTTCCACAATTTCAGCTGAACTCAAACCTGAAATCGGTTTAAAAGATATTTTGAAAGCCACATTTCCGATGGGCAGTATGACAGGAGCACCAAAAGTCTCAGCTATGCAAATTATAGAAAATTTAGAATCGACCAAACGTGGTTTATACAGTGGTTGCATTGGCTACATTACTCCCGAATTTGATTTTGATTTTAATGTGGTCATCCGGAGTATTTTACACAATTCTTTAAAAAAATATACCAGCTTGATGGTTGGTAGTGCCATAACACATCAATCTATTCCTGAAAATGAATATGAGGAATGTTTGGTTAAAGCTAAAGCTTTGATGGAAGTGTTAAAAAACGGGCAAGTATCTTAGAATTTTTTTCACGCTAAGACGCCAAGACGCTAAGGATTTTGGTTAGTTTTGTATTTTAAGTCCATAACCACTTTTAATTCAATGCAAAGTTCATTTCAAAAACAAATTCAATACCTTGTTCCTGAAGCAGAAAACAAAAGGTTTTTAATTGCTGCGAGTGGTGGTTTAGACTCGACGGTTTTGATTCACTTGTGTCATGTTTTAGGTTTGAAGTTTGGCATTTGTCATGTCAATTTTAAACTGCGTAGAAAAGAAAGTGATGCAGACCAAAAGTTTTTAGAAAATTTAGCTCAAACATTAAGCCGACCCATTTTTGTTTTAGAAAAAAATGCGAAAGATTACGCCAAGTCTCATCAACTTTCTACACAAGAAGCTGCTAGAGAAATTCGATATCGATGGTTTGAAGATTGTTTAGAAAAAGAAAATTATGATATTGTTATGACCGCACATCACGCCGATGATGATTTAGAAACCTATTTGATCAACTCCTTTCGTGGCACGGGAATTAAAGGTTTAACGGGAATTTCTAAAAAGCGAAATAATATAATAAGACCTCTGCTTGAGTTTACAAGACAAGATATTTTAAATTATGCTCATTCAAAAAACCTAAAATGGCGAGAAGACCAAAGCAATGCGTCTGACAACTATCTTCGCAATGTGATTCGGCACCATTTGATTCCTTTTTTTGAAAAACATGATGATAATTTACATGCCCGTTTTAAAACCACACAAAGCAATATTAAACGTCAACATGAATTGCTTGATGATTATTTGAATATTGCTTTTAAACAAATAGTTAAACAAACAGAAGACTCGTATCAATTTGACATCAAAGCTTTAGAAACCTTTTCAAATCCTAAAAACTTATTGATTGAATTATTAAAAGATTTTGGGTTCACAGATTGGGATAGCATTTACAATTTAACAACAGCTCAAGTCGGTAAATTTGTCAAGTCACCGAGCCATAAATTGGTTAAAGAACGTGGATTTTTAGAACTTTTTGTTTTAAATAAAGTTGATAAAGACCCCATTACAATTAATTTAGAAAATCTTCCTAAAACCATAGCATTTTCAAAAGGAAAACTGCGATTTGAAATCACTGACAATTTTGATAAAGCCAACCCAAATATTGCTTTTATTTCTAAAGATTTACTTAAAACTGAACTTTTGCTTCGTCCATATAAAATAGGTGACTATTTTTGTCCGTTAGGCATGCAAGGAAAGCGAAAATTAAGCGACTTTCTGAAAGATGAAAAACTAAGCACTAAAGAAAAGGCTCAAATTTGGGTGCTTTGCCACAATCAAGGCATCATTTGGGTAGTTAATCAAAGAATTGACGACCGCTATAAAATTACTGATAAGACAACACAATGTTTAAAAATAACCTATTTCAAATAAGCTTTTTATTATTCAGCTTTATTTTATTGAGTTTTAATACAACTGCCCAAATCAATTTTGGCTCTCAAAATCAAGTTTTAGAACCCATTGAATGGAAAGCCAATGTCACAAAATCTGACAGCCTTTTTACTTTGGCATTTATCGCTGAATTAGAAGAAGGCTGGCACTTGCCGTCAATGAGAGCTTTAGGTGAAGATGTCATTGGTCCAATTCCAACCGAATTTATCTTTAAAAATCAAAAGCACTATCAGTTGGTTGGTACAACCTATGAACCCGAAGGTATAGAAGCTTATGATGAAACTTTTGAAACCGATTTAAAATATTTTGAAGAGAAAGTTGCTTTTACCCAAAAGGTTGAAATAACTTCGTTTGACCAACCTATTGAAGTAGATGTTATGTATTCGGTTTGTGATGATAAGCGTTGCTTGCCACCAGAAACACATACCTTCAGGTTACAAATTAATCCTGATGGTTCATTTCAGGCTTTAGGTCAAAATTTAGAAGTTGATGAAACAGATGTCAACTTGACTAATTCCTTAAAGTTAGATATAAAAAACCCAGAATTGATCAGCTCAACCAATGAAGAACAATCGTATATGATGCTGTTTTTTCTTGGTTTTATTGGTGGGCTTTTGGCTTTGCTTACGCCTTGTGTATTTCCTATGATTCCGCTCACGGTTTCATTTTTCACCAAAGGTGCACGAACACCGAAGATTGGTAAAATCAATGCCATACTTTATGGATTATTCATTTTTGGAATATATCTTTTACTAAGCTTGCCTTTTCATTTATTAGACAGTGTCAATCCAGAGATTTTAAACAACATTTCTACCAACACAGTTTTAAACATCATCTTTTTTATCATTTTTATGGCTTTTGCTTTTTCGTTTTTTGGTTATTACGAAATCACATTACCACAATCTTGGAGTAATCGTATGGATCAAAAAGCCATGAGTTTTGGTGGTATTGTAGGCATATTTTTTATGGCATTGACTTTAGCTATTGTCTCTTTTTCTTGTACTGGACCAATTCTTGGTTCGTTGCTTGGTGGCTCCTTAACTGCTGATGGTGGTGCTATTCAATTGAGCTTTGGTATGGGCGGTTTTGGTTTGGCTCTTGCTTTACCCTTTGCTTTATTTGCTTTGTTTCCTAACTGGTTAAAGGCGATGCCACAAAGTGGTGGTTGGCTGAATACCGTTAAAGTCGTTTTAGGCTTTTTGGAAGTTGGTCTGGCATTCAAATTTCTATCCAACGCCGATTTGGTTGAAAACTGGGGTTTGCTGAAACGTGAAATATTTATTGCCATTTGGATCATTGTTGGTATTGCTATGGTGCTTTATCTCTTAGGTAAAATCAAATTTCCGCACGATGCTAAAACCATCAAACTGAGTAAAGGTAGAATTTTTACATCGCTGATTATTATAGCGTTTGTGATTTATCTCGTCCCAGGATTAACTCAGTCGTCTTATGCTAATCTGAAACTCTTAAGTGGTTTTCCACCACCATTAAATTATAGCTTGTACGACAAAGACAGTTCGGGTCCATTAGGTTTAACCGCCTATAAAGATTTTGACAAAGGACTCGCTGCTGCCAAAGCTTCAGGAAAACCTATATTGATAGATTTTACAGGAATGGCCTGTGTAAATTGTCGTAAAATGGAAGAGCAAGTATGGAGCGAACCCCAAGTTTTGGAGACATTACAAAACGATGTGATTTTGATTTCGCTTTATGTGGACAAACGCACTGAATTGCCAAAAGATGAGCAGTTTAACTATAAAAAGCAAAACGGAACCATTAAAACCATTAAAACCATTGGCGACAAATGGGCGACGTTTCAAACGGTGAATTTTAAAAATAATTCTCAGCCCTATTATGTATTAATGGACAGCGATTTGAATTTACTCAATCAACCCACTGGCTATGAGCCTGATGCAGATGTGTTTTTGGAGTGGTTGGAAAATGGGATTCAGGCTGAAAATTAAATAATAGACAAATTGATAAAAAGAAATTGTGCTTGAAATATTTTTTTTATCATAATTTGGTTTTGTGATATTTTGTATATTTATTTATATACAAATTTTTAAAAATTTATCTTACCCCACAAACTTTTTGCTTGACCCCTTTTTTCCAACCATTGGCACTTGCAGACCGTTGCCAGAATTATGGTTCTCCAGTTAAAACAACTTTAAACCTTTTGATTAGTATTAAAAGTATCGCCCTATCCATTGACATTTTGGAATGCCGCTGACTGAGGTAACAGACACTTTATCTGGAAATGATGCCACCCCATTTATATTTGATTTATAAATATGTTCAATCTTGTATTCAATAAAATTAAAGCCTGCTTTTAGGTTTAAATTATATTGGTAGGTGATTTGTGCATTACCGGTGTCGAGCATCCGTGTTTGGGTACAATGGGTGTTATATTGAAAATCTGAAGCCACATAAATGAGCTTAAAAAACGAACCTAAAACTGGATTGATATAAAACGGATCATCAACCCATGCTATTAAGTCTTCATCTGAAACGGCATAAATAGTGCCTACAAAACGGTCTTTATCGGTCCAAAGTGATATGATCCCCGACTCACGTGACAAGATATCGTCCTTTTCTTCAACAATGGCTCCATCCTTATCGCATTGCGAAGATATAGCGTCCTGAATTTTTGAGGATTCGATAGATGTATTTTCAAGCACTTTGGGAAAATCAAAATTGATGTCTCCCGATTTAGACATGGTTCCAATTTTCACGGGCGTACTCATCCCCATAGGAATCACCGTAACATTAACGTTCAAACTGCCAAATGGGTAATTCTCTATTTTTGGTTCGGAACTTGCAGGTTTAACCTTTTTCTTCACCTTTATATTTTCTTCCTCTTTTATATTTTCTTCCTCTTTTTTTGCTTTTTTCTCATATTCTGCCAAGTCATTTATTATTCGTTGCACCTCTTTTTCCAGCTCTTTATACTCAGGCGTATTCATAATACTATCTTGCATTTTTTTTGCTTTTTCTATCTCTTTATTTGCTTTTTCTAATGCTTGTTCTATCATTTTTTGCTGTTCTGGCGTTTGCGAAAAGCCCACATAGGAAGTAACAAGCAAAAGAATAACAATAATTTTTAGATTTTTTTTCATAGGTATATATTTATTGATTATTAAAAAGTCTGATGTAATTAGCATATTTTCAATGGTGTTAGTGATTATTTTTTAAGTCATGTTTATGTCATTATATATCGTCATTATAATCCAATGCTTATTCGTGTATCGATTGGTAATGACACACTTTTTAAAGGCGTATAGGTGAATTTTAAATTTAACGGGGTAGAAAGTAGCTTCTCGGGTATCTCGAAATTTAATTTACCTTCTTCCATGTAGATATACCCCAAATTTTTAATCATGTTCCCGGAGTTGTCCACCATGTCTATTTCTTTTACTGCTACCCCTATGTCTGAGTTTTGCAGGGAATAGCCAATATTTCTTTCATTATTTCCATCAGAAGAACGCGATCCATTTTTAACGATAGTAATAGGCTTGCCTTGCCAGTTGGCAACTTCATTCTCTGGTGTGAAATTTTGAATAATTGTGCTTTGATCTGGGGCTGATGCATCTTCAGCGAAGTATGCAATAACTGCTTTTATATGCAACTCTTTAGCTTTTTCGGCTGGCAATACTGAACTGGAAAGCAGTAGTTTAAAACCAATAGCATCATTTAAAGCCCGCGTGTTTGCAAGATCAATTATGTTTTTGTTACTTACATAAAAATCGCTATACCCAGTTTCTTGCTGTTGTTTTTCATACTCAGAAATGGTCTTTTGATGTGCTTTTAAAATATCAGTTCCTAAATCATCTTCAAATAGGAGCATTTTCGTTTGAGTAGTATCAAGACTAATAAATTTGTTTTGCTCTTCAATCCAGAATTCTAATTTAAGACCTGTATTCGGGAAGGTTTCTCCGGGAATTTCTTTTTCGATTTCCAGTTTTACAGGAATTACGTTTTGAGCTATAGCAAAATGCCCCATGCTATACAATGCCAATACTATAATTATTTTTATTTTCATCTGTTTATATTTATTGTTTAAAGAGGTCAGATGGAACACCCTGAATAACTATTCTCTTGTGTGCTAATGCAATTCTCATGGGTGTTTCATTTTATAAAATTTTATTGATCACTGTTTTTGTGGTTTTAGTTTTTAATGAATTTGAGGGTTTGTTTTTCGTTATTTTCAGAAATAATATTTAAAAAATAGAGCCCTTTGGATAGGTTTGAAACATCTAACGATGTGGCTGACGCATTGCTGTTTTGCAGTAAAACTTGTTGTCCTAATTGGTTAATTACTTGCAGTTGATGATTCGCAGATAAGGGAGTCTTAAAAAACAACGTATTGGTAATGGGATTCGGATAGATTGAATTATTAAATATTGCTTTATCTACAACGCCTAAAGTGGCATCAAAAGACCATAATTCAAATCCTTCAGAAGTTGACTCTTTTGTAAAAAGTAATTTATTATTTAAAAAGCTGACGACGCTTATTAATGGTAAATCTGATTCTGATATATCAAACAAAGATATTGTACCTGAAGCTGTTCCGTTACTTTCCCATAGCGATCTTCCAGTTCCATCATCTCCTGTGAAATAAAATTTATTTAATTCAGGAATAGGATATGTGGAATATATTGAACCATCATATCCAGGGTGAATATCTATGACAAATTGTGTGCCTGATTCAGTTCCATCTGTCTTCCATAATTCGGTTCCTGGAAATTTACTCACTTGAAAAATCAACTCGTTATTTAATTCAAAGAAGTAACTAGGAGAGCTAGAAGTAGTCCCAGGTATTATATCTTTAAGCATTTGTGTTCCCGAATATGTACCATCAGTAGTCCATAATTCAGTACCGTAAACCGTAGAATAAGCATTAAAATATAACTTATTATTAAATACTTTTGAATTAATGACAGAAACATTGCCAACAGGTAAATTGTCATAATATATTAGTGTTCCTGCAACTGTTCCATCAGATTTCCATAAAGATTGTTCCCCTGAATAGTTATAAGCGGTAAAACATATTTCAGAATTAATAATTCCAAAATTTCCTATTCTGTATGAAGGTGTGTTGTAAAGTGATTTTACTTTTACTGTTCCAGAACTGGTTCCATCTGTTTTCCATAAATAAAATCCTGAACCATCATCAGCGGTAAAAAATATTTCATTGCCGTTTGGCCCAACCATAAGATTAGAAGTATTAGAAGAATAATACGAAAATGGCATAAAACTTTTAACTAAAACGGTACCATTTTCTGTTCCATCAGTTTTCCAAAGTTCACTTAAATTATTAGATGCAGAGTTAGCAACAAAATACAATTCATTCATAAAAACAACTCCCGAACCAACACCACCTATTGAGTTTCCTGATCCAGGATTAATATCTTTTACCCGTTGAGTTCCTTGTTCTGTTCCATCTGTCCTCCAAAGTTCTGAACCAGTTACACCATCATCCGCACCAAAATATACAATACCATTCATTTCTTTAAAACCTCCAGGATTACTGCCATATAATAATCCCAGACTTATTTCTTTAACTAGAGCTGTTCCGTTTAATGTTCCATCTGTTTTCCATAATTCTTTATTGTTGTTAGCGTCTTGAGCAGAAAACAGGAGTTCGTTATTATATTTAAAAAATCCTGAAGGATTACTGCTTCCTGATCCAGGATAAATATCTTTAAGTAAAGTTGCTTGGGAAAAGCTTAACTCGAAAATTAAAAAAAATAGAACATGTATGCCTGTTTTTGAGTCTAATGTTGTTTTCATAATCATGGTTTTTAATTAAATAATTGAAATAGTTTTTCTGTGATTTCTGTATAAAGATTTTGGTTAAAAAAAGCGATGTAGCCATAAATAAAACTTACCGATGTTATTACAACTGCTAAGACAATACCGTCTTTTCGTCCCGGTTCTAAAACTGCCATTTTTGGTTTATTTGGATTGTAAAAAACCTCAACCTGTTGTCCTGGCGAATACTTGCTTCTAAACTCTCTAATGTGTTTTAACCTGTACTGTTTTGAATTTGAAAAAAATATTCGTTGGTTTTTATAAAAAGTACCTTGTACCTGATATCCGTATTCAAAAATCATTTTTTTTGCATTATTATAACTTTTAATGCTTTCTATAGTTCCTTTTGCTTTGGGCCATAGTTTCGATTGATTTGCCAAATACCAGGCGTATATCGAGTTAATTAAAACCGATACCATAGCTACCAATAAAATGAGACCTAATATTTGCCTTTGGTCAAGTTCTGAAATGTATGTTGTCATTCTTTTTTATAATTTTTTTTTAATAATTAACTACAACCTGTTCCAGGCAGCCCATTGCCACCCATTAAGGATATCATTAAATCAAGACCACCCATAACTTCACCGACTCTCCCTAAGGCAAAAAACATGATTTCTTTTTGCACATTGCAAGCAAGCTCTTTTAATGCATTACGAATTTTGTCGTCCATACCAGTGTTATCCATAACAATTATTACTTCTGTTACAATGGCATAAAGTTTTACAAGCGTTTTGCTATAGGTGGCCACAATACCAAGTGCTAAATTGGTTACCCCCATTACAGAAAATGCAGCCATATATAAGTCCATAACATGATAGAGTTTTTTTAGCTGTAGTTCAGTACTCGTGGAGCCACCACCTGTTCCATCCCACAACACGCCATACAGTTCGCCTTGGGCATTTATTTGCCAAAAAGCCTTGTTGATGCCTGCTGAATCAAATAGTTTATAGTTACCATCGCCGCGATTTATCCGCTCAAACCAATAATAGTAGTCTGGATTATTACGGTCTAAATTGCTAAACCAGCGATCAGCAATAGCCTTCGTCCTTTCAATAAGTACTTTATCGTTTAAATCACTCAGCGTGCTATTATGAAAAAGAGACGCTTCACGAATAGCGAGTTGTGCTGTTTTTATCAGGTTAGTTTTGAAAGCATTCTCATGACCATTGGAAAAACTCACATAGTGGGACGTTGGTAAAAAATCAAATGACTGTGATGTCTTTTTATCTTCAATATGGATTTGTTGTTTGCAAATCCCTATTCGTATTCCCGATGCAAATGTGAAGGTGCTATGGGTAACACCATCTTCAATGGGCGCCATTAATGGGACTATGTTTGCATGATATTGAAACCCACCTTTTTCAAATTCGGTTTTTGCTTTCGTTAAATCATCTTCTAAAAGGGCTTCTCCCCAACCGCGCGTAGATAATCGATACTGTAACAAATCAACCAACGAGGTTGCCAGCGTTGGCCCTTCACCTTCAAAATAAAACGTTGTGCCGCCAAGAATGAGACTTTTGACATCTAAAAAATGGGATTTGGTGGGTTTCTTGTTAGTTTGTGTAACCGGATCCCAGCCAGCCAAGACACGCTTTGTATGTGTATTCCCTATTTTTACATCGAGATACATTCCGATAATTCCTTGGTTTAGGTCTTCAGGATTGGGGGACGAAAGGAATTCAAAATCAGAACTAGCGTGAAGCCTTTCCTTATCCATCGTTAATACCAATTCATGCTGTATTTCATCATTTGCATAATAGGTAAATGTATAAGGTGGAATGTCCATGGCATTCACATATTCCACAACCTTTTCTATTACCAAATTTTGGTCTTTGGCGTTATATACAGAACCATTGGTTATGGCAGCCATGTGCTCAAAAGTACTTTTATCATGTGAAGAATCCGTATTGTACACATCAAGAATAATGGTTGAAGGCCCATGTTGATAGGCTGCTAAATCCTGTTCATTGTAAGTATCATCATTATCTCCATCGGTAGCATATAAAACTAAATCAAAACTGGTTTTTGAGGCTTTAAGCAACCATGTGTAAAGTTGAGATGGTGTTGCCCATTTTTTAATAACGGCAGATGGAAATTGTGTTTGAATTTGTTCTTCAACTGATGCCACAAACCTATCCATGTTCTCTCCGTAATACTCCTTTGGCATGCTGAAAGATTCATCATATAAAATCAGAATTTTAGGAGTTTGCCTGTTCGACTCCATCAAGGCTTGAATAGGCTGTTTGTTATCTTTGAACTGAAAATCGCTAACCTGTAAACCTTCAACGATTTTTCCTTCGGAATCCGTTGGGGTTACTTGAAGTTTTACCAAAGGGTTGTTTATTGGGATTGCTTTTACTGCAAGTTGATTGACTGTCTTAATTAATTCTGAATTTGGGGCATTTAAAATAATTGGTGTCTTTGGATTATCATTTTCATCGGGGAGAATTATTTTATCCCCTTCCAACGTAATAGGGTCTGCAATGAAAGACTGCTTTTCCATGGTTTCAAGATCGGCGTTAAAATCTTGATATGCCAATGTTGGAGTAAAAATGCGTAAATTACCAATAGGTGTCACAGCACTTTGTTCCAAACTTAATCCATTGAGGCAAGCAAAATGTATCTGGTTCCCTATTAAATCTCTTGATTTCCAGGCGCCTGAGATGAGTTCAATTTC
This sequence comes from Psychroflexus sp. MBR-150, assembly GCF_053628795.1. NCBI lineage: Bacteria > Pseudomonadati > Bacteroidota > Flavobacteriia > Flavobacteriales > Flavobacteriaceae > Psychroflexus > Psychroflexus sp. MBR-150. The sequence goes on from NZ_JBRJHB010000009.1 coordinate 26,675, forward strand.
TTTATCAGGGTGTATGGCTTCTCTATAAGTTATCTTAATTTCAAGAGTTTCTTCGTTTAACTTAACAGGATCAGCTTCAGAAATTCCTCCCTTGTTTTTAAGCTCTCCAAACGGAATGTTGGCATCAAACAAATGGGCGTATTTTGTGACGCCATCTATTTGAAACGCCACGGTTGGCGTGCGGTAATTATCCCATCTAAAATCAAAACCAGACTTATTTAGCGTCTCTTTATTGGGAATTAAACCCCATAATTGTTCGGCTAATGCATTCGTCTTTTTAAAATCCTGGTCGAAAACCGGAATTTTATTATCTTCATTATTCTCAACTTGCAACTCTTTCTTCCATTGTTTCCATTGTTTTTTGGAAACCTCTACATTAAATTTCCGTTGTACAGGGCGTAAAAAAAATGACATGGCTTCTTCTGGCGTAATTGTAGTGCGCTCAAAAACCACTTTGGAGGAAATGCCGGCCTCAGAAAACATTTGATTCAATAATTCTGCTTTTTCCCTGGGTGTCGCCATCCCATAACGCAACACGCCTTTCATTCCCCATTTAAATTGTCTTCCAATATATCCAATGGATTTATTTGAGGCTGGCATTAAATAAATCTCATCTCTCACAAAATTAAACATGGCTTCCGCATCTTTGGAAGCTACTAAAGCTTTCATGCGCCCTTCCAAATAATCGGGACAGGTTTGCAACGCCAAAAGCATTTCTTCCCACACTTTATACGGTACTTTCCCGGAACCTATAAACATCTTTTTATCAGACTCACAGCCCAAAAAAGATAACGGAAGGTTTGTTGCCAAATAAATCAAGGCTATTTGCTGCATAAACTCCCTTCGGGAATTGGGACTTGTTGTATGCGGTTGCTTTTTGGTCGGCTGCATTTACAAAGTGTTTATTTAAGATTTTTCAGTGCATTGATATCAAAAGCCTCCCAAAGCTCATCTGGGTTCATTTCACTTAACAAATAAATATAAAATCTGCTTTTATATAAAAATTCAAGTTTTGTATGACTTCCTATATATTGTGTTGCAAAAGTTGCGATGCCGTTACGTTCTTTTTTAATGTATTTGATATCGGCAGTATCCTCAAAATTTTTATTATTTAGTGTATTTAAAAAATAGATTGCTCTTTTTTTGCTTTCTCCAGTAGCATCGGTAACTTCCAAGGAGATTTTTCGGCCACCAAAATGCCCTAATATGGATTGACCTGTAATTACCGGATCTTTATCTAATTTTAAATCATAAAGCTGCTTTGGAAACGCTGCTTTTAATTGCTCATTGGAAAGTGGTGTTAATTTTTGAATGGTCTTTATAGATGATTCGCTACTGGTTGTTTGAGGGTTTGCATCAACTATATTACTATCTTCTTCTTTTTTATTGTTCTTACATGCAAACAAAAGGGTTGCCAAAAAAGTGATGTAGATTATTTTTTTCATCTGTTTAACTTTATTTGTTTTTCAATAGTCCGATGGAATGCTCTTTTAAATATTTTGTTTCTTTTGAAAAATTTGTTAAAGAGCATTTCATACTAGTTTACTTTTTAAAATTCTGTAACGCATTGATATCAAAAGCCTCCCAAAGCTCGTCTGGATCCATTTTGATACGATTATCGTCATTGCGTAAAGAAATGTAGAACCGATTGTTGTACAAAAACCAAATCCCACTTCTACCATTTTTTTTAAAATATTCGGCATGGGTTTTAATACCACTGTGCTCTGTATTTACAACTTTAAAATTGTTGGTTTCCTCTGGTACTTTATTGTAGGTATAACTATTGATAAAATTTGCTGCCAATTGGTTTTTATTCCCAGCTGCATCTGTTATGGAAAGTGATATTTCATGATTGCCAAAACTCCCCACAACTTGTTGACCAATAACCATTATTTTTTCATCTACTGGCACACCTTTCAAATGCTTTGGAAACGCATTTTTTAATTCGTCTTCTGATAATGGTGTTATTTTAGAAAGTTTTGCTGCCACCTTTTGTCCTTCTGAAATTTGTTGTGTATAATTCCCCTTATCTTTAAGTGCTGGTAATACGTCCGTTAAAATCTGTTTAGGTTTTTTATCACAAGAAATAAGCACCGTTACAAAAACCATTAATAAAATAAATTTTTTCATGGGTGAAAGGTTTATATGTTTTTAAACCATTCTATATATTTCTTTCCTAAAATTGGCACGGGTTTTTCCTTGGCGTTAATGGCGTTTATTAACCCTATAATCCACATATAAAGCAATACAAAAAAGCCCACAAGGTCTATGATCCATCCCAGTATGGGAACCATTCCGATAACTCCCAGTGCAAAACCTGTTAATGCCAATCCAAGAGATTGCTTGATATGATAGCTTGCAAAGGCGTTTTTTTTATCATTGTTCATTACAAAGGCAATAATTAAACCTATAAATGTTATGTAAGCAATGAGGGCTATTGTTTTGCCTTCTTTTACAATAGCTTCGTTGGATGATGCCTGTACGGTGTTGTTTTCTGTTGTTTCCATAGTTGTTTTATTTATTAATTCGTGTTATTATGTTCTAAAATCATAAACATTGAAGCTATCCAATATAATTTTACCTTGCATTGGAAATAATTCTTTCTTGAGAGTTGAGCCAAGAGAAAAGCCCATGCCATTAAAGGTTACAACAAGTCTGTTTTCAGACAATTCGTCAAGAGAAACAGTGCCTTGATATAGTGCCTTGGTATCACTTTGAAGATATTTGCCACTGGGAACTATAACTTCTAACCTGCTATGTGTTTTTACCTTATAGGCTTCTCCTATTTTTAATGCAGAGGATTGTTGGGAAATGGCAATTGGTATATGTTTCAATAAATCCGGAGCGTACATATTAACCAATATCATTTGCTTGTTTACGTCATTTATTCTAAACTGAATACCATTGTCCAGAAAGACCACATCGGTAGTTGTTTTTTGGTCAAAGTTGTCCATTTTGAATGGTTTACCATCAATTTGTGCTTCAACAAGTCCTGTAACCACTTTCTTTTTTTTATCTTTTTTTGTAATAGTGGTCATATCATTGGTTTTCACTTCCTTGCTTTGTGTGCTTTTGGCATCATTTTTACATGCTACCATTAGAAGGGTCAAAAAAATAAAGCTGATTATTTTTTGCATCATGTTTTAATTTTTAAATTTTTTCATTACATCTATATCAAATGTATTCCAAAGTTCATCGGGACTCATACCTTCCCCTCTCAATACAACGTACCATCTATTATGGTAAACAAAAGCTATATCACATCTTTCACTATTTATTCTGTAGTTGCTAATGGTTTTAATACCATTACGTTCTTTATTTTCGTGCTTGGTATCTTCATCGTCAAATTGCTTTATGTTGTAAGCCATCAAAAAGGTTTTTTGTAATCCATTGTGTTTTTCTGAACAGTCGATGATTTGTAGTTCAATTTTTCCGTCTCCGTATGTTCCATTTGCCATTTGGTTTTCGCTAAAAAACTTATCATCCAAGGGTAGTCCACCTATTGATTTTGGGAATGCTTCCTTAAAATCGGCTTTGGTATAAGGCGTTTTTTTAAAATCTTTTTGTACTACGTTTTGAGTATCTTGTTGCGATTCATCTTGTGCTTTTGTTTCATGTTTACAGGCTATAAAACAAAAAATAAATGCTATAGTAATGATTCTTTTCATCTGTTAAAATTTATTTGTTCACTATTTTTAAAATTTGCTAATTGACTTTTTATCTTTTAATTTTTATAAAGTATTCTATTTAACAACCACCCACTGAATATTGTCAGGAATACGGTCTATCCTACTTATTTCGGTTTTAGAAGGTGTTATTTTTCCGTTTGCATCGGTAAAAACTTCAGCAATGTTATATTTGATTATATTCCATCCTTTTTGCAATTCTAAATTTATGATGGTTTTATTATTATAAGTTTCACCAGTTGAAACAGACGTTTGCCATAAACACTCTGCTTTAGCCGATGCTGGTTCTTCCACAAAAAACCATTGCAAATAATAGCCTTTAGCACTATTTTTTTCTCCATAAGAATACAACCAATTGGCTATTTCTGGATTGCTAACGGCATACATTACGGATTCGTCCCATTCTGCATTTTTGGCTTTAACTTCAAGATCTGGCATTCCCACAACCAATGCTTCCCCATTTTCATATTCAACCATTAAACCCGAGCATTCAAAAGTTGTAGCCACTGTTTTAAATTCAATTTCCCAACCTTCTGGTGCTTTTGCTTTTGCGTTTTCAGCTTTTAGTTTGATAGTTTTCAGATAATTTTCATCCAAAGGAATACTGAAATTACCCTCTTCATCAATAGTTCCAATTTCCATGGTCTCTTTTGAAATCATATCATAAAAAGCAATTAGCTTTTCTCCTCCTGTATAATTTGAAATGCTTCCTGAAATAGCCTCTTGTGCCTGGCACGTCATACTAAATAATACACTTATTGCTACTACTATGGTATGGTTTATTTGTGTTTTCATTTAATATGTATTAAGTTTTTGCAAATCTTCTTTTTTAAAGTAAGTCCATAGCACATCGGGTTTTTCAACACCCTCAAGGCTTAACCTGAATCGTTGGTTGTAAATAAATGAGATGCTATAACGATTAATGTTGTGTTGCAGAAAGGCGATGGTTTTGTATCCGTTGCGTTCTTTTCTAAGGTACTCAGTTCCTTCAGGACCTTTTGCTGTTGTTTTATACGCGTCTTCAAAATTTTTGAGAATAGCAGACCCCTTTCTATTTTCATCTTCCAAAGTGTAGGTCAAACTATGGTCGTAATCATTTCCTTTGATATAGGTGCCCGAGGCAATACCGTTCGTTTTTAGTAACTTATCACCTATGTTAATCAATTTATAATCCCCGATTTGTTTTGGAAAGAAGTTGCCCGCTTGTTCTTTGGTAAGCGTCTCTTTTTTTTGATTGTTAGCTGTTTGCTTGGGCAATTCAACCTGATGCGATTGGTTTGAATCCTTATGTTCTTGTTTTGTCTCATCTTTACACGATGAAAGACACAACAAGAGACTGAATAGGAATAGAATAGTTTTTTTTATTTTCATTTGTTCAATTATAATGGTCTCATTCTTTAAAAAAATTAAATCTTAAGTAACAGATAAAATATCCCACTTTCCTTCAACCCAGGATTGAATTGCCACTAAATGGAACTTTAATTTTTGCTCCACTTTTGTTGGTGTTTCTATGTTTTTTGAAGCACAGTACTTTTCTATAATTGGATCCGGATCCAAAACCCAATCGGTGTAGCCAATCGCTTTTTTAGTGCCTTTAAAAGGCGCTGCTTCATCCTTTTTACAGGATTCATCGTTCAAAGCTGAGATAGCCATTTGTTGAATTAGTTTTAAATAACTTTTTTCAGCTTTTAAAAATGAACTTACTTTTTGTGTTTTTAAGTAATCTCTAACCTTTGATGCACCACCATACACACCTTTTGACTTTGGATGTGGTTCAAGTTCTGTAAAGCGCTCATTGCCATTGTCCATGCGCAGTCTTCCCAAAGGGTACAACCGACAAACCAGTGGCCTGTCTTTATGAACAGTACAACCTTCTTTTCCTAAAAACTGGCAGGCGCCAGAAACCTTGTTTTGCTTTAAAAACTGACCATCAAGATGTTTTTTCCTGAATTGGGTTGTTGAAATTCCCAAACAACTCGATAAGCGTAACAATTCATAAGGATTGATTTGAATCAATTTGTTGTGACAACAGTTGTTACAGGCATAGCACTGATAGGAAAAAGCAGATTCACGGGTTCTGGTAATTGGATTCATAAGCAAACTTTTATTCGACTTTTTGAGCCATTTCTGAAAGTTGTTTCATAAAATTTCTGTCTGTAATGCTCGTTTCTATAGTTTTCCAGTTGCGTTGGTCAAAACTAGCTTCCATTTTTATGGTGAGCGATTCCATTTTACCACTTTTCAATTTTTCCAAATTATTCTCTGAAAATGAATACATATTATCTTTAAGTGGAATGCCACCGACATACTTAATTTTTGCAAACAATTTACCATTGCCCTGCCCGGTTGCCACAGGAAACCCAAAGGCACTGTTCAGCGTTAAGGCTGCCGCTGCCATTGATACGTTGACCAAAAAGTCTCGTCTATTTGGTTTTTCATTTTTTGATTTCTTTTTTGTTTCCATTTTTTATTTGAATTAATTTTACTGAACAGAAAATTTAATGGTAGCGGGTGCAATTCCTGATTTTACAGATTGTTTTGGTGACGGCACCGTCTCTAAAATAATTTCATAGTTTCCTTTCGGTAAAAAACCTTCGGTAGAAGTATCTTGTGTACTTAATTTTTCTAAAGCAGGGATAAAATCAAAGCCCTCTGCAGGCACAAACATATCGCCTGGTAACCATGGCCATCCACCTCTTGTTGTTTGAGAAATTGTTTTACCATTATATTTTACGGTGGTTTTCATATCAAACAGAACAATATTTCTGTCGTTAATACCATCGGCTCTAAAATTAAACTTGATGCTGTAGGAGCCTTGTTTAAAAGCTTTGAATAAATCTACAGCTGCCAACTCTTTAAAACTAGTGGTTCTGGAAAAGCCTTCTACACCTAATCTGCCCTCAAGGCTTTGGGAAAAGGAAAGTGTTGTACTTAGCATTGCACCAATAAGGAATACTTTAATTGTTTGTGTTTTCATGATTTTTGTTTTTTTGGTTTACTATTTTATAATTCATAAATGATTTAAACAATTACTTTTGTTTGGGATCAATTTTTTTTTTAATTACATAAACTTATAATCTGACTTTTTAATGGTTTTTGACACTTCTTCTAAACCAATACATTCCATCGTCATATTTTCCTTTTTCTTTTTTAAGCCTTTCATGTCCATATAAATCATGAGTAGTTTTTCATCTTTATCAAAATAGTCATTTACTTGCCTAGGAATTTTGGTTTGCTGGTTTTTGTAGATATCGTCAAAGCTCACTTCGGCCTCATTGGTAAAATACATATCCATTTCAAAGTCTTTATTAGTAGCTTTAACACCTTTGCAATGGTAACCATTGATGGTTTTATCTGGAAGTGATGTAAATACGAATTCTTTAGACTGGTCTTTTGTTTCTTCCAAATCCAAATCATCTGGCATTTGTGTTACCATACCAACATTATTCCCTTGGGATTGCATAAACATAACGATTACCTTATTGCCGTTATCCATGATGGTAAACATGTTTTCCATGGTGGCTGACGTAAAACCAAAATAGGGTGCATCGGGTTTTAAATAGTAATCAAAGACTATTTCACCTTCTTTTTTTGTGCTCATTTTTAAAGAATATTTCCAAGTGAAATCATACGAGTTTGCAACCAATCCAGGATTTGCTTTTTCTTTGCGACCGGAGTTAGCAAAAGGATTTATGTCAAAAGCTTTATCCATGGTTTTAGCGGTTTTTTTGGCAGCTTTGTCAGCTGTCTTATCAACAACAACATCTTCTACTGTTTGTTCTACACGGTTTTTTAGTTTTTTTAGGAATTGAGCTTCAACTGTTTGGGTTAGGAGAAGATAAAGTGTTAATGTGACAAATAAATGAGTTGTTTTCATATCAAATGTTTTTTACTTTAAGCTATTTAAATTGCATTATGCAAAGCTTAAGCAAAACTATATTTGATACTTAGAAGTTTGTACAAGATATGTAACAAAATATGAAACCATTGTAACATTATGCAAAAAAGCGAAGAAAAATGCTACTTATTTAATGTACTCCAATGGCGTTTGCCCATACATTTCCTTAAAACATTTTATAAAATAAGACGGTGTATTAAACCCTACCATATAGGCAACTTCATTTACAGTATAGTTTGATGATTTTAAAATTTGAATAGCTTGTTTTAATCTTTGAGACCGAATAAAAGCAGTGGTGTTCAGTCCTGTAAAAGCCAACAGTTTTCTGTGCAATTGCATTCTGCTCATGCCTACCTGTTTACTGAAAAATTCGGCATTAAAATCGGGGTTTGACACATATTGGTCTAATATATTTTGAACTTTTTTTAAGAACATCTCATCTGCAGGTGTTGTTGCCATATCTTTAGGCTTAAAAACAATATCCTTTTTATAACGTTCACGAAGCTTTCTTCTACCTTCAATAATATTATTGACCTTGATTTGGAGCGTTTTTGGATTAAAAGGCTTGGTTATATAATCATCTGCTCCTGTATTTAATCCTTCTATTTCATTTATATCACCTGTTTTTCCTGTAAGAAGAATAATGGGGATGTGAGATGTTTTTTCGTCATGTTTTAAAATTTCGCAAAGTTCTAAACCATTTTTTAAAGGCATCATAACATCTGAAACGATAATATCCGGAATGGTTTTAAAAGCCTTTTCTATTCCTTCTATCCCATTTTTAGCTTCAATAACTTTAAAATCATCAATTAACAATGATTTAACAAACTGTCTGATGTCTTGATTGTTATCAACAACCAAGGCTATTGGTTTTGAACTATTTTGCGGTAAATTATTTGTTGGCAGTGTAATATCATCATTTTTAAGGTTCGCAAGATCTATTTCATCCGGTAAAAAAGATTCTTTTGAAATGGGCAATTTAATGACAAACTTGATTTTTTGATGGTCTGCATAAGATGCCTCTATCGTTCCATGGGATAAATTAGTAAGTTCCTTAACCAGAGAAAGACCAATACCAGAGCCTTCTGAGTTTTCATTTATTTGATAAAAACGATTGAATATTTTAGAAATTTCTTTTTCTATAATGGCATCTATATCATTTATAAAAACCATCTTAACCTCTTTTTTGTAAACATGCTCTACATTAAAAGAAATGACACCGCCTTTGGACGTGTATTTTATGGCATTGGAAAATAAATTATTTACAAGTCGTTCCACAACATCCGAATCGAACCACGCATTTTTAATTTCCGGCACATGGACCGATAGTTTTAAATTGTTTTGTTCTGCTAAAAACTGAAACGATTGGGAAATAACCTTTAAATATAAACCCAAATCATTTTGTTTGACTTTTAATCTCATTGCTCCAGATTCCAACTTTGACAGCTCCAATAACTGATCGACTAAACTTAAAAGTTGTGTGGTGTTGTGCTCTACTAATTGCAGGTCCTTTTTTGAATCTGACTGTAAATTATTATTTAACAATTGTTTTTTAATTGGCGCAGAGATTAATGTTAAAGGTGTTCTAAATTCGTGAGCTATATTGGTATATAGTTTTGTTTTATACTCATCTAAGCGCTTTAATCTTTCTGACTTTTCTCTTTCTTCTTTTAAGTTGAGTGTCATTTCCCATCGCCATTTAAAATAATAATAGGCTAGCAATAAGGAACATATAATTAAAACAGCATAGACAGAAAGCATCCAATTATTTAAATACCATGGTTTATTGATTATAAAATAAAAACTAGCAGGCTTTTCATTCCAAAGACCATCATAATTACTGGATTTAACCAAAAACGTGTAATTGCCTGGTGATAGATTGGTGTATCGCACTCGTTTTACACCATTGGACAGAATCCAATTTTCATCATGATTTTCCAGTTTATACAAATAATTGTTTTTTTTAGGTAATGAAAACTGTAAACTAGAAAATGTAAAAGACACGGTATTCTCATTATACTGCAATTGTATGCTATCAACCATTTGAAGTTGATGGTTAAAAACCTCAAATCCTGTAATGACCGTTTTGGGTATTACATCGCTTTTTTTTATTAAAGAAGGGTTAAACCAATAATAGCCTTCTAGTCCACCAAAATATAAATCATTGTTAGCAGATTTATAATAGGCCCCTGTATTGAACTCTGTAGCCAGGCCATCATAATTATCATAATTTACAATTTGAGGCTTAACATCAAGGGTTGGTGCCGGCTTAAACATGGTAATCCCTCTATTGGAGCTTAGCCATAAATTGTTTTCGGAATCTGGCAAGATACCGTAAATAACATTGTTTGGTAAACCATCATTAACGGTGTAATTATAAAATGCTTTGTTTTTTAAATCATATACACATAATCCTTTACCATTGGTGCCAACCCACAAAAGCCCCTTTTTATCATAATAAAGTGATTTAACTTTTTTTGCCACATCTTCTCCGTGTAAATTAAAATCCTTCTTAAAATCAATGAACGTTTTTGTTTTAGTATCTAATAAAAGAACCCCATTATCCTCTGTGCCAACCCAAAGCTTATCCGCTTCTCCCTGAATGGTTACCCTTATATTATTGCTTATTAATCCGTTTGATTTATTGAACTGTTTTAAAACGCCTTTATGCTTGTTAAATAAAATTAACCCATGGTCTCTAGTTGATAACCAGATATTGTTGGATTCATCTTTAAAAATATCCCAAATGGTCTCAACGTTTAATTTGACTGGGGTATTATTGTTGTAATGTGATATTTTCCCGTTGGTATGCATTATGTTTAAGCCTCCTCCTTGGGTTCCTATCCATAATTCATTATCGTCATCTATAAATAAACTAACAACTCTATTAGAACTTAAGCCTCCTTTGGTTTCAACATAAGTTTTCCATGTATGTGTTTTAGGAGTGTATCTTGAAAGGCCTTTACCGCTCGTGCCAATCCAAACATTATTGTTTTTATCTATTTGTATCGCTCTAACCAGATCTATACTTATTTCTTCAGGCGTTTGATAATTATTGATGACATTGAACTTTTCAAGGTATTCATCATAAAAACTCACACCGGCTCCATCTGTTCCAAACCAGAGTGTTCCTGTATAATCCTCAAAAATACAGAGGATATCGTTATAATGAATTGCTCTTGGATTATGCTTCTTTGTTTCAAAATGATTTATTTCAGAAGTATTTAAGTCAATTTTATAAAGACCACGACCATAGGTGCCAATCCATAATCTGTTTTTTTTATCTAAGTGCATAGATAAAACATATAAATCGTTTGGTAAAGTGGAGAGATTCGGTGAAAACGCCTTTACGCTTTTAAAAGTGGATGATTCCGGATGTTTGATCCACATCCCATTGCCATACGAACCTAACCAAACAGTTCCTAAATCATCAAATAAAAGATTGCTGTAATTTACATTTGATTGATTATTGCTGTCCGGAAAATAAGTGTCTATGGTATCGTTTTCATTGTTTACACACATAACCTTTCCTTGACCCACTAACCAAATGCTTCCTTTTTTATCTTCTGAAATTGCGAATATTGTACCTATGCTATCTTTAGGAACAACCAAGGTTACATCTTTTGTTGTAACATCTTTTTTAAACAAACCTGACGCATACGTGCCAAACCAGTAATTGCGTTTACTGTCTTGGTACAATACACTTACATCTTGTATGTTTGAAAACGGAATAAAACTATTGGTCGCCTTATCGTAAATACGTGGCTTATTGGAAGCAGGTATGGTAATTATGTTGCCCTCACGGTCTACATAAACCTTGCCCAAATGACTGTATGTTGGTTTGGTGACATCTAAAAAAGACTGACTATATATTTCAAATTTATTGCCATCATACTTATTTAGTCCATCTTGGGTAGCAATCCATAAATAACCCGTACTGTCTTGCGCTACCGATACAACGCTATTTTGAGAAAGACCGTCGTTAACGGATAGTTGTCTAAAAGACACTTGAGATTGCCCAAACGTTTCAATAGCACATAAAACAGGTATAATAAAACAGATTATTTTCATAATAAAAATTACACTTTTTTAATCGTTTTTTTTAATAACTGCTGTTAAAAATACACTTTATAAGAAAAAAAAATAGTATTGCTATATTATAAAATTCTTCAATAACTTGTATGATTATCATAGAAAAGAATTGTTTAAATAAACTACCTCAAATTATTTAGAACATTTTTGGTTGATTATTAATTGAATTAAGATCATTACATAAAAATAGCAACCTTTCACTTTTTCTTTAATTTCAGTTTACTTTTGTCTTTTAAGCTAAAGATTTTAATTATTCACGTCATTTTAATCTTTATTTTAGTGATTTTTACTTTCATTTCTTTTAAATTTGAGTATTGGATGTAATTATCTATGGGGTTCTGAATAAATTGTAAGAGATGATCTCCAAAAAGTTTTGAATATACATCTTTGCAATCCTTTTATACCTTAACACTCAACCTAAGAACCATTTTTAATTCCTTCAAAAGTGTGATCTACATTAAATATTGTCTTGCCTACACATTTATTGAACTTTTTCTCCCAGTGGGTTAGGGACGTATTTTTCTTTCTCTTTTAAGGATATAAATTTTTAGTCACTTTTATTATTATTTTATCTGAATGATACCATTTTTCGGCTTATAAAGGAATGTTTTTTGGTTAGTCAATTGGCTTGATTACTTCTTCTAAATTAATTAATTTTGTTGATGCTATCTATGGTGGTTACTACAGCCTTGTTCGTCGGTCTCACTACTATTTGTAGCTTTATCTATATTTAATCCACAAAAATAATAAAAAGAAATACTATATTTGTTGTACCAAATTGAATGAATAATGTCATTAATATAATGATAAAACAAGCCTGCAACAGGCGGATATTTGAAGGATTTCATATATACGTGAGACATTTAAAATAACAATCTGCCTCAATAAACCCTCGGCAATGAAATCTTAAACACCACAGCCGAAATTCTAACAGCAATCACCACAACACCAGAAATGATAAAAATCAAATCTTGTGATAGATTAAAATAAGTTAAGGCGAAATAAGCAAAACCACCAAGAATACAAGCTGTAGCGTATATTTCTTTATGAAAAATGACGGGAATATCATTGCATAAAATATCTCTAATCACTCCACCAAAACAAGCACTCATTGTGCCAAAAGCCACGCAAATAACAGGTGGCAACCCTGCTGAAATAGCTTTTTCTATACCAACAACCGTATAAAGTCCAATTCCAAAAGTGTCAAATAAAAACAAAGATTTGCGTAGATAATTGAGCTTGTTTCTTAACAAAATCGCGAATATTGTAGTGATTAAAATCACGTAAACATAAGTCATATTGTTCAACCAACTGACATTAGCTTTAATCAAAACATCGCGTAAAGTTCCTCCACCGACAGAAGTTACAAAAGCTATAATCAAAATTCCAAAGACATCAAGTCCTTTGCGCATAGCCGCCAAAACACCTGAAATAGAAAAAGCAATTACGCCGAGAATATCTAATACAAAAATAAAATCCATTAGCGTTGCGTATAATAATTATAATCTTGTAAAACAATTTTAACAAATTCAATTGGCTCTTCCTTAGGCTGAACTTCCATTTTACTCATCAATTGCTGGTATAATCTGTTGATAAGGTGATATTCTCTTTGGCTTTTAGCTTTCATATATATGGCTTTGGTTTGCCGCATATCTTCATCGCTAAAAATGGTTACTTGTGGATATTTGGGTTGGTAATTTTCAGGCAAGTCCATTATTATGGTTTGCGTAAAATCGACTCGATTTCTTTCTGAAATAACCGTAGTTTTGGCTGCTATATCACCTAAACGCTGACCTTTACCACCAAACAAGATAAACAAACTGGCCACTGAACCCATAGTCATAGAAATGTCAATCAACCTCAAACACCATCGTATCAGATAATGACCTGCTTTAGGCTTTGAACCATCAACACAAACCACTCTGATTTTCATAGCAGCCTTGCCTATACTTTGGCCATTCATTGTCAATTCCATTACTAAATGATAGACCAATAACGGCAATGACACTACCATTCCAATTGCAAAGCTTGACGCTCCTAACAAAGGAAAAACAAAACTGACTAAAAATAAATAAGCCAAAAGGACAAGGATGTCTATAAAATAAGCTGCTGCTCGTTCAAAGTAATTGGCTATATTCTGTTCAATAATGACATTTTGAGCCGTTTGAATTTGAAAATTATTCATTAAAAATTATTAGATTTGAAGTTTATTTTTAAAAACTATGCGCGAGGTAGCTTTTGTAAAGCAAAATAAAAACAAATGGTTCAAATTTGAAAGCTATTTGAGAGATAATGCTCAATATTCTCCCGATGAGCTTTCTGATTTATACATCGAAATTACCGATGACTTAAGCTATGCCCAAACCTTTTATCCTAACAGCAATACTACCAAATATTTGAATCAAATCTCGGTAAAAGCACATCAAAAAATCTACAAAACTCAAAAAACATCGGGAAATAAAATTGTAAAATTTTACACCAAAGAATTTCCATTGATGTTTTACAATTATAGATATCAATTGTTGTTAGCGTTTTTAGTGTTTTTGTTTTTTGGCTTAATCGGTGCTTATTCTGCGGCGACAGACCAAGATTTTGTAAGATTGATTTTAGGTGATGCTTATGTCAATATGACTTTAGAAAACATCAACAACAACGACCCGATGGCGGTTTATAAAAAGGCCAACGAAACCGATATGTTTATTGGTATTACTATTAACAATGTCAGAGTTGGTTTTCTCTCATACATTTTTGGATTTTTATTTGGTATTGGTGCTTTATTTATAGGTATGCAAAATGCGGTGATGCTGGGTTCGTTTCAATATTTTTTTGCTGACAAAGGTTTGTTGTGGGAATCTGCAAGAACGATTTGGATTCACGGCACTATTGAGATTTCGGTGATTATCGTCTGTATTTGTGCAGGTTTAGTCGCTGGCAATGGCATTATGTTTCCTAAAACCTATACCCGATTAGAGTCGTTTGCTCGCAGTGCTAAAGCTGGACTCAAAATTGTTTTAAGCACCGTGCCGTTTTTTATTATTGCGGGATTTTTAGAAGGTTTTGTAACTCGACATACCGAAATGCCCGATGCTTTGGCTATATTTATCATTAGTGGTTCAATGGCTTTAATTTTATTTTATTACGTATTTTTACCCTTTAAACTTCATAAAAACCAACAACATGGAAAACAATGATTTAACTCAACCACAATTTGTCTTTAGAAAAGAACGTGACTTAGGCGAAATTATAAGTGATACCTTTAGTTTCTTTACGCAGAATTATAAAAGTATTCTAAACATATTTTTAAAGTTTGTCGGTCCGTTTATACTACTTACCATTTTGGTAACGACATATTACCAATATAAAATGGGCGATTTATTTAGTAACATAACAACTTTTTCAGAACCTGATTCAGCAGTTTCAACTATTTTAGAAGACTCTTGGATAATCATTCTTTTATTTGCTGTATCTATCGCAACTAATATCGTTTTGTATGGTACTATTTTACACATTATAAAATCTTATATGAACAATAATGGTGAAATTTTAGAACAAGACGTTTCTCAAGGTTTAAAAGATGATTTTTGGAAATTACTAGGCTATCTTGCATTAACCACCATTGTTGGAATTATCGGTTTTATGCTTTGCTTTTTACCAGGTATTTATCTTATAGTCGTTCTTGCACCTGGTATTGCACTTTTAATAATGGAAAACGAATCGGTTTCTGAGTCATTCACCAAGTGTTTTACTTTAATTAAAAACAATTGGTGGATTACTTTCGCTACTTTTCTGGTTTTTGGTATTCTCATTGCTATTTTAGGTTTTGTTTTTCAATTACCAGCATTTATTTTCAGTATGGTAGAGGGTTTCACTGCATTTGATCAAGCTTCTGATCCAACTGCGATTACTGGACTTTATCAAAATTGGGTGTATTTGCTCTTTACTGCTATAGGAAGTATTGGTCAGTCATTTCTTAGTATTTTTACGGTCATTATGATTGCTTTGGTGTATTTTAACCTTTCTGAAAAACAAGAATTTAAAGGCACTTACGAACAAATTGATCAAATCGGAAATTAAATAGTATGAGCAAATCATTGCTGTTTTTATTGACTCTATTTAGTCTTTATTTTGGCTTTAGTTTTAATTCGGTTGATAATTCAAGTCATCTTTTTTCAAACTTTGTTTCTCAAGACAAAGATATTTTTGACCAAGAGACATTAGACAAGCTAAAAACCGACGACGACTACAATTACAGCATTGAATCTCAAACCAATTGGTGGTCTGAATTTAAAGAATGGTTTAGCACGCAATGGAGAAACTTGTTTGGAGACAGTTTGGATTCAAGTTTTTGGTTTTTTATTTTCAAAGTTTTGCCCTATTTAATTCTTGCGACGGCTTTGGTGCTTTTAGTTTGGTTCATTGCGCGGTCTAATATCGATAACCAAATTATGCGTCAACATAAAAATTCTAAAGTAACCTTAACTGAGGAAGAGGAATTGTTGATGACACGAAATCTTGAAAAAATGGCTGATGAAGCCATTGAAAACAAACAATACCGTTTGGCGATTCGTTATCTATATCTCAATTCCATCAAACGATTAGACTTAAAAGGCATCATAAAATACACTAACGATAAAACTAACTTTGAATATCTCAGAGAAATTGAATTTAATGAACTCTCCAAAATTTTTAAACACTTGACTATAGCTTATGAGCAAACTTGGTATGGACAAATGCAGTTTGACGAGGTTTATTTTCAAAATCTTCAACAGCAATATGAAGCATTTCACAATCTTTTAGACCAAAAACAATATGCTCAAGCCTAAAAACTATATTCTTATTTTGGTTTTAGTACTGTTTGGTTCTTTAGTGTTTTTAGAATCCACAGCCAAAAAACCTTTGGATTGGTCTGATAGTTATTGGAAAAACCACTCAAAACCTTTTGGTGCTGAGATTTTTCATAAAATTTTTACAGAACAACTTGAGCAAAGCGAAGAAACCAATCAATCGGTTTACGAAACCTTGACGGAGAGTTACAAAGCAGGCAATTATCTCTTTTTTAATGGCAATTTAGGTTTTGGTGAATACGATACTAAAGAATTGTTGTGCTGGATTGAAAACGGGAATACAGTTTTAATGTCCGCAGAATATTTTCCAAAGACAATTTTGGATACTTTAAATTTAAACAAAAAGAAATTTGTATTTGACAACCAGTTTTCCTATCAACCTAGTGTCGTTTTAGACACCACAAATCAAGATGAAATTTACGATTTTAAAAGAAACCTAAACGTAGAATATTTTACCAATACCGATACTTTAGACCATCAAGTTTTAGGCTATTCTAAAGTAGTCAACAACGACAGCACGATGACTAAATATCTGCCAAATTTCATAAAGGCTAAATTTGGGCAAGGCGAACTTTACTTGCATCTTTTTCCAAAAGCGTTTACCAATTATTTTTTAGTCAGTGCAGATAACGCTAATTATACCGAGCAAGTTTTATCAAGCTTAAATTATGACAAATCAATAATTGTAGATGAATATTACAAAGCTCAACGTGTGGTTCAACAGCCTCATTTATTGCAATATCTCGTCAGTAACAAACATTTGCGTTGGGCGTATTATTTGCTTATACTATTAGCTGTAATTTATATTTTTTTTGAAGGCAAACGCAAACAAAAACCCATTAAGGTCGTTCAACCTTACGAGAACAAAACCTATGCGTTTACCCAAACCATCGCTGAGATGTATTATCGCAAAAAAGACCACAAAAGCATTGCCACTAAGCTAATCGAACATTTCTTTGACTTTGTCAGATCTCAATATAATATCTCAACAGCAAACTTGAATGATGAATTTGTTGTTCAATTAGCTTCAAAATCTGGTAAATCGCAACAAGATATCAAATCATTATTAAAATATATTAAAAATATTGAAAGTAAAAATAGAATTACCAAAGAACAATTGCTTAAATTAGAAAAACAGATATCAAATCTTAAAAACTAAGTCTATGGAAAATCAAAATATAAAACCGTCTGAACAACCTGATGAAAACTCAAAATCATTAGAAGACAACAAAACTGCAGAAAAAACTTCATCTGAAGATACGGCAACACCATCTTTAAATGAATATCAACAAATGGCTGAAGATTTAAAAGCTCAACTTGCTAAAGTCATTGTAGGTCAAGACGATTTTATTGAGTTGCTTTTGGTGAGTCTTTTAACCAACGGTCACGTTTTAATAGAAGGCGTGCCAGGAATTGCTAAAACACTGACCGCTAAGCTTTTCGCAAAAAGCATCAACGCCGATTTTAGTCGTATTCAGTTCACGCCCGATTTGATGCCAAGTGATGTGCTCGGAACTTCTGTATTTAATGCCGAAAAAGCCGAATTTGAATTTAAAGCTGGACCAATTTTTTCCAATTTAGTGTTAATTGATGAAATCAATCGTGCACCGGCCAAAACCCAATCGGCTCTGTTTGAAGTGATGGAAGAAAAACAAGTTACAATCGATGGTCATCAATACGATATGGAAGCACCATTTATGGTATTAGCCACCCAAAATCCTATTGAACAAGAAGGCACTTACGCCCTACCCGAAGCCCAACTCGATCGGTTTATTTTTAAAATTAAACTCAGTTATCCCAACCTTGAAGAGGAAGTTAAAATTATAGACAAGCATCACCAAAACAAAGCACAAAATTTTCTCAATCAAATAGAAACCGTAATTAACAAAGACAGCGTTAGCCAATTCAAAGCAGACATTCACAAGATCAAAATTGAGTCTAAAATTATGTCTTATATTGCTGAAATTGTTCACAACACACGTCAGCACCCACATTTGTTGTTAGGGGCATCGCCAAGAGCTTCTGTTGCAATTATGATGACGGCTAAAGCCTTTGCTATTTTAAACGGCCGTGATTTTGTTACACCAGACGATGTCAAACGCAGTTTAAAACCTGTGCTTAATCACAGAATTGTCCTGTCACCCGAACGTGAAATGGAAGGCATGACCACCGAAGATGTGGTTGATATGATTGTAAAATCTATTGAAATACCAAGATAGTGTTTAAACTGCTCAAACCTTTATATTTTACACGACGCTTTTTTTTAGCCTTAATCAGTATAGCTTTGCTATTCTTTTTATCGTATTGGTTCACTGTGCTTTTTACCTTAGCATCATTGCTATTTTATGCCTTAGTGGTTTTGGTTATCATTGATATTGCAGCATTATTTCGCATCAAAGGTTTTTTTGCAGAACGGTTTTTACCCAGTAAATTTTCAAACAGTGATAATAATGTAGTGATGCTTAATTTTGAAAATGGTTACAATTTTAAAATTCAATTACAAATCATTGATGAAATTCCTGTTCAATTTCAAAAACGAGATTTTTTAAAAACCTTAAAGCTTGATGCCAAACACCAAAAATCTTATGATTATCAACTCAAACCTACACAACGTGGCGAATATTATTTTGGCAATTTGAACTGTTATGTGTCTTCGCCACTTAAGCTGACTAAACGACGATACAAGTTTCAAAACGAGCAAATGGTCAAGGTGTATCCGTCGTTTATTCAAATGAAAAAATACGATTTCTTGGCTTTAGACCGTCAATCCAGAGATTTTGGAATGAAAAAAATCAGACGTATCGGTCACAGCATGGAATTTGAGCAAATCAAAGAATACGTCAAAGGCGATGATATTAGAGACATCAATTGGAAATCTACTGCTAAACACAACCAGCTGATGGTCAATCAGTTTCAGGATGAAAAATCACAACCCATTTATAATGTCATTGACAAAGGTCGTGTGATGAAAATGCCTTTTGAACAACTCAGCTTATTAGATTATGCCATTAATTCGGCTTTAGCTTTTTCTAATATCGCTTTGAAAAAAAATGACAAAGTTGGGATGCTGACTTTTTCAAACAGCATTGACAATTTTAGAAAAGCCCAATCCAGACTGTCGCAAATCAATGTGTTGTCAGAAGCTTTATACAACATTAAAACCGATTATAAAGTCAGTGATTTTGGTTTGCTTTACGCCCATCTTAAACGAAAAGTTACCCAACGCAGTTTGTTGTTTTTGTTTACCAATTTTGAGCATATTTCTTCACTTGAACGCCAATTGCCTTATCTAAAAGCGATTTCGAGACAGCATGTTTTGGTGGTCATCTTTTTTGAAAACACAGAATTGGATCAACTCATCCATACTGAAACCGAAGACTTACAAAGTATTTATCAAAAAACCATCGCTACAGATTTTGCTTACAATAAACGATTAATGGCTAAGGAACTTGAAAAAAATGGAATTCAAGCCATTTTGACCAAACCAAAAAATTTAAGCATTAATACCATAAATAAATATTTGGAGATAAAAGCTAAAGGCTTGTTGTGATTTTTGAGAGTAAAACGAAAAATCTCGAAATTTGTCAGGAGTATCGAAATTAGGCTTTATGATGAAAACATAACTGTTAGCTAATCAGCCCACAAACTATCAATAATATTTAGTGTATTCCTCCTTCACTTATAGGAATATTAAAAACCGTATAGAACATTTCTTGCATTCTCTTAAAAGGCAAGTATTGTCTGGTATGAAAATATCCTATTAAACTTTCAATATTATTCCCATAGCTTACGGGTGCATTTGCTTGTGATGGATAGTCGCTTTTTGTTTCACAACCGCAAGGACAAACTTTTTTATAAACCTTGTGTTCTGTGACTTTTATTTTTATTTCAGTTATCTCAACCATCTTCAAAGTATTGCCTTTTCTTCCTGTTTGCCCACCTGGCTTACGCTCTGTCTTTGTTCTTAGGCTTTTCCTCTTTGGTCTATTTTCATCCTTTGAGGGTGGTATGGAGCTATTATTACTGTTTTATTGGAGTTTCATATTTGGCCAGTCGTGCTTTAAGTTGACTATTTTCTAATTCTAAAGCAATTAGCTTTTTAGAAAGTTCTTCTACCTTCTGCAAAAGTGATTCTATAAGCTTATCCTTTTCCAACTTTTTTTCTTACAAATATAGGGTGGTATGTTCGTAACAAACAAATTATTAACCAATTAGTTATCAATCCAAAAAGTTAAAAATGTTGATAAAGGTCTGATTTTTAAAATCAAGCTCTAATGAGTGGCTTATTTGAATTTTTTAAAAAAAAATTGAAATAAGCACAAAGAAAATATATGCTCAGTTTGCATTATCCAAAATTTATAGTCTTATTTTTGACACTGATTAGTTACAAAGATTTTTATAAAAACATAGTCAATAAAGAAACAGATAAAATAGTTTTGCTAAAAAATTAAATATGAGCATAAAAACAGCCCAACAACAAGTCGATGAATGGATCAACCAACACGGTGTCAGATATTTTAATGAACTCACCAACATGGCTCAACTCACAGAAGAAGTGGGCGAAGTCGCCAGAATTATTGCACGTCGTTATGGCGAGCAAAGCGAAAAAGAAAGCGATAAACAAAAAGATTTAGGTGAAGAGCTTGCCGATGTTATGTTTGTTGTGTTATGTTTGGCCAATCAAACTGGAATCGATTTGCAAACCGCTTTTGACAAAAAAATGGAAGTCAAAACAAAAAGAGACCACAATAGACACCAAAATAACCCAAAACTACAATAAATGTTTACCAAAGTAATTTGCCATAAAGGTTTTTGGAAATCTGTGATATTTCTTTCCATTATGTTTATCCTTATTTACAACTTAGTAGATTGGGGTATGGTTTTTAATTTTAACCTTCAAGACTTCGTTGAAGAACGATTGAAATCTGATAACTTACTTAAATTTATTTTCGCCAATATTCTCAGCGGTTTTGTTTACGGTTTTATCATTAGCTATTTTAAATTCAGAAGTAAACTCAAAAAATCAAATTCAACTCAAGGTTAAATTGATGAAAACTCTGCTTCAAAAAACCCTATCGGGAGATTATTCCTTAAATATTTGTGGGTCTAAAAGCGAAAGCAACAGATTGCTCATTATTCAAGCTTTATTCAAAAAACTAAACATTGACAACCTTTCCACATCTGACGATACTATGGTTTTAAAAGCCGCTTTGGCTTCTCAAAAAGACATCATCGATATTCATCATGCAGGCACAGCAATGCGTTTTTTAACGGCTTATTATGCGTGTTTTACAAATAAATCCGTCACGCTTACAGGAAGCAAACGCATGCAAAACAGACCTATAAAAATTTTGGTTGACGCCTTGAGACAAATAGGAGCAAAAATTGATTATATCAACAAAGAAGGATTTCCACCGTTGAAAATTCAAGCTTCTAACATTACAAGTAACAAAATTGAAATTCAAGCCAATACAAGCAGTCAATACATCAGTGCATTAATGCTCGTTGCACCTAAACTCAAAAATGGATTAAAAATAAATTTTACATCAAAAATCACTTCTCTACCCTATTTGAAAATGACCTACAAAATGATGCAAAATTTAGGGTTTGAAATAAATTTCGATCATCAATCTATTGAAATCAATCCCAAAACTGATATCGATACGCAAAAAATTAGTGTTGAGTCAGACTGGAGTTCAGCATCTTATTATTATAGTTTGGTAGCACTTTCGCCCTCTTTAAAATTAAAATTAAGTATCTATAAAAATAAAAGTTTGCAAGGCGACTCAAAAATTTCGGAATTATATAAAGAATTAGGCGTCCAAACCACTTTTGAAAAAGATGCTATTATTTTAGAAAACTCTCAAAACAATGCTATCAATTATTACAACAAAAACCTAAATCACACACCAGATTTAGCTCAAACTATTGCAGTGACTTGCTTAGGCTTAAAAATCTCATGTAATTTGACTGGTTTGCACACTCTAAAAATCAAAGAAACCGACCGGTTGGTTGCCCTGAAAAATGAATTAGAAAAATTTGATGCAACGGTTGAAATAGATCATGAAAGTCTGAAAATGACACCGCCTGATGAAATTTTATCCCACCAAACGGTTAAAACCTATAACGACCACAGAATGGCAATGGCATTTGCTCCTTTAATCACAAAAACCGAGCTTAAAATTGAAAATCCTAAAGTCGTATCTAAATCATATCCAGATTTTTGGAAAGATTTTGAATCTTTATATTAGAATTTTTATTAAAAATTTTTAAAAGTTAAAATTTTAACTTAATATTGCATCAAAACAAACTATTATGAAACAAAAAATTTTATCACTCGCTATGCTTGCCTTTTTTGCTATAAGCATCACAAGTTGCAAGCCAGAAAAAAAAGAAAACGCTAAAGAGCAATTAGAAGAAACTGCCGAAGACGTTGAAGACGCCGCTGAAGAAACTGCTGAAGACGTTGAAGACGCTGCAGAAGAAACCGCAGACGAAGTTGAAGACGCTGCAGAAGAAACTTCAGAAAGCGTCAAAGAAGCTACTGATAAAGCAGTAGAAGATGTTAAAGATGCTGCTAACAACACAGTTGAAGGCACTAAAAAAGCAGCTAAAGATGTCAAAAAAGCGGCTGAAGATGCAGCTGATGATGTTAAAGAAACAGTGAAATAAATTTTCTAACACTTTTTATAAAAACCGCATCACAAATGTTGTGATGCGGTTTTTTTTATGAATAAAATTTAATCCCAAAAGTATTCTTATTTTTGTAAACATGGATACAAATCATCAAAATAGATATGCCAGACGAGGCGTATCACACCAAAAAGAAGATGTTCACAATGCTATCAAACATATTGACAAAGGTTTATACCCAAAAGCGTTTTGTAAAATTATTCCAGATTACTTAACAGGTAGCGACAAGCATTGCATTGTAATGCATGCCGATGGTGCAGGTACAAAATCTGCATTAGCCTATATGTATTGGAAAGAAACAGGCGACCTTTCAGTTTGGAAGGGTATTGCCCAAGATGCCATCATCATGAACATTGATGACCTGCTGTGCGTTGGAGCAACTGACAATATTTTGTTATCTTCAACCATTGGAAGAAATAAAAATTTAATCCCTGGAGAAGTTATTGCCGAAATCATAAACGGCACTGAACAAATTGCAGATGACTTAAAAAAACACGACATCAATATCATTACAACTGGTGGAGAAACCGCCGATGTAGGCGATTTGGTCAGAACCATTATTGTTGACTCTACTGTTACTGCCCGAATCAAGCGTGAAGATGTAATCAATAATGCCAATATTCAAGCAGGCGATTGCATCATAGGTTTAGCATCTTCTGGCCAAGCAAGTTACGAAAATGAATACAATTCAGGTATGGGAAGCAATGGATTAACTTCAGCAAGACACGATGTCTTACATAAATATTTGGCTGAAAAATATCCCGAGAGTTTTGATAGTCACGTTCCTGAAGATTTAGTTTACACAGGAAGTCAAAAACTTACAGATTCTCACAAAGATTTAAACCTTGATATTGGCAAGCTCATCCTCTCTCCTACGCGAACTTATGCCCCAATTGTAAAATCTATTTTTAAAGAATTGCCACGACAAGACATTCATGGCATGGTGCATTGTAGCGGTGGTGCTCAGACTAAAATATTACACTTTGTAGAAAATCTAAAAATCATCAAAGATAATATGTTTGATATTCCACCGTTATTCAAACTCATACAAAACGAAAGTCAAACCGACTGGCGTGAAATGTATCAAGTATTTAATATGGGGCATCGCTTTGAAATTTATACTCATCCAAACAATGCTCAAAATATCATTAATATTTCAAAATCTTATGATGTAGATGCAAAAATTATTGGTCGTGTAGAGCCATCACAAAACACCGAATTAAGCATTTCCTCTCAGGTTGGAAACTTTATATATTAAATTATTATCTTTATTTTAAGATGAAGCTAAAAATTTATCTGATCCTTATTATTTGCATTTGGAGTATTCACCTTGGATATTCTCAAATCCCTTCAACTAAAATTCCTAAGGTGTTTTTAAAGACTTTTGGTCCACAAAAAATGCACAGCTTCGATAAACTCGATATTAATAAAAAAGAACTTGTCAAACGAATTGATATGCCTGTCTTTTGGACAGAAGTCAATAAACTTAGATTACAAGCCAGTGAAGTCTCTTTTGCTAATTGGAATGGTGGTGGTTCCAATTCTGTTTCTGGACTTTTCGGCATTGAACTTGAAAGAAATTACAAAGACAAAAAGTTTAAATGGGATAACCAGTTGATTATCAATCTCGGTGCTAACAAACAAAGCGACCAAGACATTAGAAAAACCGAAGACCATTTAGAAATAAATTCAAAAGCGGGGTTTAGCTTTAAGAAAAACTCTAATTGGTATTATTTGGGAAAACTCAATTTTAATACTCAATTTTTTAACGGCTATAATTTTCCTAATACTTCAGAAATAATCTCCCAGTTTATGGCTCCTGGTTATCTCTTTATGGGGCTTGGTGTTGAGCATAAAATCAATACTCAAAATATTTATATGTATCTTTCTCCAATGACCTTAAAATCGACATTTGTTTTAAATCAAAAACTAGCAAACGACGGTGCATTTGGTGTAGATAAAGCCATACGAGACAACAATGACAACATCATTAAAGAAGGCAAAAAAGTAAGAGTTGAGAGTGGTATTTTAATCAATAATGAATACGAAAAAGAACTTTTTGAGAATGTCATCATAAAACACAAACTCAGCCTTTATACAGACTATATCAATAATTTTGGTAACATAGATGTAGATTGGGAAATTAATTTTAATTTTAAAGTGAATAGTTTCATCAGAGCCAATTTTGGCTCACACCTTAGATATGATGATGATGTAAAGATAAGATTGGAACAAGAAGACGGCAGTTTTGTAGAAGGTGGCTCTAGAGTTCAATGGAAACAGCAACTTGGTATTGGAGTCATCGTAGAACTTTAAATAATGTTATCGCCATCTTTATTTAGGCTTAACTTTCGTAAATTTGCAATCCATTTAAAAAACTATGTTAGACAAACTCAATATACTTAAACAACGCTTTGATGAAGTTAGTGATCTAATCATTCAACCTGACGTCATCAATGATCGAAAGCGTTATGTAGAATTAACCAAAGAATACAAAGATCTTAAAGCAATTAATGACGAACGAGAAAAATATATTGAACTTAAAGACAATGTAGAAGAAGCCAAACAAATTATTGCTGACGGTGATGACGATGAAATGGTAGAAATGGCAAAAATGCAGCTTGAAGAGTCTGAAGAAAAACTTGAAAAACTCGAAGATAAAATCCGTTTTATGCTCATCCCTAAAGACCCCGAAGATGAGAAAAATGCGGTGGTTGAAGTCAGAGCAGGAACAGGTGGCGATGAAGCCAGTATTTTTGCAGGTGATATTTACAAAATGTTGACCAGATATTGTGAATCAAAAGGCTGGAAAGTCAGCACTGTTGATTATAGTGAAGGCACCAACGGTGGCTTCAAAGAAATACAATTTGAAGTCAGCGGTGAAAATGTTTACGGCACTTTAAAATATGAAGCTGGCGTACATCGTGTTCAGCGTGTGCCACAAACCGAAACCCAAGGGCGTGTACACACCAGTGCTGCAACGGTGATGGTGTTTCCTGAAGCTGAGGAATTTGATGTGGAAGTTGACCCCAATGATGTTAGAATTGACTATTTCTGTTCATCAGGCCCAGGTGGTCAGTCGGTGAACACGACCTATTCGGCGGTACGTTTAACTCACGAACCTACTGGTATTGTCGCTCAATGTCAAGATCAAAAATCACAACATAAAAACAAAGAAAAAGCTTTTAGAGTTTTACGCTCAAGACTTTATGAAATGGAACTTGCCAAAAAACAAGCTGAAGATGCAGAAAAACGTGGCAATATGGTAACCAGTGGCGACAGAAGTGCTAAAATCAGAACCTACAATTACCCACAAAGTCGTGTAACTGATCACCGCATCAATCTAACCCTTTACGATTTAGATAATATTATCAATGGTGACATTCAAAAAATCATTGACGAACTCAAATTGGTTGACAATACTGAAAAATTGGCAAGAATGTCTGATTCTATCTAATATTTATTATGGATATTTCAAAACTCATCCAACAAATAAAAATTAAGCAGAGTTTTCTCTGTGTAGGTTTAGATACAGATTTAACCAAAATTCCTGAACATCTCCACCAACAACCCAATCCTATATTTGAGTTTAACCGTCAAATCATAGACGCAACTGCTAAATATGCAGTGGCCTATAAACCTAATATTGCATTTTACGAAGCCTTAGGCCTCAATGGCTGGGAAGCTTTACAACAAACTATTGATTATCTCAACAATCAATATCCTGAAATATTTACCATTGCTGACGCTAAACGTGGCGATATCGGAAATACTTCATCAAAATATGCCCAAGCTTTTTTTGAAGACCTCAACTTTGATGCCATTACCGTTGCTCCTTATATGGGTAAAGATTCTGTTGAACCATTTTTGGCTTATAAAAATAAACACACTATTCTTTTAGCTTTGACTTCGAATGAAGGCACTTTTGATTTTCAAACCCAAACTTTAGACAACAAAGCTCCACTCTATCAAACGGTGATTAAAACGTCTCAAACTTGGAAAAATTCAGAAAACCTGATGTACGTTGTCGGTGCCACAAAAGCTGAATATTTTAAAGAAATCAGACAGATTGTTCCTCATTCATTTTTGTTGGTTCCTGGCGTCGGTGCTCAAGGCGGAAACTTAAAAGAAGTCTGCCAATTCGGTTTGACTAAAGAATGTGGCTTACTGGTCAATTCTTCTCGTGGCATTATTTACGCTTCTCGTGGTAAAGACTTCGCTCAAGCTGCTGAAATCAAAGCGAAAGCTCTCCAAAAAGAAATGGCGGTATATTTATGATTAAAATTAATTTGGAAATTTGTCATTTATGAAAATACAATTAACATCTACCATCACTTGTCCAAAATGTGGACATCAAAAAGAAGAAACTATGCCTGAAAATGCGTGTGAGTTTTTTTATAAATGTGAAAATTGCAACGAAATTTTAAAGCCCAAAGAAAACGACTGTTGTGTGTATTGCAGTTATGGCTCACAACCTTGCCCACCTGTTCAGAAAAATCAATCTTGTTGATAGCTTTTTAGTATTAAAAAACATAAAATTTACTAAAGTTTTCGTAATCAACTTGCAATCATCATCTTTGCAAAAGAAATGATGTTATGGTTTATGATTTTATTATAGTTGGTGCGGCACAAGCGGGTTTATCTATGGCTTATGAGCTGAAGCAGATGAAAGCCAATTACATAGTTTTAGACAAAGAAGAAGAAATTGGAGCGTCTTGGCTCAACCGTTGGGATTCTTTAAAATTGTTTACGCCAACAGAGTTTAACCATTTACAAGGTCTTGAATTTCCAGCACCTAAAGGTCATTATCCTAATAAATATGAAGTTGCAGAGTATTTTAAAACCTATGCCGATACATTTGAAATCCCTATTCAACTCAAGACTTTAATTACTAAAATTTATAAGAAAGAAGGTATATTTGTTTTAGAATCAAAACACAAAACCTACAACACCCATAATGTAATTATTGCAACAGGACCTTTTCACATTCCTTATACACCACCGTTTTACAAAAAAATAAGCACAGACATTAAGCAATGGCACAGCAATTACTACAAAAATCCCAATCAACTACAAGATGGCGATTGCTTAGTGGTTGGTGCTGGCGATTCGGGTTTTCAAATATTAGATGAAATTTCGCAAACAGGTCGAACCACATATTTCTCAGGACAAACGCGAGTCAAAACATTGCCACAAGAATTCCTAGGAAAAACCTTATGGTGGTGGTTTTGCAAAACAGGTTATCTGAGCATCAACAAATACAATTGGTTAGGAAAAATTATCAGCAAATCAAAACAACCTGTTATCGGCGTTGATGTCAAAGGCATTTTGAACCGAAAAAATGTAATTCCTGTCGGAAAAACTATCGATGCTGAAAGCAAAACTATTATTGCAGAAAATCAATCTATAAAAGGTATCAAAAACATTATTTGGGCTACGGGCTATCGTCCTAATTTCAATTGGATTGAAGATATAGAATTAGACAAAGAAGGCTATCCCGTGCATAAACGCGGGGTAAGCAACACTAAAGGATTGTATTTTATTGGTCTGCCATGGCTTCATACAAGAGGCTCAGCAACTTTAGGAGGCATCAAAAAAGATGCGGAATATCTTGCTAATTACATTTCAAAAGTTTCTGAAAAAGTGGCAAGCTAATTTTTTTTTTTTCAAACCTACTCAACCCGAATTATTCAATAGGAAATTTCCTGTTGAATAATGACAAAAAATGCTCAATTATGAGCATTTTCTTCTATCATTGCGATGTGCTGAGCTAAATATTAAAAGAAGCTATCTCATTAAACAAAACTTTATTGTTTTTTAGCTTTGCTTTAACCCATCATATAATTAGTTATACTTAGTTTCGTGTCGATTTTTAAAATATTATACTATGTCAAATAATCAAGCCTTACTGCAACCCATTAAAATTGGAGATTTAAGCTTAAAAAACCGCGTTATTATGGCACCAATGACTAGAAGTCGAGCCGATAACGATGATGAAGCACCAACAGATTTACACGTTAAATACTACACACAACGTGCTGAAGCAGGATTGATTATAACCGAAGGCTCACATGTTTCTGAACGTGCCAGAGGTTATATCAATGTGGCAAATATTTATAAACAAAAACAAATTGAAGGTTGGAAAAAAGTAACCGAAGCTGTTCACAATGAAGGTGGCAAAATCTTTATTCAATTGTGGCACGTTGGTCGAATTTCTCATCCTGATTTTCATAATGGCGAAAAACCCTTAGCACCAAGTGCTATTAATCCGAATGTTCAAGCTTACACGCCTAAGGGTTTTAAAGATACGGTTACGCCAAAAGCAATGACCACTGAGGAGGTTTTAGATACCATTCAAGAGTTTAAGCTTGCGGCAAAAAATGCAGTAGATGCTGGCTTTGACGGTGTTGAAATTCACGCATCTAATGGTTATTTGTTTCATCAATTTTTTAATCAAACATCTAATAAGCGTAAAGATAGGTTTGGTGGTAGTCGAGAAAATAGAACAAGATTTTTGTTTGAAGTCTTGGATGCAGTTAAAGTCTTTTGGCCTGAAAACAGAATTGGAGTAAGACTCAATCCGTCTTTACACGGTACATTTGGCATGGAAGCCGACGAGGAAACCATTCCAACTTTTGAATATATCGTTAAACGCTTAAACGATTATGATTTGGCATATCTACACCTATCAGAACCTTTTAATGACGTCAGCGACAAACCGTTTTTAGTAAAAAATGTCGCCGAGCATTTTAGACCTTTATACAAAGGAAATCTTATGATCAATGGAGGATTTGACCAAAAAAGCGGTAATGAGATAATTGAAAAAGGCTATGCTGATATGGTAGCGTTTGGCAAGTTGTTTATTTCCAATCCAGATTTACCTACCCGTTTTGCAAAAAATGCGGAGTTGGCAGAATGGGATGAAAATACGTTTTATGGTAGTGGTGAAAAAGGTTATACTGATTATCCAAAATTGGAAGAAGAAAAAAATCTCTAATTTAGTAAACATCAGAAATTTAAAATTATTGGGGATAGTTGTAAGATAAATCGTAATTTTATGCCCCAATTTAAAATACTAAAATACACTTTATGGATTCATTTGATGTTGTTGTTATAGGCTCTGGACCAGGCGGATATGTTGCTGCCATTCGTTGTGCTCAACTCGGTTTAAAAACGGCTATTATAGAAAAATATGCCACAAAAGGAGGAACTTGCCTTAATGTGGGTTGCATTCCTTCAAAAGCTCTACTCGATTCTTCTCATCATTACGAAGATGCTCAAAAACATTTTAAAGACCACGGCATAGAATTAAATGGCGACATCAGTCTCAATTTCAAGAAGATGATTGAACGCAAAGACAAAGTCGTTGATCAAACCACAAAAGGCATTGACTTTTTGATGGATAAAAACGATATCAAAGCCTACGAAGGTGTTGGTGCTTTTAAAGACAAAACCCATATTGTCATCACTCACAACGATGACAAAACCACAGAAATAGAAGCCAAAAATACCATAATTGCTACGGGTAGTAAACCTAATTCTTTACCATTTATAGACATTGATAAAGAACGTATCATCACTTCTACTGAAGCCTTATCGCTTAAAGAAATTCCAAAACATTTGATAGTGATTGGCGGTGGCGTGATTGGTTTA
Source organism: Psychroflexus sp. MBR-150 (assembly GCF_053628795.1). Taxonomy (NCBI): domain Bacteria; kingdom Pseudomonadati; phylum Bacteroidota; class Flavobacteriia; order Flavobacteriales; family Flavobacteriaceae; genus Psychroflexus; species Psychroflexus sp. MBR-150. The sequence goes on from NZ_JBRJHB010000009.1 coordinate 57,541, forward strand.
GAACTCGGTCAAGTCTATAATCGCCTTGGTGCTGAAGTCACTGTTATAGAATATATGGACAGAATTGCCCCGACTATGGACAAAGCCTTGAGCAAGGAATTGACAAAAGTGATGAAGAAGCAAAAAGTAAAATTTGCTGTATCACATCAAGTGAAATCTGTTGAACGCAAAGGCGATAAAGTTACCGTAAAAGCCGACAACAAAAAAGGTGAAGAAGTATCTTTTGAAGGCGATTATTGTTTGGTTTCTGTCGGTAGAAAACCTTATACTCAAGGTTTAAATGCAGATAAAGCTGGCGTAAAATTAAACGATAAAGGTCAGATAGAAGTCAACGAAAAATTACAGACCACTACAGAAAATATTTACGCTATTGGCGATGTCATCAAAGGTGCAATGTTGGCTCATAAAGCTCAAGAAGAAGGCATTTTTGTGGCTGAAGTTATTGCAGGTCAAAAACCACATATCGATTATAATTTAATTCCAAATGTGATTTACACATGGCCTGAAGTGGCATCTGTTGGAAAAACCGAAGAACAACTCAAAGACGAAAACATAGCATACAAATCAGGGCAATTTCCTATGCGAGCCTTAGGACGTAGTCGAGCCAGTGGCGACATAGACGGTTTGGTCAAAATTCTTTCAGATAAAGAAACTGACGAAGTCTTAGGCATTCACATCATAGGTGCGCGAGCAGCCGATTTAATTGCAGAAGCAGTTACAGCTATGGAATTTAGAGCTAGTGCTGAAGATATAGCCAGAATGAGTCACGCTCATCCAACCTATGCCGAAGCTGTAAAAGAAGCAGCACTTGCGGCTACTGAAGACAGAGCAATTCATGTATAACCAATCAAATAACTTTAAAAATGAAAAAAATAATATTGCTAATCGCATTAACTTCAACATCAGTAATTTTCGCTCAAGATTACCCAAAATCTTTGCCTGATTTTGAAATTTCAAATCAAAACAACGAAACTTTTACACAAGATGATGTGTCGCAAGATTCCTATGCTTACTTCATATATTTTAATCCCACTTGCGGCCATTGTAAAACAGCATTTAAAACTTTAAATCTTCACGTTGAAGATTTAAAAAATACAAAGTTTAAATTATATCCAGTTTCAGCCAAAAATGACAAAGACACGCACGCATTTTTTGAAAATTATGCACCAAAACTTTTAGCATTAAACAATGTGCAAATTTTATTAGATGACAATTATAAATTTGCAGATACTTTTTTCGTCAAAGGTTATCCAACTGCTTTTCTCTATGACAAAAATCAAAAGTTAGTTAAAGTCTATAACGGTGAAAGTAAAATTATGGGATTTTTGGATGAGATAAAATAAGAAACTGCTCATTCATTTTTCATAAAAAATATACCTATCCAAAGTTATGACCATTGAGATGGGTTTGCTATATAAGAATCTACCTAAAAACTCTTAAAACATATAACCTCTTAACCCATCAGCACTAAGCATTGACAGTTTAACTTAACAAAATCAAACATAGCGACCACGGCGTAAATCCTTGCGACCCTTGCGGTAAAAAAAATGCATATGGAGTAACTTATAAGGTAAGAGTTAAACTAAAAAACATCATAACCTCATAATATCATAAACTTATAACCTCTTAACCTATCAGCACTAAGCATTGACAGTTTAACTTAACAAAATCAAACATAGCGAACCTGGCGTAAATCCTTGCGACCCTTGCGGTAAAAAAAATGCATATGGAATAACTTATAAGGTAAGAGTTAAACTAAAAAACATCATAACCTCATAATATCATAAACTTATAACCTCTTAACCCATCAGCACTAAGCATTGACAGTTCAACTTAACAAAATCAAACATAGCGAACCTGGCGTAAATCCTTGCGACCTTTGCGGTAAAAAAATGCATATGGAGTAACTTGTAATGAATGTAAGAATTACACTAAAGAAACACCATTGCCTCATAATATCATAAACTTATAAGCTTTTAACCTATCAGCAAAGTTCAGAGCAAATCCCGAGAGCAAAAAACGATTCGAAAACCTTATAAACTTCCAAAAAAACTGACCAACATCATAAACTAAATATGATGCTATCCTTATGTTTGTAAGGTGAATACTCAAAAAACACATCATTGTTACCACTGTGGCGACCCATGTCAGCCAACAGACATTGAAGCATATGACAAACATTTTTGTTGTCACGGTTGCAAAACGGTATATGAAATTTTTTCTGAAAACGACTTAGGTTGTTACTACGATTTTGAAAACGCCCCAGGAAAAACCCCGACAGAACTCAAAGGCAAATATGATTTTTTAGACCAAAACGACATCGTTGAAAAACTTGTTGATTTTAATGATGGTGATACGCAAATTGTCAACTTATACATTCCACATATCCATTGCAGTTCTTGTATTTGGATTTTAGAAAATTTGAATAAACTCAACAAACACATTTCAACTTCGCAGGTCAATTTTCCTAAAAAAAGTGTTCAAATTCAATTCAACTGCACAAAAACAAGCCTAAAAGAAGTTGTTAACTTATTAACTTCAATAGGTTATGAACCCTATATCAGTTTAGAAGATATGGACAAACCTGACAGCAAAATAGACCGTTCACTGATCTACAAAATTGGTATTGCGGGTTTTGCTTTTGGTAATATTATGTTTTTATCATTTCCCGAATACTTTGAAGTCTCTGAATATTGGCTCGACCAATACAAACCTGTTTTTAGGTGGTTGATGTTTGTGTTTTCACTACCTGTGGTGTTTTACGCTGCTCAAGATTATTTCAAATCGGCCTTTAGTGTGATCAAAACCAAAAGTTTAAATATTGATATTCCAATAGCCTTAGGAATCACCACGCTTTTTATTCGAAGCACAATAGAAATCAGCTTTAACATAGGTTCTGGATTTTTTGATAGTCTAACAGGTTTAGTCTTTTTCCTTTTGCTCGGAAAATTTGTGCAGCAAAAAACCTACAATTATTTATCTTTTGAAAGAGACTACAAATCTTATTTTCCCATTGCGGTAACCAAAATTGATAAACATACTGAAACCAATATTAAGGTTAGCGATATCAAGGCAGGCGACAAACTTTTAATTAGAAATGCAGAATTAATTCCTGTTGACGGTATTTTGATGAATGGCGAAGCGCACATTGATTATAGTTTTGTAACTGGTGAAGAAAAGCCCGTTCATAAAACATCAGGCGATAAAATATTTGCTGGTGGTAAACAAATCGGCAGTTCAATTGAAATGACCGCTGAAAAATCTGTTGAGCAAAGCTATTTAACGCAGCTTTGGTCTAATGAAGCTTTTAAAAACCAAAAAGCAGAAACATATCAAACATTGTTAGACAAAATCAGTAAACATTTTACAATTGGCGTATTAGGCATTGCTTCAATATCAACTTTAGTTTGGTTATTTATCAACCCGAGTTTAGCATTGAATGTCTTTACGGCTGTGCTGATTATTGCCTGTCCTTGTGCTATAGCTTTAACCACGCCATTTACTATGGGAAATTTATTGAGACTGTTTGGTCAAAAAGGTTTTTATTTAAAAGATATCAAAAGCTTAGAACAACTTACTGATATCGACCAAATTATTTTTGATAAAACGGGAACTCTAACCCAAAATGAATACACAGAAATTACCTACCAAGGCGAAAACATTACCGATGAAGATAGGCATTTGCTCAAAAACACTTTGCGAAATTCCAATCACCCTTTAAGTCGGCAATTGTATCATTTTCTTCAAAGTCAAGATATAATGACTGTTGAAGATTACGAAGAGCTTCTCGGACAAGGTATTGAAGCTAAAATCAATAATAAAAATATAAAATTAGGCTCATCATCTTTTGTTCACGCACCACAACAAGACAAAACTTTTGAAACTGCTGTGCATTATAAAAACGATGAACATTATAAAGGTAAGTTTATTTTTAAAACCACCTACAGACAAGGTGTTCAAGACTTATTTCATCAACTAAAAAACGATTATCAACTGGCTGTTTTGTCAGGTGATAATATCGGCGAAAAAAAATTTCTAGAACGTTTTCTTCCTGCTGAAACGCCTTTATACTTCAATCAGAAGCCTGAAGACAAATTAAATTATATCAAAACTCAACAAAACAAACACCAAAAAGTGATGATGATTGGCGATGGTTTGAATGATGCTGGTGCACTAAAACAAAGTGATTTAGGCATTGCACTTTCAGAAAATATCAATGTGTTTTCACCCGCTTGTGATGCCATTTTAGATGCTAAACGCTTATCACTTCTACCCAAATTTATTTATGCTACACATCGTGGAATTAGAATCATCAAGCTGAGCTTTTTGTTTTCTTTTCTCTATAATATTGTGGGCTTATACTTTGCAGTAACTGGTCAATTAGAACCTGTAATAGCAGCTATTTTAATGCCGTTGAGTTCGATTAGTATTGTTGGGTTTACGACTTTGATGACGCATTTTATAGCAAAAAAAATAGAAGTTTAGTTTGTGGCTTAACGGTAAATTTAATGATTCAAAAAAAACATAGAATCATTACGAGTCGAAATAATTTTCTATATTTAATAAAAATGAAAAATAATTTTTTATTAAATTTGATTTAAAAAGCTATTATGAGTGATTCAGAATTAAAATTAAACATAATCAATAGTATTACATCCACTAATGATAGTGATATGCTTAAAGAAATAGAAGGATTAATCAGATTTCAATCCGAACAAAAGCCTTTTCTAATTGATACTGAGGCTAAAAAAAGCATTAAAATATCAAGAGAACAAATTGAGCAAAATGAAGTAGTTTCAAATGCTGACGTTCAATCTGAAATAAAAGAATGGCTAAAAGAATAATTTGGACTGTTAAAGCTAAATCTGAGCTATTTGAAATTTATGAATACTGGAATTACAGAAATGATTCAAGTATGTATAGCATAAAACTGAATAAGTTAATTGATAAAACATTAGATAAACTCTTATACCTTCCTGAAATTGGGAGAACTACTGAAATTGAAAATGTAAGAGTTAAGTTGATTAACAAATACCTGCTTTACTACGAAATTATTAATGATGATTTATATGTACTCTCTATTAGACACGAAAAAAGAAACCCTGAAACACTGAATTTAAAATAAAAAGTTACACGCTTGAGTTTGTGTTCAATTAAAAATTTAGGCTATTATTTTCAGTACTACAACTATTCATTGTTGCAATCCTATGAATCCACAAGATTGCTTTATGACTAACTTTATCAAATAAAAACTGACAGATTTTTCATCAAAGACAGACAACTTGAGACCTGCAATGTTTATAAAACTTAGCGCCTTTGTGCCTTTGCGAGATATTTCTCAAAACCCATTAACACATTGCCTTATCTCCACTAATCGCGTTAATAAGCCTTCTAAATGAGCTAAGTCCAACATATTAGCACCATCACTTTTGGCTTCTGCGGGATTGAAATGCGTTTCAATAAACAATCCATCAACATTATTGACAACTCCTGCACGTGCAATGGTTTCTATCATATCAGGTCTGCCACCTGTAACACCTGAAGATTGGTTGGGCTGTTGAAGTGAATGCGTCACATCAAGCACAACAGGTGCAAATTGTTTCATTGTAGGAATGCCACGCATATCCACTACCAAGTCTTGGTAGCCAAACATCGTGCCTCTGTCGGTTAGCCAAACTTTGTCATTATGGCTATCTTTTACCTTTTGAACGGCGTGTTTCATACTTTCAGGACTCATAAATTGTCCTTTTTTAAGATTGACATACTTGCCAGTTTTTGCAGCAGCAACCACCAAATCGGTTTGCCTGACAAGGAAAGCTGGAATTTGAAGCACATCCACATATTCGGCTGCCATTGTGGCGTCACTTTCTTTGTGTATATCAGTTAAGGTTGGCACATCAAAGGTTTCGGAAACCTTTCGCAGTATTTTTAAAGCTTTCTCATCTCCTATTCCGGTAAAACTATCTATACGACTCCGGTTGGCTTTTTTAAAACTGCCTTTAAATATATATGGAATATTGAGTTTGTCTGTGATGCTAACTACTTTTTCAGCAATTCTTAGAGCCATGTCTTCGCCTTCAATGGCACACGGACCAGCGATTAGAAAAAAATTATTGGAATCGGTATGTTTGAGTTTATTCATTATTTATAATTTTTTACTAAAATATTAAAAACTCCCTGCAAAATGCTAAGTTGTGATGTATTTTAAAACTCTACTTCACAAAAAACTGTATCACAAAAAACAACAAAGCAATTCCAAACGTCGATAAAGACACTTTTTTAAGTTCTTGATCTAAATTTTTCGGGTTATTGTTTTTCAAAACAAAACTCAAATGTTTAATTAAGAAAAAAGCTGTTATAAGACTTAGATAAATCCACTTTGAAAAACCTGCTACAATATAAAATCCGAGTAGTCCTAAAATCCCAAAACTAATCAAAAATGAATGGTAATATTTTGCGTTTAATTCACCTAAAGATACCACTAAAGTGTTTTTATAGGCGTTTTTATCAGAATTGACATCTCTCATATTGTTGAGATTTAAAACGGTTGAGCTGAGCAAACCAATGCCAATACCACCGAGAAAAATTATCCCATCTATAGATTTAGCATACAACACGTAAGACCCACAAACACTTACAAGTCCAAAAAACAAAAACACAAACACATCGCCAAAACCGCGATAACCATAAGCCGATTCACCAACGGTATATTTTATAGCCGCCCAAATGGCAATAAGTCCTAAAATAAGAAAAAGTAAACTCATCAGTGCATTTTCAAATCCAAAAGCGATTAAAATTAAAATTATAGCAGAAAGAAAACTTATAATTGATGTGATAATTAAGCCCTTTTTAAAATCAGTTTTTGTGATTTTTCCACTTTGAAAAGCACGTTGTGGACCGAGACGTTCATTATTATCTGTGCCTTTCACACCATCACCATAGTCGTTGGCAAAGTTGGATAAAATTTGAAATAACAATGTGGTCAAAATAGCGAAAGAAAATATCAGCCAATCAAAACAATTATGATAAACGGCATATCCACTACCGACCAAAATTCCAGAAACTGACAAAGGTAATGTTCGTAATCTGGCTGCATCAATCCAAGCAGAAATTTTTGAACTTTTCATTAAATACCAGTATAATTAAAGGGTGTGATTTGTTTTAATTCATTTTTTACATCATCAGAAACGTCTAAGGTTTCAATAAAATCGGCTATACTTTTAGCATTGATTTCAGTATTGGTTCGTGTTAAAGCTTTTAGGGTTTCATAAGGATTGGGATAGTTTTCTCGTCTCAAAATCGTTTGAATAGCTTCTGCAACCACAGCCCAATTTTGCTCTAAATCTTGATGCATGGCTTTTTCATTTAATAATAATTTGTCTAAACCTTTTAAAGTGGATTTTATGGCGATTAGCGTGTGACCAAAAGGCGTTCCTATATTTCGTAAAACGGTGCTATCCGTTAAATCGCGTTGCAAACGGCTTATGGGCAACTTAGCTGATAAATGTTCAAAAATAGCATTGGCTAAACCGAGATTACCTTCACTGTTTTCAAAATCAATAGGGTTGACTTTGTGTGGCATAGCTGATGAACCAACTTCTCCTTCTTTGATTTTTTGCTTAAAATAACCCATAGAAATATAAGACCAAACGTCTCGATCCAAATCTATGATGATGGTATTGATGCGCTTCAACACATCAAACAAAGCTGCGAGATTGTCGTAATGCTCGATTTGTGTTGTTGGAAATGAATAGGATAATCCTAAATAGTTTTCTGTAAAATTTTTACCAAAAGCTTTCCAGTCTTCTTTAGGAAATGCCAGATGATGCGCATTAAAATTTCCTGTTGCGCCACCAAATTTGGATGAAAAAGGCACTTGTAGCAATTGTTTTTTCTGCTCGAGCAAACGAATGGCAAAAACTTTAATTTCTTTACCTAATCGGGTTGGAGATGCAGGCTGACCGTGTGTTTTGGCCAACATTGGGATAGCTTTCCACGTTTCAGATAAGTCTAATAATTTAGCAATGAGATTATCCAAAAATTGCAGATAAACCGATTCAACAGCTTCTTTAAGCGATAAAGGAATACTGGTATTATTGATGTCTTGTGAAGTCAATCCGAAATGGATAAATTCTTTAGAATTGGCTAAACCGAGTTGTTCAAATTTTTCTTTTAAAAAATACTCCACCGCTTTTACATCGTGATTGGTAACTTTTTCAATAGATTTAATGGATTCGGCGTCCTTTAAATTGAATTTTTTATATATCTGACGCAGTTCATCTTTTTGATTTTTATTTAAACTTGGTAATGCCGATAAGTCTAAATCAGACAGAGCGATAAAGTACTCCACTTCTACCCTAACCCGATAACGAATCAGTGCATATTCACTAAAAAAATCATTGAGCTCTAAAGTTTTGGATTGGTATCGACCATCAATGGGTGAAATGGCATTTAATGCACTCATATTTAACAAATTAAAGTTTAAGTAAAATTGATTTTAATTCTTCCATACCAGCCACAGCTGTTTTTGCAAAAATACGAAGATTTGAGCTTTCATCGATGCTGGGTTTAGGATCAATAAGGTAAACAGGAATGTCAGGGTTAGCGTAATCTATCAAACCAGCAGCAGGATAAACTTGAAGTGATGTGCCAATAACAATCAGAATATCAGCAGTACCAACAATTTCGATGGCTTTTTGCATCATAGGGACAGCTTCGCCAAACCAAACCACGTGTGGTCTAAGTTGATTGCCATGTTCGTCGGTATCTCCCATTTGTAAATCTTCTTTCCATTCTATCAATCGATTATGATTGTTGACAGGTCTGACTTTAAAAAGCTCGCCGTGCAGATGCGTCACTTTTTTGCTTCCTGCTCTTTCGTGCAAATCATCTACGTTTTGAGTGATAATTTCAACATCAAATTCTTTTTCTAAATCAGCTAAAATTTGATGAGCTTTGTTGGGTTCAACCGTTTTGAGTTGACGTCTTCTTTGGTTATAAAAATCTAAAACCAAATGCGGATTCGTTTCAAAAGCTTGTGGTGTAGCAACTTGATTAACATCGTGATCTTCCCATAAACCGTCTGCATCTCTAAAGGTTTTCAAACCGCTATCGGCACTGATACCAGCACCTGATAAGACTACAATTTTTTTTTTCGGTTTTGCACTCATTTAGGATTAATCGCTTTGTAGTTTTCGTAGCAATTGCTTATGGCGTCCAAAAGTTGTAAATCATTAGCATTTTTGATATAGTCTTCTGAATAATTACAACGTTTCAGGACTTTTTCTATATCAGATATTGAAATTTGCAAAACCGCAGAAAGTGTTTCGCGATTATACTTATCTACCAGTAAATCTCTGATGGATTTATCTTCTTTCATCTGCCGCAATTTTTTCATTTGTTGCGGTTTTTTGCCAAAGACATTATAGAGTAAATCTGTAGGATTAAAGATAGCGTCAAGTGTTTTTGAAAATGAGCTCTTCTGATAATTCCCACCTTCGTAACCGTAATCTAAACCTGAGATTTGATATCTAAAATTGTCGTAAACAGGAATATTTTTAGCATCAATTTCTAAATAACCTGTCAATTTGATTTCTTTAACGGTAACTTCTTCTAAGGCAATGGCCACTTCAGTCATTTTGACTTTAACTTCACCATATTTTATCCAATCTTCAGTAACTTTGACTTGCATGGACTTAAAACCAATGTAAGAAAAATAAAGTGTATCGTTGATTGAAGCTTTGATTGTAAATTTACCATTAGGGTCAGAAACTGTGCCTTTTACTGTATTAATATTAATGATATTGGCATTAGACAATGGTCTATCATTGGCTGCATTAAGCACGCGACCTTTTATATCATAGATTTCTTTATCTTGTGCAAGTAGTGATATACTGCACAAAAAGAAAAAGCTAATATAAACTAAATATTTCATCGGTCTAAAATAGTTAAAATCAAATAAAGGTGAAATTTATCCTTTAGACTTTATGCAAAATTAACAGATCAACGTTTTCGGCGACGCTCAATAGATTTATTTCTACTGTCATTTCTACCTTTTCTGTGTGGTTTAGAACCAAAGTCTTTTTTGCGTTTAAAATTTCCTTTTTTGCCACCGCGACCTTTGTCTTTAGTAATTTCTACATTAACAGATCTGCCGTTATGTTGAAAATTTTCAAAGGTTTTAAACACCTTATCCTCTTGTGATTTTGGGGTGTTAAAAAATGAAAACGTATCTTTTACATCAACTTTGCCCACATCATCACGACCTAAATTCAAGTTTTCTTTCAGAAAATCCTTTAGCGACATCCAGTTAAAACCATCTTTTTCACCAAGGTTGATAAAGTAGCGATTTTCATCACCAAAAGATTTACCACCTCTTGAAGAGCGATCGCTTGACCTGTCTTTATGTACTGTGTTTTCTAACTGTTCAACACTCGGTGCGTTTTTATAATAGTTATAAAAGCGTGTAAATTCTACGCTGAAGAATTTTTTAATCAATTCGCTTTTGTCTAAATCTGATAGAGCTTCTTCTAATTTTGGTAAAATCACATCAATATCGTGATTGACTTCTGTATTTTTGATTTTTTCAGCAAGGTAAAACATTTGGCTTTCGCATATTTCTTCTGAAGTTGGTAGCTTTTCAGCTTTAAAGCTTTGACCGATAATGCGTTCAATAGTTTTAATTTTGCGTTGCTCACTTTTGGTGATAATCACAAAAGATTTACCGGTTTTGCCAGCTCTTCCTGTTCTACCGCTACGGTGTGTGTAGATTTCAGTTTCATCAGGCAATTGGTAATTGATCACGTGTGTGATATCATCTACATCAATACCTCTGGCGGCGACATCGGTAGCCACAAGCATTTGGACTTGTTTATTTCTAAAGCTTTTCATCACCAAATCTCTTTGGTTTTGACTTAAATCGCCGTGCAAAGCTGCAGCGTTGTAGCCATCTTCAATCAGTTTTTCTGCCACTTTTTGAGTGTCGCGTTTGGTTCTACAAAACACAACGGCATACACATCAGGATTGGCATCAACCAAGCGTTTCAAAGCATTATAACGGTCTCTTGCACTGACTGTAAAATAGGAATGACTCACACTTTTAGTAGAAACATTGCGTTGTCCAACGGTAATTTCTACAGGTTTGTTCATAAATTTTTTAGCAATGCCTGAAACCTCTTTAGGCATCGTTGCACTAAACAACCACGTGCTTTTCTCTTTTGGACTGTGAGATAAAATTTCTGTGATATCTTCATAAAAGCCCATATTGAGCATTTCGTCGGCTTCGTCTAAAATACAATATTCAATTTTTGAAATGTCTATGATTTTTCTTTTAATCATATCTTTCATTCGTCCTGGTGTAGCCACAATAATTTGAGCACCTCGGTTAATTTGTTTGGCTTGGTCTTGCAAACTCGCTCCGCCATATATGGCAACAATATTGAGTTTGTTGATGTATTTGGCATATTGCTCAAGCTCGTTGGTGATTTGTAAACACAACTCACGCGTTGGCGATAAAATTAAACCTTGGGTTGTTTTTTGATTTGCATCGGTCAATTGAAGTAAAGGAAATCCGAATGCGGCGGTTTTACCTGTACCTGTTTGAGCTAGTGCAACCAAATCGGTTTTTTGCTCTAAAAGAATAGGAATACTTTTGATTTGGACATCACTTGGGGTTTCAAAACCTAAGTCGGTAATGGCTTTTAGAAGATTTTCCTGTAAGCCTAAGGAAGAAAAATTTGTCATAAAAATAAAATGAGTGCAAAGATAGTGGAATAAAATTGTAAATCACTATGATTTAACAACATTCGATTAAACGCACAAAAAAATTTAATTCAACATATAGCAAACTTAGCATATTACCGAATGTTATTTTAAATGTTTTAAGTACAGAATTCATAAAAATCTGCCTACCGCAGGTTGGCATATCGGTTTATAACTTCATCTTTTTATTCACGATATATTCATTCAAATTAGTATTTCACGTAAAAAAATAATCGTTTATGAAAAGATTAAATCTCCTAAAAATAAGATAAAATATATAGCTTCTATTTTGATTTTGTGTTACCACAAGTTGTGCTTTTATATAGGTTTCTTCACCAAATAAAGTTTATAAATAGCCTCATTTTTAGATGAATGATAGATTTATTTTTGAAATAATTGGTATCACAAATCCAATTCATCAATTTGGTGTTGTATTTTTTCCCAGTCGCTCATCAATTGTTCTAAATTGTTCTTTTTGGTGTTGTATTTGTCAAAAAAACCGTCTTCAGCAATGGTTTGTTCGTAATCATAAGCTAACTTTTGGTCAGATTCTTTAATTTCCTTTTCTAATTTTGTGATTTCAGACTCGACTTTGCTCAATCTGTTGCAAAGCGATTTGTATTTCTTTTGACGTTGATAATCATTAGATTTATCGGCTTTTTTTGATTTGGTTTCAGAGCGTTTTTCAATACTTCTAAAGTCTTCTGCTTCTCTTGATTTCAAGTATTCATTAATACTTCCCAGAAATGTTTTGACTTTTGAATCTTTAAATTCTAAAATGGTTTCTGACAAACCTTGAAGAAAATCTCTGTCGTGTGAAATTAAAATTAAAGTGCCATCAAAAGCTTGCAAGGCTTGTTTAAGCACATATTTAGATTGCATATCCAAATGATTGGTTGGCTCATCCATAATCAAAACATTAAATGGATTGAGTAGCATTTTAGCCAAAGCTAATCTGTTTCGCTCGCCACCAGATAACACTTTGACGTATTTGTGCACATCATCGCCACTAAACAAAAAAGAGCCGAGAATATCTCTCACTTTATGACGTGTTTGGGCATTGGCTGCATCAATCATGGTGTCTAAAACGGTTTTGTTTTCGTCGAGATATTCGGTTTGATTTTGGGCAAAATATCCTATTTCAACATTGTGCCCCAATTCAACGTGGCCTTCGTAAGAAATTTCATTCATTATAATTTTGGCTAAGGTAGATTTCCCTTGACCATTTTGACCTACAAAAGCGAGTTTATCACCGCGATTAACGGTAAAACTGATGTCTTTAATAACAAGATTATCTTTATAAGATTTTGATAGATGTTCAGCTTTGATAATGACTTTTCCAGGACGTTTTGATACTGGAAATTTGATATTCATTGTAGCTGTATCTTCTTGCTCAACTTCAATTCTATCAATTTTGTCTAACTTTTTTATCAGCGATTGGGCCATAGACGCTTTGTTGGCTTTGGCACGAAATTTATCGATGAGTTTTTCGGTATGTTCTATTTCTTTTTGTTGATTCTTTTGGGCTGCTATTTGTTGCTGACGTAATTCTTCACGATGGATTTTAAATTCTGAAAAAGGCTTGTTGAAATCGTATATTTTTCCAAGAGAAATTTCAATAGTGCGATTGGTCACGTGGTCTAAAAACATTTTATCGTGAGAAACAATAAGCACACAAGCTGAAGATTGATTGAGAAATTTTTCTAACCAAATAATACTTTCTATATCTAAATGGTTGGTTGGTTCATCGAGCAATAAAATATCATTTTGTTGCAATAAAAGTTTGGCCAGTTCTATTCGCATTCGCCAACCGCCTGAAAATGTATTTGTAAGCTTATTGAGTTCTTCTTCTTTAAAACCTAAACCTTTAAGAATACGTTCAGTCTCACCTTGATAATTATAGCCACCTTGAATTTCGTATTGATGTTGATATGTGTTGAGGTCAACCATAAGTTGATGGTATGCTTCAGACTCGTAATCTTCGCGTTCAGCGAGTTGAATATTGATGTATTCAAGTTTTTTTTCTATGGTTTTAATCTCTTCAAAAGCCTGATAAGCTTCTTCTAAAACGGTTCTGCCTTCTTCAAACTCAATATCTTGTTTAAGAAATCCGATAGAAACTTCTTTATCTTTTGAAATTTGACCTTCGTCATAAGCTTGTTCACCAGCAATAACTTTAAGTAAAGTTGATTTGCCAGCACCATTTTTTCCGATCAAACCGATGCGTTCGTTAGCACCAAGTCTAAAACTGATATTTTTAAATACATATTCGCCGCCAAAAGACAAAGAAAGTTCGGAAGTGTGAAGCATAAGTTATATCAATTTGATTTAATAATATTATCAATAATGTGCTACAGACATAATACCGATGTATATTTTAAGGATTCCGCATATGTGGAAGACATTTAAAATAACATTCGGTATGACGTAAGTTTGTGCAAATATTGGTATTTTTGTATTTATAATCTAAGAAAACATACAAATGCTTAAAGGTTTTAAAATTTATAGCATCATTACAGGATCTTGCCCGGTCTGCCACGAAGAAAGTATGTATAAAGAAAACAATCCCTACAAATTAAAGCATATCCATGATATGTATGAACGTTGTTCACATTGTGGTACAAAATATCAAATTGAGCCATCGTTTTTTTATGGTGCTATGTATGTGAGTTATGCTTTGGGCGTTGCAATAGCTGTGGCTACTTTTATCATTACTTATTTCTTTATAGGTCTTGAAGTTTTTGCGTCTTTTATGAGCATAATTGGGGTTTTAATTTTATTGATGCCTGTGATAATGCGCTTATCACGTAATATTTGGATCAATCTTTTTTTTAGTTATAAGCCTAAATCTGAGCGTGAAAACGTTGAACAGAAACTTCAGGATCAATAGGTGTTTCTTTAAGAATATGATTTATCAACATTTGACCTAATTTAGGAGCCAACATAATACCACGACTTCCAAACCCATTGAGAATATGAAGGTTTTTATATTTTGAGTGCGAACCTAAAATTGGTCTTCTATCCTTAGTTGTGGGTCTGATGCCACAAACTTGGTCAACAATTTCATAAGGTGAATTGATCATTTTGTTCAAAGCTTCTTTCATTTGGGATTTTGCTGTTAAAGAAGGCTGATGATTTAAAGGTTGTCGTTGATAGGTTGCTCCAAATTTATATAAATTATGACCAAGTGGAATCAAAAAATATTTGGCTTTATAAAGATCTTCTATTTGGAGTTTTTTAGATTTAAAAATAATATAATCGCCTTTGTTGCCATAAATTCCTAAATGATTAAAAAAAGGATTTTGACCAACCCCAAAACCTTCACAAAATATAATATGCTTGTAAATTTTATTCCTATAAGAAATACTGCTTTTATCAACCTTTAAATTATTATGCTGAAATGTGTCATCTATCCAATGTTTTTGATAATACTGCTTTAAACACTGAAATAGAATAGGCAGATTAATTGATGTTGCTTTTATTTCACCAATCTTATCAGTGAGTAAAGTTTGATTTTTATTTGTTAAAACTTCAGGTGAAAGAAATGGCGAGAGTCTTGGTTTATCACAAGCTTGATACCAATTGTTTTCTTGTGCTACATCATGAATAAACACATTTAATGATTTATTTTTATAAATTTCACCTGATAATTGTTTGTCTAAAGATTGATAAAATAGCTTAGCATAAGGCAAAAACACTTCAACATTCCATACAGGCTTCATATGTTTTACGGCAACGGGATTAATGATGCCACCAGCAATTTTTGAAGAAAGCTGTGAATTGTTAGAAATAATATCAAACGATGTATTGTTAATTTCTAAATGTCTAACAACAGAAAGCCCAGCTAAGCCAAAACCAACGATAAGAAAATCCTTATTCATGTTTAAATTTAGTAAATAAAAAAAAAACGCCCCTATAAAAGAGGCGTTAAGTTAATGATTATAAATTGGAATTAATATGTCCACATATCCAATTCAAAATTTCTGATTTCTTCTTTCAAACGCCTAGCTTCAAGAAGTTGCATCAAGGCATTGTCTTGAATATAGTTTTCAATTTCTCTATCCTCATAGATGTTTTGAGTTTTATAAATAAGTGCTTCAAAACGTCTAGAATTTAAGAGGTGATCAAAGGTTAAAGGATGTGCACCATTATCAGAATTCAAAACTTTGGCTTTGTGTAAAGCTTGACGAGCATCTTTAAACCAAACCCAAAAATAAGGAATCACTTTAGGATCGCCAGAATAAGTGGGATTTTGAGTTTGAATATCATAACCCGCAGGAGCGATACCTAAAAGTCTATATTTAAGAGCTCCTTGTCTTTTATCAAAATACCAAATGCCTTTGACTAAATAAGCAGTGATATCAGCACCTGTAATTTCAGTGGGTATCACATAAGGTTTCATTTGATTAATCAACTCATCTGAATACAATTCAGGATAATTTTGAAGTTCGTTAGATAGAGCTCTATTCAAGAACAATTGTACATTTTCGGTACCCGTAATACCATACTGACCTAATAAATCTAAAGCCACATCAGGTAAAAAGATAGCTTTCAAGGAATTTTGAATTTCTTCATAGCTCTTTTTTTGTTGAAAATAGCTAGTAGAATACACTTCAGTTATTGCTCCTTCAGCATTAGGATCTTCTCCTCCTTTTTTGATAGAAGATATTAAGACTTGAAATAATGATTGTCTGTTATCGCCAAGCCTACCGTCATCAAGTGGATACAACAAGGGATAATTAATTTTTTGATTTAAATCGATTTTTTCCCAAACAATTTTTGACCACATAATGTCTCGTTTGTCAACATAACCATAAGGTAAAGGTTTGCTATCGTCAAGTTCTTCTTCTTCTTGAGATAATTTTTTAATATCGTCAGGTGATTTAGCATTTAAAACACTTGACTGCGCATTAATTTGACTGAAAGTCAAAAAAAGAGCAATGATATAAATGAAACGAATTGACATAAATAAAATGTTTAATTAGTTTGTAAGTTGTACAAGCAAAGCAGGCATACTTTTCACGTTAACCTGAGCGCCTGGAACATCTGCACGAATATCAAAAAATTGAATGATATCGCCAGTTTTAGCTAAGGCGAGTGTTTTTTTAGCTTGAGCGTTTAATCTATCTCCGTTAACAACAACTGAAGCCTGACCTGGTACACTCATAGTAAATCGTTTAACGACAGGTGAAATATCAAAATCAAAGTCTTCAAAAATTGCACCTATTGGAGATATTTCTACAGCTTTACGCGGTAGTTTTATAGCACCACCTTGAGCCACTTGACCACGAATGGTCGGTGTAGGTCTTGGAAGTGATTTAATTCTAAAGTTGGTTGAAGAGCTAAAAGTTTCGCCTTCTATAGTACCGTTTACCTTGATGCTTAATTCCTTACCCGTGCCAGGTTTTAAAATATAAGTTGAACCTGATTTTTTTCTAAATGTATGTCCTGGAGCAGATGCTGAAATATTATTTTCAGGCACACCTGGCATTGATACGGTAATAGGATTATCAATACCTCTATAAACGACATTCATTTTATCAGCAGAAACAATGGCTTGATTTGGTTTAGGAATAACTTGGAATGATTGTTCTACAGGAACTTCAATATCTTCAGCATCTTCTTGAGCAAACACAAGTTTACCTTCAATTTTATGCTCACCTGGATTACCAGCTGTAACATTAAGTTTTACTTTTCCACCAACAATTTCAAAATCTTTTCCTTTTTCGAGTTGGCGACCGTCTAATTTTAAATTTACTGTTGTTGGTACTGTAGTTGAGTCTGTTCTTCCAAGAACAATATTACCATCAAATTTATTTCCAGGATAAACCGCACTTCTTTCAGTTTCAAGCAGTGTTGAATAATTATTCATAGAAGCAATTTCTACCAATTGACCTGAGAACATCTTAGAAAGCACTTCATTTTCATTAATTTTAATGTTATTCTGAAGCGTAGATAATTTAGTGATTGTTGAAATTAATGGATAACCTATATAATGATAACTGATATAATCCATTTTCTTTCCATCATTATCTGTTATTACAACATCAGCTTCTTTAAAGGTTTCCTTTACATTCTCTATCACATTAGGATACGAATCTCCTATAAGCTGTTCCATACCATTACGATATTCTTCCATCTTCTGCATAAATTCTTGACCAGCTTTAGTTAATTTACCACTAATCATAAATTTTTCGTTCACATAAGAGTCTTTATCCATTGCTTCATAATCCTTAGGATTTTCAACAGTGCCTTCAAATTCACTTTTAAGTGTAGCTAAATAAGAATAATAATTATCAGATAGTGTTGAAACTTGCTCTGCAGTTTTAGCGATTTCACCAAATTGTTCTTTAGACTCAATCGCTTTCTTTTTAAGACCTTCGAGAGCTATTTTGTTTTTTTCTTCAAAAGTTTTGTTTGTCGCAGTAACGGTTTCATTGACGATACCAAAACCCGTCAAAACTTCTTTAGACATATTCAAGGCCATCATTGAAATGAAAACCAAATACATTAGGTTAATCATTTTCTGCCTTGGTGATACTTTTCCAGATGCCATATTATGTTATATTTTTTATATTAATTAAGAGATGAATTAAGCTTTAGGTTGCATAGCACTAAGCATACCTCCATAAACTCCATTAAGAGAGTTAAGGTTTTTAGTCAATGACTCCATTTGTTCTCTTAATTTACTAGCATTATCAGCAACAGCTTCATTAATTTGAGCTTGTTTAGAAGCTGACTCCACTTGTGCTTTGTACAAGTTATTTAAAGATTCCATTTGTGCTGCGGCTAATGAAAGCTCTTCACTGTATTTCTTTTGAGAATTGATTCCATCTGTAGTTGGTGATAAGTTTTTAGCTGCACTTTCAAAACTTCTTATACTTTCACCTAAGCTTTCCATAAGATTAGAGTCAATTCTAGCTTCTTTGAGCATTTCATCAAGTTTTTGAGACAATATCCCTTTTTCTTCTTCATCAGCCTCGACACCTTCTCTTGCTCTACTGTCAGCATCTTCACCAGCGAGTTCTGGATAGACTTTAGACCAGTCAAGTTCAGAATCAACAGGTTCGAATGCAGAAACTGCAAAAACAATTGCTTCTGTTACTAAACCAATAATCAACATAAGGTCACCATAAGGCCAGTGCATAAGTTTAAATAGTGCTCCAATAATAACAACAGAGGCTCCGAGACCATATATCATGTTCATTACTTTCTTTGACGTATTTGATTTTGCCATAATTTTTAAGTTTTAATTTATTAATTATTTATTGATTTGATTATTATAAAATTTAGTTTTGATTTTAATTTCTTCTGCGGTTTTGTGATATCCCACTACCGAGGTAGTCCTGTACAGTTCTAAATCCAATGTAGCTTCTTGCAGAATCTGCATATTCATAATCTCTGGTACTCACTCTTAAAAAGTAACTAACATCTTTCCAAGAACCGCCTCTAATAACTTTACGGTTATTTTCTTGATTATTCATATTAGGATTAATAGAAGACATATATTCATAGGATGATGGGTCATATGAAGTATTTACCCATTCAGCAACATTTCCAGACATATTATATAGACCATAATCATTGGGTTGATAAGCATCAGCCTCAACGGTATAAAGAGCTTCATCTGCTGCATAATCACCTCGTAAAGGTTTAAAATTAGCGAGATAGCAAGCTCTATCATCTTTTGTGTATGGACCACCCCAAGGAAATGAAGCAGATTCTAAACCTCCACGAGCAGCATATTCCCATTCAGCTTCCGATGGAAGTCTAAAAGCTGGCGATCTGTTTTTGTCAGCTTCTTTATTATATGTATTTAAATATTGTGTTCTCCAATCTGAAAATGCTTTAGCTTGCACCCATGAGACACCGACAACAGGATAATTATCGAATGCAGTATGGTAAAAATAGTTGTTATGCATTGGTTCGTTGTACGAATAATTAAAGTCTTTTATCCATACAGTAGTATCTGGATAGACAGGAACTTTTTGCTCAACGATCTGACTGGAAAGCTTTTTATCTGAACGAGCAGCTTTGTCTAAATTTACAGTTTTATAGCTGTAAACAAATTTTGTAACATCAAGCATACGCTCTCCATTGTAAGAATCTTCTTTATCTAAGTAAAATTCATCCATCACATAAACATAGTTTTCGTCTGGATATTCTGAAGGTTTCCAAATAATATCAACATCCCAATTTAAAGTTCTATCCATAGGGTCATAATGTTTTGAATATTGTTGATATGGCGTTTGATCATCCTGATTTTGATTATTATTATTACCTCTACCAAACAAGCCTAAACCTCCTTTTTTGTTTTGACCAATTGATTTAAAAGCAAAATCTTGAATACTTCTACTATTTCTTCCTCCGCCTTGATTTGGATCTGCATTATCTCCACCTCCAGCAAGCTCAGCCTCTTCTGCGAGTTTTTGTCTAATAACAGAATCTCTGACATATTCAGTGAACTGTCTGTATTCAGAATTGGTTATTTCAGTCTCATCCATGTAAAAAGATGTAACTGTCACGGTTTTAATCGGTGCATTTTTAAGTCCAGCAATATCATAATCAGATTTACCCATGGTAAAAGAACCACCTTCTATTTTTACCATTCCATAAGGTTTTTCAGGAAACCACTGTTTACCTTGAACACCTACAAGCTGTCCTTTATCACTATTAGAACAACTAACTAAAAGAGAAATCACTATAAATAATTTCAATAAAAATTTAAACTTCATACAAAATCGTTTAGTTCATTTAAAATTTCAGTATTACAAAAAAACAATAATTTTATTAATAAACCCGTAAATTTTTTAAAAAAATCAAAATTCATTTTTTTTTCTTGCTTTTACCCAACGTTCTGGTATGTTTTGATTGCAAGCTGAAATGTAATTTTGCTTATCACATGGTAATAACGTATGTTGATTTAATTTATTATTAACATCTTTAAAATTAGAAGATATTTCTATCCACCACCGACCAGAGAGTTGACTTTCATAAAATACTAAGATATCATTTTCTACGGGAACTTGATATTTTATAAAGTTTGGATTATTGATGTCTGCTTTTTCATCGAGTCTAAATTTTACGCCTTCTATAAAATACCAAATCACTTGAGCTATCAATTGTTTTGAAATGTTTGAAGTTAGATGTTGAAGCTCGTACAGCCCAAACGAACTTACCTTATCGCTTATTCCTGCATATCTTGAAAGTGCACATATTTCACGGCTATCAAAACCATTTGGATATAAACTGTCTTGACCTAAAGATTGACTTTGTATGCTGGTAACATCCAAAGCCACGATATCTGCATCTCTTAAAGTAGGTTCTACACTCTCAATGTTTTTTGATACTTCGCCTAACCTATATGCCTCAAAAAACATTTTTTCTAAAAGGTTGATTTCCTCTTGAGAATTTAGATATGTTTGATAACCTACATTAGCATAATTAAAGAGATTATAAGGTTTTTGAACTATCATATGGCTTAAAAATGACTGATTGTGCATCTTGGCATTAGAGTCGCCTAAATCAAATTTTGCATCTATATTGGCTAAATTCACCATATATTTTATTCCATCATAAGCCCTATATTGTGAGTAGAGTATATCTTGAGAGCCTCCTAATATTATAGGTATAATATTGTAACCAAGCACTTTTTTAATAATACTTTGAAATGCGTAATAAGTATCACTGATAGATTCTCCTGCATCTAAGATACCTAAGTCTATTATTGATAAATTCCAATTCCCTTTATATAATTGGTAAAGTTGAATTTTAATTTCTTCAAAATCTATTTCGTTTTTATCAGATTGGCTGCCACGACATTCATTGATACTTATTATACAAAAATCAAAATCTTCTATTGACGTTTGCTTATCTAAAAAACTAACCGAGGATCCGATATAAATATTGCTTAGATTTTCAACAGCCTCAATAAAACTTGATGTGTTTGGTTTTAAAATTTTAAACATCTACTGTTTTCTTGATTTGGATTTGGATTTGGGTTTTGTCTTTCTTTTAGTTTTTTTAGGCTTCTTTTTGTCTAACATCGCTTTAACTTCTTCTAAGGTTAAAGCTTCGGCGTCTGTCGTTTTGGGTAATTCTATTTTGGTTTTACCTTGACTGACTTTATATCGACCCCATCTGGCTTTTTCTACTTTAATACCTTCGTCTTCCCAATGGTGAATGAGTTTGTCTTTTTCCTTTTGAATTTTGTCTTCTATAAGTTCGATGATATCGGCTTCAGAAAGATTGTCAAAATCGTATTTTTTACTGACATTGATAAACATGCCATCCCATTTCAAAAATGGTCCAAATCGCCCTTTACCTTTTTGAACGCCTTTACCTTTATATGTATATATAGGTTTTTCTGCCTCTTCTTTGGCTTTTATGATTTCAATGGCTCTATCATAACTGACTTCTAATGGGTCTTCGCCTTTGGGGATAGATGCAAACTTTTTACCATATTTTATATATGGTCCATATCGTCCAACGTTGGCTTCTACTTTTTCGCCTTTGTATTCGCCGAGTTCTTTTGGAAGCTTAAACAAATCCATAGCTTCTTCAAACGTGATAGAATTTAAAGTCTGGTGAGGTTGGAGTCCAGCAAATTTTGGTTTTTCTTCATCTTCTACAGAGCCAATTTGCACCATAGGTCCAAATTTACCCAATCTAACACTAACAGGTTTTCCTGTTTTTGGATCTTTGCCAAGTATGCGTTCTCCGACTTCTCTTTGGGCATTTTTGGCAACATCTTCAACATTAGGATGAAATTTATCATAAAACTCTTGAATAACTTCTGTCCATTGTTCTTCACCTTGAGCAATTTCATCAAAATCTTGTTCGAGTTTAGCGGTAAAGTTATAATCTAAAATTCCTTCGAAATGGTTGACTAAAAAGTCATTGACCACCATACCAACATCGGTAGGAATCAATTTACCTTTGTCAGCTCCTGTAATTTCAGAAAGTGTTTTTTCTTTAATCTCGTTATTTTTGAGAATTAATTTTTTATAAGACCGTTTATGGCCTTCAATATTTGATTTTTCTATATATTTTCTATTCTGAATAGTCGAAATTGTTGGAGCGTATGTAGAAGGTCGCCCAATACCAAGTTCTTCAAGTTTTTTGACTAATGCCGCTTCGGTATAACGCGATGGTGGTCGTGTAAAGCCTTGTGTAGATTCTATAGCTATTGGTTCTAATTTATCACCTTTGGTGATTTTAGGCAGCATTCCAGCTTGTTCTTCATCTTCTTCGTCTTTACCTTCAAGATAAACTTTTAGAAATCCATCAAATTTGATCATTTCGCCTTTGGCTACAAAAATTTCTTGGTGTTTATCGGCTTTTATTTTAACGTTTGTTCTCTCAAGTTGAGCATGACTCATTTGAGATGCAATAGCTCTTTTCCAAATCAATTCGTATAATCGCTGTTGATCGCGTTCTGCTGGCACGTTGTGTTTAGAAAAGTCTGTAGGTCTTATCGCCTCGTGAGCTTCTTGAGCTCCTTTAGATTTTCCTTTGTAGTTTCTACTTTGATGATATTTTTCACCATATGCCGAAATGATTTCGTTTTTAGCACCAGCTTTTGCCTGATTTGACAAGTTGACGCTATCGGTTCTCATATAAGTAATATGTCCAGCTTCGTATAAACGCTGTGCCATTGACATCGTTTTTGCAACAGGAAAGTAGAGCTTTCTTGCGGCTTCTTGCTGTAATGTAGATGTCGTAAACGGCGGAGCTGGTTTTTTTTGAGCTGGCTTTTTGTCGAGTTCAGCAACTTCGAAGTTGGCATTAACACATTTTTCTAAAAACGATTCAGCTTCATCAAAAACATCAAAACGCTTTGGTAGTCTTGCTTTAAAAGATGAACCATCTTGGGTTTTGAATTGAGCTTCAACTTTATAAAAGGTTTCGGTTTTAAAATCTCTGATTTCACGTTCACGCTCTACAATTAATCTTACTGAAACAGATTGCACACGACCTGCTGATAAACCACCTTTGACTTTTCGCCATAACACTGGCGACAATTCATAACCTACCAATCGGTCTAAAACACGTCTGGCTTTTTGAGCATTCACTAAATTATAATTAATGCCTCGAGGATTTTCAATCGCTTTTTGAATAGCAGATTTTGTGATTTCTGAAAAAACAATGCGTTTTGTTTTAGCCTCATCAAGTTTTAATTCATCGTACAAGTGCCAAGCAATGGCTTCTCCTTCTCGGTCTTCATCACTGGCTAACCAAACGGTATCAGATGATTTTGCTGCTTTATTTAATTTGGAGACTATAGATTTTTTATCAGAATTGACAACATATTTGGGTTGAAAATTATTATCAACGTCAACGCCAAGCTCTTTTTGGGGTAAATCTGCTATGTGGCCGTAACTGGACTCAACTCTATAATCTTTACCAAGAAATTTTTCAATGGTTTTAGCTTTTGCAGGTGACTCGACAATAACTAAATTTTTGGGCATAGTAAGTGAA
Source organism: Psychroflexus sp. MBR-150 (assembly GCF_053628795.1). Classification (NCBI taxonomy): domain Bacteria; kingdom Pseudomonadati; phylum Bacteroidota; class Flavobacteriia; order Flavobacteriales; family Flavobacteriaceae; genus Psychroflexus; species Psychroflexus sp. MBR-150. The sequence goes on from NZ_JBRJHB010000009.1 coordinate 81,781, forward strand.
TTTTGTGTGTGCAAAAGTAGGCGAATTTTTGAATATAAAAATTGAAGTGGCTTTTAATCTAAAATAAAATCTTTGCAAAATCTTATCTTAATAATTATAACTCATTAATATTTAAGTGTTTATACAAACATGATATGAGATTGATTTTTTTTTAAATCCGTATGAAATAAATTATTTAATTTAAACTTAATTTTAAAAATCTGTATTCAAAAAAATACATCTTTGTAAAAAACAATTTAAGTGAAAAAAATAGAATGCATCAGTGTTTTTGATATGCTAAAAATTGGTGTTGGTCCATCAAGCTCTCACACTCTGGGACCATGGCGAGCTGCACAACTTTTTGTAAAAGAACTTAAAGCCATAAAAGCTATTGAAACCATCGATTCCATTAAAGTTGAGCTTTACGGTTCTCTTTCTCTCACGGGCAAAGGTCACGCCACGGATATAGCCGTTGCACTTGGTTTGATGGGATTTGACCCTGTAAAAATGCCCATTGAAAACATTGATACTGAAATTTCAACATTAAAATCTGAATCAAAACTACTATTAGGACATCAAAACTACATAAAATTTAGTTTCAAAAACGATATAGAATTTAAAAGTCAATTTTTGGATTTTCACCCTAACGGAATGATTTTTAAAGCTTTTTCTAAAAGTAAAATTTTGCATCAAGAAGCTTTCTATTCTATTGGTGGTGGATTTGTAGTGAAAGAAGAAAGAGAAAATGCCAAACAAAAAATGGAAGATTTTAAACATTTTCCGTTTTCTATAGAAACTGGTGAAGAATTACTAACCTATTGTTCAAAAGAAAAGAAATCTATTGCAGAAATAGTTTTAGAAAACGAAAAATCGCTTCGATCTGGAGATGAAATTGACCAAGGATTAAAAGATATTTGGAAAGTGATGTTAGATTCTATGTATGTCGGTTGCCATACCGGTGGTGAATTGCCTGGCGGACTAAATGTGAGTCGCAGAGCTTTAAAAATGAATCAAAACCTCCTAGGTGAGCATTTTGAAACTTATGATAATGCCGAAGAATGGCTTCAAACCATCCGACAAACCGAAGTCAAGTTTAGGCAAATATTAAAATGGGTAAGTTGTTTTGCTATTTCAGTCAATGAAGTCAATGCATCTTTAGGTCGTGTAGTCACTGCACCGACTAATGGTAGTGCAGGAACATTACCCGCTGTGATGATGTACTATATGACCATTGAAAATCATCAAGCTTCTTTTGAAGAACTTAAAGAATTTATGCTGGTTGCCAGTGAAATAGGAAGTTTGTTTAAAAAAGGGGCAACCATTTCTGCAGCAATGGGTGGCTGTCAAGCTGAAATTGGCGTGTCATCTGCTATGGCAGCCGCTGGCTTAACACACGTGATGGGTGGCACAGCCGAACAAGCACTTATGGCGAGCGAAATTGCTATGGAACATCATCTGGGTTTAACTTGTGATCCTATCGCTGGATTGGTTCAAATACCTTGTATAGAACGAAATGCTATGGGTGCCATAAAAGCCATCAACGCAGCAGAAATCGCTATTGAATCTGATGCTTCAAAAGCAAAAGTGCCGCTTGACAAAGTGATTAAAACCTTGTGGGAAACCGCTAAAGACATGAACAACAAATACAAAGAAACTTCTGAAGGCGGTCTGGCGGTTCAAGTTAATATCAGTGATTGCTAAGTTTAAATTACTGTTTAATCCTTGTGTCTGCAATATAACTAATCAACCAACGATTATCAATATTAATCAAAGTCAACACATTAGTTCCTGAGTGAGATAACTCGCCATTGACATAAAATTTATAAGGTATGCTGTACTGAGCGAAATGCTTTGAAACTAATGAATCAATATTAAATATTTGTTCTTCTATATTGATGTTTTCAGGAATAGATTTTAGACTATTCAAAAAGTCTTGTTTTGTTGAAAAACTCAAACTTGCTTTAGGTTGTAGTTGAAGGCTGTGTAGTTTTAAATTGTCTAAAGTTAAACTATCAATGATTGATGTGTTTTTTTGATTTAAGGCTTTAAAAAAGTTATTAACGACATCACTTGAAGATTGAGCATTAGCTAAATGGCTTATAAGAAAAATAACGGGGAGTAACAGATACTTCATAATGCTTTTAATTATTGTTATAGGATCATATAGAGCTGATATAATTTTCATACCAGTTAAATTTAGACTCAATAATTTTTTGTTTTTCTTGTTTCACAAAATCTATATAAGATTGAGCTACAGGTGAAAGCTTTTTGTTTTTTAACCAGATTAAATTCCACTCTGTGGTAATCGGACATTTTTTTGAAGGTACAACCTTGGCAATATTGTTTAATAATGCATTTTTTAGACCTATTATTGGCATAAGCGACACACCAAGTCCAACAATAACCGCTTGTTTTACGGCTTCATTTGAGGTGAGCTCAAGCCGTTTACCTGCAGGGAAATTATTATTTTTCATATAAGTTTCCATAGCGTATCTGGTAGCAGGGTCATATTCTCTAAAAATAAGGGGCACTTTTTTTAAAGCATTGAGGTTATCTTTATATTTAAAATCAAAATCTTGATTGGCAACCCAAACTAAAGTATTTGGCATTAAAGGTTCTCGTTTTACATCTATGTGAGATGGTAAGGTTGAAACCAAAGCAAAGTCTACAGCATTTTCTTCTATAGACTTTACAACTTTGAGCTTATTGGTTACGTCCATATTAAGTTCTATACCGGGATGCTCATTTACAAATTCATTTAAGAAATAAGGCATTACATATTTACCTGTTGAAACTACGGATATTTTTAACTGCCCTACCAACTGACCTTTAAATGCTAAAGTTTTAGGTTAATATCAAACTTCTTTTAAAATCTTTTTTGATGATACCACAATTTCATAGCCAAACTCAGTTATGTGTATTTTTCGACCTATAACTTCTAAAAGTGGAATTTCAAATTGATCTTGAAGGTTTTTAAGTTGAATGGAAACAGCAGGCTGAGATAAATGCAAAGCTTCTGAGGCTTTTGTAACACTTTTAAGTTCAGCAACTTTTACAAATACTTGCAATTGATGTAAGGTATAGTTCATTATTAATATTTATGTTTTAAGCATAAAAGTATAAATATAACTAAATGTTTTTTGCCCAACAAATAATACAAAATTAGTCCAACAGCAGATTGAGATGTTTAAAAATAAAAAAAATCACCTTAGAGCTATACGAGTTGAAAACGGTTGGTGTATGGTTAGTGGCGACTAAAAACACCCAAACCTTTTTATTCAATCGTAAAATTAGCAAAAAAACGGACTTATCGATTCAGCCCAAACCTCGCCATTAACTATACACCGTGTTGTGTTTAGTGTTCTGATTATCAATTAAATAATTCTGCAGGATTGATTTTGAATTGTAACATTTGAGCTGTTTTTCTGCCACCATCACCACCTTTTCTTTGCATTGTAATTTTACCAATTTTTATATTACCTCTTTTCGTTATTGCTATATCACCATTTCCAAAAAAGTTTAAGCAGTAGTTCATTGGCTTTAATATCCATCTTGCAGAATTTTCAACCTTTTGAGCTACTAACATCCATTCAGCCGAAAATTTACCTCGACCTTTTAAAATATCACTTACAATCAGAGATTTATTATCATTTAACCAGTTTAATAATAATTGTTGATTTTTTTCACTAAATTCGTTAGCAAAAGTTCTTCTATTATCTTTAGGGTTATTAACATACGGTGGTAATTCGCCGGTATAGTGTTTAAGTAGTGTGCTTACTATTTCAGGCATATCCCACATTTCGATATATTTATCTATCCATCTTTTGTCAATTTGATTAAACCCTTTTAAATTACTAACTAATTTTACTTGTATATTTTCTGCATCTATTGCTTTTTTTAGTTTGATAGTTATTTGAACTTGTATATCAGCTTTAAAACCTGAAATTACTATGGCTTCAACGTACTCAATTTCTGAAATTTCATAATCCATTAACTTTAACCAAATCTGAGCTTCTTCATCTTGTTTCCAATTGTTGAACTTTTTTACTATGTCTTTCTCGTTCTTGAATCCGTTTTTGGCTATTTGAGAACCTGATTTTTGTTCTTCCGTCATTTTCTTTTATAGTTTTTGTGATTTCTTTAATGATATGTTGTAAGACATTGATTGAGACACTATTGCCAAATTGCTTATGAGCTTCAGTTACGCTTTTAGCTAATATAAAACTATCTGGAAAACCTTGTATTCTTGCACATTCTCTAGGTGATAATTTTCTGATATTATCTTTAATTTTATAAAGACCTGTTTTAGAACCAACACCACCGCCATAAGCAGATAAAGTAATTGCATGCCCTTTTGGATGATAAATTCTTTCACCTTGACCGCCTTTATTTACTTTACCTATTTGAAATGGCTTATTAGGTAGTTCAATTTCGCCAAAAATATTTGTTGTTGAATGAAAATCTTTATAAAATGATATATCACTTCTTTTGATTATTTTACCATTTGCTGGATTCTCTTCGAGTACATCTTCTAAACTACTTTTTATATTTGGGTTGGGAAAATTAAAACTAATACTATTAAATTCTTTATTATTAAAAGCAACTATATAAACTCTTTCTCTGTTTTGAGGCAAACCAAATGTACTAGAATTTAATACTTTAAAAAATACTTTGTAATCCATATTTTCTAAAGTATTTACTACTGTATTTAGAGTTTTACCTTTATCATGTCTTACGAAGTTCTTTACATTTTCTAGAAATAGTATTTTAGGTTTATGATAATCTACAATCCTAGCGATATCAAAAAACAATGTACCTCTTGTATCTTCAAATCCCTTTTGTTTACCTGAAATTGAAAACGCCTGACAAGGAAATCCACCGCATAAAATATCATGTTGTGGTATCAACTTTTCATTAATTTTTGTTATGTCTCCTTTTGGTAATAAATTATGATTTAAATAATATATTTCTGAAGCCTTTTTGTCAATTTCTGATGCAAATACACATTTTGCACCAAAAGAACTTAAAGCATAATGAAATCCTCCTATTCCTGCAAATAAATCTATGAATTTATATTTACTTAATGTCTTTGTTTTAATCTCTATCATAGTTTTAATTTTTCAAAATTTGTAAACAAATCAGGTTTACTTTTTTTTGCTCTTTTTCTATTAGTAATCTTCCACAGTAAAAAACTTTTTTAAAGTCTGGTTGATACATAAAAAATATTAAGTTTTCATTTTGAATATTTAAAAAGGGTAGATTTCCAGTTTTAAAAGTTACCTACTTGTACTCTATACCATCAATTACGATAAAATCTTTTTTTTGTAATAAGGTGTTTTTCTCAATCTTAAGTTTATTTAATACCAACTTTATTATTTCAGGCATTAACTTATCATTTTTAACATGTCTAAAGTCAGGTATATCTAAAACTTCATGTATATTATTTTTATTAAATGATTCAGCCAGTTCTTGCTCAATTTTTTTAATTTCATATCTATAAATATTACACACTTTGAAATTTGCTAAATGTGGTAACACTTTACTGACATACAACTTTTCTTTGTTCATATTTAAAATAAAATAATTTACTAATATATAGTAATATTTTTAAATGAAATTCGAGTCATACATTACACACAACTACTCAATATCATAAACATTTTCACCTCCAACAAAAGTTTGTTGCACTTTCAAATCAATTACATCATAAATATCACAACTTAACAGGTCTTTGTTCAAAACCACAAAATCTGCGTATTTACCACGCCCAAGACTGCCTTTCACATCTTCCTCAAAAGCAGCATAAGCAGGCCAAATTGTCATGCCTTTTAAAGCTTGTTTTCTAGTCAAAGCATTTTGCATTTGAAAACCATTTTTGGGATATGCATGCGTATCTTGACGACTTACTGCAGCATAAAAGGTTAAAAGTGGATTGACATTTTCAACAGGAAAATCTGTTCCTAAGGGTAAAACACCAGCTTGGTCAAGTAAAGTTTTGTAAGCATAAGCATATTTGATGCGTTTAGCCCCTAAGCGTTCTTCTGCCCAATACATATCGCTGGTGGCATGTGTTGGTTGAACAGATGGAATAATGTTTTTTGAAAAGTAATGATAATCTTCAGGGTCTATAACTTGTGCATGCTCAACACGCCATCGTTTATTAGGTTTATCGTTAATATATTTTTGATAAACTTTGAGTACCACTGAATTAGCAGAATCACCAATAGCATGAGTATTCATTTGAAAATTTGTCTTTGAAAGTTTTTTAGCCAATTGGTCTAAATGTTCCAAACTTATCAACATCGCACCATAATGATTTTTTTGATCAGAATAGGGTTGTTTGAGTGCTGCACCTCTTGAGCCTAAAGCACCATCGGCATAAACCTTTACTGAACCTACACGCAGTCTTGGTGTGTTGATGACTCCTTTTTTTAAAAAATAATCAACATCTTCAGGAGTGTTGCCAACCATAGCATTGATACGAATTTTGAGTTCGTTTTGGCGTTGCATCTCTTGAATAATATTGATAACTTTTCTTGACAAACCAGCGTCAGTAATGCTAGTAAGCCCATTTTTAAATGCAATTTTTTCTGCTTTTTTAAGTGCTTTTTTTATTGATGTTTTTGATAATTCAGGAATGATAGCATTAATTTTATTCATGGGTTCATCAATTAAAACACCAGTTAATTCACCATTCTTTTTTACAATTTCTCCGCCTTTTATTTGAGTATTAATGTTGATTCCTGCCAAGTCAAGAGCTTTTTGATTAACCAACATAGCATGACCATCAATCCTAGTTAAAACTATTGGTGTGTTAGAAAATAAATCATCTAAGGTATCTTTAGTAGGAAATGTCTTTTCTTGCCAATCATTTTGATCCCAACCTCTGCCAATAATAAAATCAGACGAATTTTGTTTCTGATATTGTTGCAAAGCTTCTACCACTTCATCAAAACTTTTGGTTCCTACCAAATTGACTTGCTCCAAATTTACCCCTAATCCATAAAAATGGGTATGAGCATCATTAAAACCTGGGTAAACATATTTCCCGTTTAAATCGATAGATCGGTTTGCTGTATATTTTGTTTTAATTTGCTCAGTTGTCCCTATGTCTAAAATTAATCCATCTTTAACCACCATAGCTTCTTGAGTAGAAAACAAAGCGTCAAGAGTATAAATATGAGCGTTGTAAAACATTACCTCTGCGTTTTGTTTTTTTTGACAAGACAAAGCAGATGTTATGCTCAATAATAATAAAATTTTTTTCATAGATAAAATAAATGATTGTTTGAAACTAAACCATAGCAGCATCATTGATGATTTGAGAGCTATAGAACAGCAAAATAAAACCTATTATTAGATTTTAATTTATAGGCTATTCATTATGCATAAAAGCCTGTTTGCCAAGAAGTTCTTCTTCTGTTTCTTCGTGATCTTCATCAGGCACGCAACAATCAACAGGGCAAACCGCTGCACATTGTGGCTCTTCGTGAAAACCCTTACATTCGGTGCATTTATCGGTAACGATATAGTAAAACTCATCACTAACAGGCTCTTGAACCTCATCAGCATCAACTTCTTTGCCGTTGGGCAAAACCACCTTGCCTTCTAAGTTAGTACCATCAGAATATCGCCAATCGTCAGCACCTTCATATATTGCAGTATTTGGGCATTCTGGTTCACAAGCCCCACAATTTATACATTCGTCTGTTATCTTAATCGCCATGTTTTTCTTTTATCGTAAGTTTGTTCAAAATTAATCATAATAGCAAAATACCACAAGTTTATGCTCACTTTTGAACAACGAAAAGCAGCATTTGTTGACCTTGGTCAGCATATACGTGATTTGACAAATCAACAATCCTTAACACTTTCAAAAAAACACCCTAAATTTGAGGAAGTTCTTCAAATTGCAAAAGCCGAAAACCGATGGTTTACTGAAGAAAATATTTGCTTTGCATTACAACAATGGGGAAAATCTCTCCAAAAGAACAATTTGGATGAATGGTTAAATCCTTATAATTTAGAAAAAGATATTTCACCACAAAATATTGGCGTTGTTATGGCTGGCAATATTCCACTTGTGGGTTTTCACGACTTTTTATCTACATTGATTTCGGGCCATAACATCATCGCAAAATTATCTTCAAACGATAAGCAACTTCTACCCTATTTTGCTGAGCAATTAGTTGATATTCAGCCTGAATTTAAATCCTATATCAAATTTGAAGAGAATCAACTCAAAAACTATGATGCCGTTATTGCCACAGGCAGTAATAATACTGCTCGATATTTTGAATATTACTTCAGAAACAAACCGCATATCATTAGAAAAAACAGAAATGGTGTAGCCGTTTTGACCAATCAAGAAAATATTGAAGATTTTCAAAAATTAGGTGAAGATATGTTTAGATTTTTTGGTTTAGGCTGTAGAAATGTGTCTAAATTATTTATCCCTCAAAACTTTAATTTTAATCATTTTTTTAAAGGCATTTCAAAATTCAAACCCTATATTTACCACAACAAATACGCAAATAATTACGATTACAACAAAGCGGTTTATTTGATGAGTGATACAAAGTTTTTAGACAATGATTTTTTAATCTTAAAAGAAGATAAATCTATTGCTTCACCAATAGGTGTTGTTCATTATGAAATTTATGATAGTGAGACTTCACTACAACAAACTTTAAATCAACACCGAGATGAAATTCAATGTATTGTCGGTCAACATTCAAGTTGCCAATTTGATTTTGGTCAAGCTCAACAACCCAATTTGGCAGATTATGCCGATGGTATAGACACCGTTCAATTTTTACAAAATCTTTCAACAAAATAAGAATTATGAAAAAACACAATTTTAGTGCTGGTCCTTGTATTTTACCAAAAGAAGTCTTTTTGCAAGCTTCTGAAGCGGTGATAGATTTAGATAATTCTGGCTTATCTATTTTAGAAATTTCTCATCGAAGCAAAGCTTTTGTTGATATTATGGAAGAAGCAAGAGCTCTGACTTTAGAATTGTTAGGACTTGAAGGCAAAGGCTATCAGGCTTTATTTTTGCAAGGCGGTGCAAGTTTACAGTTTATTATGAGTGCATACAATTTACTTGAAAACAAAGCGGCTTATCTCGAGACAGGTGCGTGGTCAACCAAAGCTATCAAAGAAGCAAAAAAGCTTGGCAAAGTTGAGATTGTAGCCACTTCTTCGGATAAAAATTTTAATTATATTCCAAAAGATTATAGCATTCATAGTGACCTAGATTATTTTCACTGCACGAGCAACAACACCATCTTTGGCACGCAAATCAAAGACTTTCCTAAAACAGATGTTCCCGTTGTTTGTGATATGAGCAGTGATATTTTTTCTAGACAACTTGACTTTAGCAAATTTGATTTGATCTATGCTGGTGCTCAAAAAAACATGGGACCAGCTGGAACAACTTTAGTCATTGTTAAAGAAGATATACTCGGCAAAGTCAGTCGAGATATTCCTTCGATGTTAGATTATAAAATCCATATCGGTAAAGACAGCATGTTTAACACGCCACCCGTTTTTGCGGTTTATACATCAATGTTGAATTTGCGTTGGCTAAAAGCAAAAGGTGGCATTGAAGCCATTGAAAAAGAAAACGAAAACAAAGCCAAATTAATTTATTCTGAAATTGATATCAATCCGTTGTTTAAGGGTTTTGCCAATAAACCTGACCGTTCAACAATGAATGCCACTTTCAATTTGGTTGATGACACACTTAAAGACCGTTTTGATGAAATGTGCAAACAAGCAGGCATTAATGGTGTAAATGGTCACCGAAGCGTCGGCGGTTATCGTGCTTCAATGTACAACGCTTTGCCTAAAGAATCGGTAAGTGTTTTAGTAGAAATTATGGACGAATTAGAAAGAAAAGCTTAAAAATTAAAGACTAAAAAAAATTGAAATGAAAATATTAGCAAACGACGGTCTGTCTCAAGCTGGTGTAGATATGCTTGAAAAGGCAGGTCACAAAGTCATACAAACCAAAGTAGCTCAAGAGCAGCTCGCCAAATACATCAACGATAATGACATTGATGTCATATTGGTGAGAAGTGCAACCAAGATAAGAAAAGACTTGATTGATGCTTGTCCAAATCTTAAAATCATCGGTCGTGGTGGTGTTGGGCTTGACAATATTGATGTTGATCATGCGGTATCTAAAGGAATTAAAGTCATAAACACACCAGCGGCCTCATCAGATTCTGTGGCGGAATTGGTCATGGCACATGCTTTAAGCGGCTTTAGATTTTTGCATCTCGCCAATCGTCAAATGCCACTTGAAGGCGATTCAAAATTTAAAGAACTCAAAAAATCTTATGCCAAAGGCACCGAACTCAAAGGTAAAACTATGGGAATAGTCGGTATTGGTCGAATAGGTCAAGCCACGGCAAAGCGTGCTATTGGTATGGGAATGAATGTTGTGGTTCATGACAAATTTACTGATGAAGTGGATGTTAGACTTGATTTTTTTGATGGTCAACATTTAGATTTTCATTTAAAAAGTATAGATTTTGATGACCTTCTATCAAAATCTGATATCATTACATTTCACGTGCCATCACAAAAAGACTACATTTTAGGTGCTAAAGAAATCGAAAAAATGAAAGACGGAGCAGCGGTTATCAACACTGCTCGCGGTGGCGTTATTGAAGAAAAGGCTGTAGTTGAAGCTCTTGAAAGTGGTAAATTGAGCTTTGCCGCCATAGATGTATTTGAAAATGAACCAACACCTGAAATTAAATTGTTGATGCAATCCAAATTGTCATTAAGCCCTCATATTGGTGGTGCAACCACTCAAGCCCAAGACCGAATTGGCATCGAACTCGCCGAACAAATTATTCAATTAAGTCAATAATGTGAAACCTTTACAACTTTTTATATTGCTCATATTTTGGGGTTTACCAAACCTAAATGCTCAAACCCAACAAGGTTTTGCTTCGGTAAGACCACTATCTCATGAAGGGTTGATGACCAAAAGCGGTGAACGGTTTTCTCACGACAGTCTTGTAGCTTCGCACCGCAGTTTGCCTTTTGGCTCTGTGGTGAAAGTGACTAATCTAACCAACAAACAATCTATCAAAGTAAAAATAAACGATCGCGGTCCTTTTATCAAAGGTCGTATCATAGATTTATCTCAAAGTGCTGCAGATTCTATAGGACTTTACAACAATGATATTGCTCAAGTCAAAATGGAAGTGCTTAAAATTGAAACAAATTTTGAGCCACAAAACGCAACTTCAAATCCAAATTCAAAAGGAAATTTTGCCATTCAAGTGGCCAGCTATTCTAAAAAAGAAAATGCGATTAATTATACAACCGAACTCAAAAAATATAATATCACAGAACCTATACACGTCAAACTACAATCAGTCGATGACAAAACTCTATTTAAAGTTTTTATTGGCAATTTTGATACCCGTGAAAAAGCTGAAAAATACAAAACTCAATTACCTGATGCTCTACAAAAAGGCTATGTTACAACTATAAATCCTTGAGCTATTTTTTGCTAAAGCATTCTGATAGCAACTGAGTTTAAGCTTTTATAGTTATGAAATTCAAAAGATTATATATTGCTATCATTCCAATCCTGCTCATAATAGGATGTAATGCCATTGAGAAACCTAATGAATAAGACCCAAAAATCTAAAAAATCTCTCAGCAAACCAAACCCCCTTTGTCATTCTGAACGGAGCCTGCGAAGTGAAGAATCTCTCAGTGAACCGAACCCCAATACGTGAGAAAGATTCCTCCTGCCGTCGGAATGACATTCCCTTGTCATTCTGATACCGAAGTCTCGGTAGAGGAATCTTTTGGTGAACCGAACCCCAATACGTGAGAGAGAGATTCCTCCTGCCGTCGGAATGACAAACCCCTTGTCATTCTGAACGGAGCCTGCGAACCCCTTGTCATTCTGAACGGAGCCTGCGGAGTGAAGAATCTCTCAGTGAACCAAACCCAATACGTGAAAGAGAGATTCCTCCTGCCGTCGGAATGACATTCCCCTGTCATTCTGAACGGAGCTTGCGAACCCCTTGTCATTCTGATACCGAAGTCTCGGTAGAGGAATCTTTCAGTGAAACGAAAACCAATACGTGAGAGAGATTCCTCCTGCCGTCGGAATGACATCCTGCCGTCGGAATGACAACCGATCGTCGGAATGACATTCCCTTGTCATTCTGATACCGAAGTCTCGGTAGAGGAATCTTTCAGTGAAACAAAACTCAATAAGTGAAAAAAAATCATCCTATCGTTTATTTTTTTTAACACATTTAAACTACTGTAAAACAACAATATACAAAATAATAATATTATAATACATTATATATCAGTATTATAACTAACTTATTAATAATCAACAAACAAACTAAATGTTCATAACTTGTTGAAAACCTTATTTATAGTATTACTAAAAAAATAAAAAAAGCTTTTTAAATTTACACCAATATTAACCAGGCAGTTTCATCTGCCATAAATTTTTTAACAATGGTAACATTTAAAACCGTTCAAAAGGTGAACCCACAAGATGTGGCGGCACCACGCAAGTTTTACGCCCAGGTCAAAACAAGTGGGCGTACAGATCTGAATCGATTGGCATTTTTAATTTCCAATCAATCAACAGTCCGTAAGGCAGATTGCCTTGCTGTACTGGAAGCATTTGTCCACAACATGTCTGACGAGCTCAGCCAAGGACATATTGTGTATCTAGGAGACTTAGGCTCTTTTCGCGTCAGCCTTAGCTCAGAAGGTTTCGACCTTGAAGAAGATGTGAGCTCAAACGCCATAAAGGACTCTAAAATTTTGTTTAGACCTGGCAAGAGATTCCGTGATTTGCTTAAAACTTTAGAATTCAAAAAAGTGGATTAGCCTGTATTCATAAGTTTTAAGCTTGTATTAAAACCTTGGTTTTTTCCGTGAACCAAGGTTTTTTTTATGTAAAATCTAAAGATTTATCACAAAAACAACCGCAGGTTTCTTCAATTTCCTGCTTAGGTTATGCTCAAAACCTAAGGTGGTTTTACTCAAAACCTAAGGTGGTTTTAAAATTTGCTGCTACAGCTTTTTTTTTAAAATCAATTTGAACCCAAATTATGCATTTGAGCAGATAAAAACATAGGTATATCGGGGTAAACCCTAAAAAAAATGCTCATATTGAATAAAAAAGTTGATAAAAAAAATGAAACTTACATTTTATGGATTCAAAATATGCAAAAAATATTAAAAAAACATTAAATATAAGTATTAAAAAAGCCGATTTATTGTGAAATATTTACTTAAAAAAAATAAAAAAAGCTCAAAAAAAAGAATGAGGATTAGCCTGTATTCATATTTTTGAGCTGGTATTAAAACCGATATTTTCCGTATTATCGATATCCAAAAATATAAAATAGA
>NZ_JBRJHB010000010.1:0-92361 GCF_053628795.1 Psychroflexus sp. MBR-150
AGATAGAAAGTCCATTAGACAAAATGGCAAAAAAGTATAAAAACAAGCCTAAAAATTAAAAAAGTGGTGTATTTTTGTGGATATATACTAGTTAGCAAACATTAAAAACAAACTGAATGAAAAAATTAAACCTAATTATTATTTTATTAAGTTTTTCAACTTTAATTATCAGCTGTGGTGCAAATCCAACAAAACTAATGGCAAAAACAATGGATAAAGTCTATATTGGAATGCCTATATCTGAATTCAAAGAAAAAGTTGAAAAAGAGGAGCTTGTTGAAATGAACGAAACAGTTACAATTTTCAGAAAAGTAATAAAAACATATAATGACACACCTGGAGTTGGTTGGAGAAGTGACCACCGATATTTTTACTTTGAAAATAACAAACTTGTAAAAGTTGACAAAGGAGAAAGAGCAGTTGATTATAGAATTAAAATAGACTAAATTTTTGGAAATCTTCAGTAATCCATATTTCGAGAAAGTTACTTTGACAATTTTAGCAATTGCAATAAAAATTGTAGTTGACACTTTCATTAAACCAACCGAAACGATAAAAGGAATATCCAAATTATTATTGACCCTAATTTATTATGTTTTGCCTTTAACTATAATTGTTTGGCTAAACATTGATGGAAATATTGAAAATTCAAAATTTACTACAACAATCATAGTCCTGAATTTTGTTTTTTTATTATTTAACTATTTTCAATCTAAAATCAATGAGACCAATAAAATGCTAGAACAACTAGCGAAAACGGAATTTGACAAAGTTGAAAAAGTAAAACAAATAAATGCTGTACAGGTAGAAAAAGTTAAATCTATCAATGAAAATCAGAAATATATTTTGAGTGAATTATCAAATATAAATGACCGAATAATAGAATATTTTAAAGACAAATCGAAAAAATAACGTTTGCTAACAATGTATAACCACAATTACGGCGGATTCGACTACGTCCGAATCCACTCGGAATTGCTAACGTCAGTGCTAAACCGAAAATAAACGCTAAATTTAACCCGTAACTGACGGTTATACGAGACCGTTAGCCCACATTAAAAAGATGTAATTTCCTGAAATAGGTTGACTAAAAATTAAACCATTAATTATAGTCACTTATGAAATCAAAAAAAGAACACTGGCGAAAAAAAAGCTACCAAAAAGTAACTTTAGAAACCAAATTATTAGTTGTTGACCAAATCGTAAACGGTCAGCTCTCAAGAAAAGCTGCCTCAAAGAAATATGACGTTCCTCGGACAACTATTTCCTACTGGCTAAGAATTTATAGTACCTTAGCCCAACAAAAAATAGGTATGAGTAAAAATCAAGAAATCAAGAAATTAAAAGAAAAGATCGAAGAACTGGAGTTCGTTAAAGACTTTCAGCAAGACATCATTGCTGATATGGAACTCATTACAGGAGTGGATATGGCAAAAAAGTCGTTGCCCAAAACATTAGCAAAAGAGATAGAACGAAAGAAGAAAGACCGTATAAAAGAAAATGGCTCTATGGATGTTTTGGGATCACTAAACAAGCCTTCTACAAACGACTTAAAGCCCAACAAAAACATTGAAATAGCTAGAGATATGACTCATCAAGCTGTATATTTATAATAACCTAAGAACGCATTTTAGTCTTGACCTTAGAAAACCAGCAGAGGTTCATTTAAATCCGAACATCAAATACAAGTCGTATAGAAAAAATAACTTAAATTTACAGGAAATTAAAATATGAGCACAAAGTAAAAAGTTATTCTAATTTTTTTTGGGCCCATTCAAAAGGCTCAGAAAAAAAATTGGAAATAACTTTTGATCGATAATCTAATCAATAACCAAAAAAGAGTCAACCTATATCAATATAATACATTGACTTTTGCACTGGTAAAAGTTGATGAAATTTTCCAAGTTTTAGAATGTCGATAAAGTTTAGAAAGAAATCTGCTCTTTTGTGTTTATCAACAAAAGCACTGTTTAATTCTGATAAATTTTTAATATCTTTGTGTTGTAGCATTTTGTCGTATTTGGAATTACAGCTTTAAATATACTGAAAATCAGTAAATTAAAGAAACAAAAAGCTACTTTTTTTGTAATATTTATCTTGTTTTTAGGACAATTTAAAAGTGCGAAACTTGAGTTAATTATTACTGTTATGGAAAATCAGGAAATCGATAAAAAACTTGAATCGAAAAACGTAAAATCAACAGCCATGCAAACGTTGGTTTACAAAGCACTGAGCCTATCGGATTTGGAACAACGCTTTGGAAAAGTTGAGCGTTCAACCATATTCAGGGCACTTAAATCATTCGAGGATAATTTCATCGTTCAAACAGTTAATGATGGTTCAGGTTCAGTTAAGTATGCCGTTTGCGATGAGGATTGTACATGTAATATAAATGACCTGCACGTTCATTTTTTCTGTACGCGTTGTGGCAGAACACGTTGCATGAAGGAACTGCCCATCCCCGATGTTAAACTGCCCGATGGATATACTTATGAGAATACCCAGTTCATTATTAACGGGGTGTGTCCGCACTGTGATTAAACTTTGCAACAATTTTGCACTAACTTTTATGTAATTTTGGTGTTAATATTATTAGAATGTCTCACATTAAAAAATTATTAGTATGAAGTATTATTTTGAAAAAACCACAGATTATGCTTTTGAAGAAGCAGTAGAAAAAGTAACCGAAGAACTTAAAAAAGAAGAGTTCGGGGTACTGACCGAGATTGATGTGCAGGCCACATTGAAAAAGAAACTGGATGTCGATTTCAGAAAATACCTAATTTTGGGGGCTTGCAATCCGCCATTTGCACATAAAGCACTGCAAGCCGAAAACAAAATCGGAGCCATGCTACCCTGCAATGTGATTGTGCAGGAACTGGAGAATGGCAAAACAGAAGTAGCTGCCGTTGACCCAGTGGCATCCATGAAGGCGGTTCAAAATGACAAATTAGGTGGTATTGCTGGCGAAATCAGGGCGAAACTTGAAAAGGTCATTGAAAACGTATAATAACTTAATAATCATGATAAAAATTAATCGAAATAAAAAAGAGGATTGTTACATTCTTATTGACGAGTTTTATCATTTACATGGCAATTTGTTTATCTCTTATCTATTGGTCGATACCTGAAATAAAGAACATTAAAAACTACGATTTTAGTTCAATCGAGGAAAATTCAGGTTCTTCTCTTGGAGAAACGCAATGGATTAAAACCAGAGATGGATTTGAATTATTCAACAGAATTTATAAAAGCGAAAGCAAAGATGTAATGATTTTAATTCATGGCTCTGGTTCTGAAAGCAGGTATTTGTCAAGTTTATCCGATTCAATTGCAAAAAAAAATTGCCACAGTACTGACGCCTGATTTAAGAGGACACGGAAATAATAAAGAAAAAAAAAGGAGAAGTTGAGTACATAGGACAACTTGAAAACGACATTGAAGATTTGATTGAGTTCAGCAAACAAAATCTCAAAGCTGATAAAATCATATTGGCAGGACACTCATCGGGAGGCGGTTTAGTTTTAAAGTTTATCGGCAACCCTAAAAACACAAAAGTTGACAGGGCAATTATGCTTGCACCTTATTTGGGATACGATGCAATAACGGTTAAACCGAACAGTGGCGGTTGGGTGACGGTTGCGTTGAAAAGGATAATCGGACTATCGATGTTGAATAACATTGGGATAAAGATGCTCAATGGACTTCCGGTTTTGTTTTTCAACCGGCCGGAAAGTGTTAATGATGAACTCCAGGTTCCTTTTTATTCGTTCCGAATGACGATAGATTTTACGCCCAAGAATTATAAAGAAGACATAAGAAATATAAATATCCCGTGCCTGGTTTTAGTAGGAAAGCAAGACGAAAGTTTTTATCCCGAACAATTTGAAGTTGCTTTTAAACCAGCCGACAAATTTGTCAAGACATTAATATTAGACGATGCGAAACATTTAAGTCTTGTTGATAAACAAAAGACATTTGAAATAATTAAAGAATGGGTGAAAGAAACAGAGCACGAAAATTAAAATCTGCTTCGCAGACAGAAAAGAAAACTATGGAGAAATCCTTGTGAAAAGTTTAGCCACGTTAGACAAGTTTTTAGATGACGGAATGAATGCCAGCAGCCGCCAACACATGGTATAGTGCATGCAGGTTTCAGAGGTTTGCAAAGGCTTGTGGCTCGTAAAAAAAGTCGGTGTAAACTGATAGGAAATCGCTTCGTAATCCCGCACGACACCTAAACTGAAAAAATGTCAAGGCTGTTTTATGGCTAATGGTGAATGTTATTTTATATATCTTTCTAGGTATTGGGGTTCTTAAAAAATACGTCGGTATTATACTTTCATCTGTTTATTAACGATACTATTTCATTAAAAATGGTATAATATCATTATAGTGCGGTCAATCCACCATCAATAACTAATTCAGAGCCTGTCATATAAGAAGATTCATCAGAAGCAAGAAATAAAACACCATACGCAATTTCTTCTAATTTTGCCCCTCTACCCAAAGGTGTTCCAGAAAGTGAATTCATTTTAAAATCATCAGAACCTTTCATCTGTGTTGTCATAGGAGTTTCTACATAACCTGGATGAACGGAGTTGACACGAATGTTATCCTTGGCTAATTCAACTGCTGCCCCTTTGGAATAGATTCTTGAACCACCTTTTGATGCCGTATAGGCCGTACCATTACCTCCACCAATAATACCTCCTACGGATGAAATATTGATAATGGAACCTGCTCCTTCTTTTTTCATATAAGGAACAACGGTTTTAACTCCTATGAACTGACCTAAAAGATTAACCGAAAGTACTTTGTTGAATTCTTCTACGGTTCTTTCTTCCAATGATCCCATGATATCACCAAGAATACCTGCATTATTAACCAGTACGTCTATTTTACCAAAAGCTTTCTCCGCTTTTTGAGCTACTGTTTTCCAGCTCTCTTCCGAGCTCACATCATGGACGACATATTCCACAACACCACCATTAGCCTTTATTTCAGCGGCAACGGATTTTAATTTTTCTTCTTGTATATCGGTGATGATTACTTTTGCCCCTTCTTTGGCAAATAGTTTAGCTTCTGCTGCACCCATACCACCAGCAACACCAGTGATAATTGCGACTTTGTTTTCTAATCTGTTCATGCTTATATGTTTTTTAATTTAAAATCGAATTTAATTAAATTCCATTTAAATATTAATAAGTTTCACATAAATTTAATAAACTAAAACATCAGCCTACAAACAATTATCAAAAGTTTAGATTTTTGGATACTTTTTATTTCTAAGTCCTAAGATTTTCAGTTTTCTTTCTTTAAGTTGGTGGTTTTTATCTTATTTCTCCTTATATTTTATCAATTAACACTATAATTCATTTAGTTTATCAATATTAACGATGTAAATTTTTCGATTTAAGAAATGCTAGTAGTTCTTCAGGTAAATCAGTCTGAATTACATTGACATACTTTTCATTTAAGACTTTTTCAAAACCAGAACCTTTTTCTTGCAATTCCAAATCATCGATATCTCCCATGGTTTTTACCAAGATACGCATCCCTTTATATGCCATTTTTTTCATTAAATAATCATTATAAAAATCATGGTCGATGTGTACAATTTTTATATCGTCATATTTTAGCATATCTTCTACATCACAAGTAGAATATGCCCTTGGCATAATTTTAATTTCTGGATTCAACTTATGTATATGGGGGAAATATCTAAAATTATGTAAAAAGAAAAGCACTTGCTTTTCAGCATTATGCTTTTCAATAAGTTTAAAGGTTTTAACCACAGCTTCTTTATCATCCAACTTAAAGTCAACATCTATCATAATTTTATCTTTAGTAAGCTTTAGAACCTCGTCGAAAGTGGGTACGGCTTGATTGGTTGGTTTTTCATTAAACAATAAATGCAATTTTTTTAATTCATCTAATGTAAAAGAACTGACTTCTCCAGTACCATCTGTTGTACGATCGACAGTAGCATCATGCATAATGATTAATTTTCCATCCTTAGTTTGTCTTAAATCCAATTCGATAATATCCACTCCTAAACGGATACTTTCTTTCATTGCAGCTATCGAATTTTCTGGATAATTTTGATGAGCTGAACGATGAGCCATTACCAGAATTTCCTCTGGTTCATTATTAAAAACATGTAATATACTATCTAATCTTGTTGTGATCTGTGCCTGAACTTGCAGAGCTATGAATAAAAGAAAGAATAGATTTTGGAAAGCTTTTGTTGTTATATTTAGATTTCTTTTCATTTTAAAATTTTTAGTATCCGTCATTTTGTGGAAATTCTACTGTGCTTAAATCGATTTGAGATTGTGGTATCGGTCTTAGTTTATGATAATCCATGATATTAGGTTCAGCATTAGGATTATATAGCCTTGTCCGTTCTATTAATTTTCCTGTTCTTGCTAAGTCCATCCAACGTTTCTCCTCAGCACCTAATTCTAAAGCTCTTTCATCTAAAATTTTATCCATGTCTATTTGCGATGCGGTCACTAAAGGAATCATAGTACCTTCTTTTGATGCTCTAATACGAACTTCATTTAAGTAATCAGCAGCTTCTTGTTTTTTATCCTGCTTTAAAAGTGCTTCTGCTGCCAACAAATAAGTTTCTGAAAGTCGATATACAAAAAAGTCTCGAAAACCTGCTCTGTCTTGAAAACTGGCACGTGTGGGATCATCATGTTTTTTTATACCCCAATGCATTTTATCGATATTAGGAGCTATTTTTGAAGGAACATCTGATTCTACCTGCCAAACAACAGTATCTCCTATAGCTTTACCTTCTGGCAAAGTTGCTTCATTATTGTAAAACCAGGTATATCTAAATGTAACATCAAATCGAGAATCATTTTCAGAAAATAAATTTCTAAAAAATTCAGTAGGACGAAATCGAGTATATGGTCTTCCTCCTTGAGTTACGTCTCGTTTAAGCCCAGGATATTGATCATAGGCTGGAGTAAAAAAAAGATGACCTTGGTTTCCATCTCCATTAAAAAGCGGGTCTCGAATGTATTGAACTGCAAAAATTATCTCTTCATTTACCTGATTATTATAATCAAACACATCAGCATAATTACTCAGTAATGCATAAGGACCTTCTTGTATAATCATTTTAGCAGCGTTTTCTGCACCTTCATAATCATTCAACAATAAGTCAATCAAAGCTAATTGTTGCAAGGCTGCTCCTTTTGTAACTCTTCCATACTCATCTTGTGTATAGTCTAAGTTATTTACAGCATATTCGGTATCTTCTTTCATTTTTTCCCAAATGCTAATCCTATCGGTTCTTACATCTTCTGTATTTACGCCTTCTGTTTCAGTATCTCTATAGACTACATCGCCATACTGTATGGTCAGCCAGTAATAATAATGAGCTCTTAAAAATCTTACTTCAGCTTTATAGGTTGTTTTCAGAGCCTCATCCATATCAACATTATCTATACGATCAAGTATTGTATTAGAAGCATTAATTCCGGCATAGCAGGTACTCCATATATCTTCTAAATAACCCATAGATGAGTTCAATTCAGAACTGTATCTGTCCATACCTTTATAACCGCCATCTTTACCGTGGCGGAACAAATCTGTACCAAAAGTAGTTAGAGTAAAGCCAGGCTGAGATCCATATAAATCTCTGAGATATGAATAAACACCATTCACACCGTCAACTATTCCCGAAGGAGTATTGAATATAGTATTGGGAGTAGCTTCTGAAACAGGGTCTTCGTCTAAACTACATGAATAGAAAACACCCAATGCTAACACTGATAAAATGATTAAAAAATTTATTTTTTTCATGATAAATAAAATTAAAAAGTTACATTAAGATTTAAAGAGTACATTTTGGTAGAAGGATATAAAGCTCTTTCACCATTAGATTCAAACTCAGGATCAAATCCCTCATAAGAAGTAAATGTAAAGGGGTTTTCACCTATTAGAGTTAATGTTAGGTCTTGAATATTGAGATTTTTTGTCAATTTTTTAGGCAAAGAATAGCTCAAAGCTATATTCCTTATCCTCACAAAGCTCACATCTTTATAAGCTAAGGTAGATCCTAAGAAAACGCTTTCCTGACTTACATTAGGGCGTGGATTTGCGTTGGTGGGATTTTCTGGCGTCCAATAATCAACATCTAAATTATTATATCTTCCTGCAAGTCTGTTATTATTGACGTAAAATTGAGAAAAGGTCTTGTAGTTTTGACGGGTATAGAGTACAAAAGATAGGGCTAAATTTTTATAGGTAAAGCTATTGGTAAGACCGCCTATCCATTCAGGGTTTGCAGAACCGATGATGGTTCTATCATCCGCATTGTATAAACCATCATTATTGATATCTTCAATTTTTATATCTCCAGGTGCAAATCCTGCTGCTTCTGCCACTTCTGCTTCATTTGTCTGCCAAATACCAATTTTTTTATAATCGTAAAAGACATTGATAGGTTGCCCAATAAACCAATTATTTCCAACATCATCCTGACCGTTTCCAAAAAGTTCGGTAATTTTATTTTTATTGGTAGCAAAAGACAAATCAGCTCTCCAATTAAAATCTGAAGAATTAAGAATATTTTTAAAGGATAAGTTTATTTCTAAACCTTTATTTCTTGTAGATCCAATGTTTTCTAAAACACTTTCAAAACCCGTACTCGTAGGGATACTTCTCGGTAACAAAAGATCTTCTGTATCAGCTACATAATAATTTATAGAACCTCCTATGTGTTGGTTCCAGAATTCAAAATCAAGACCCAAGTTGAATTGTTTTGTAGTTTCCCACCGCAAATCTGGATTTGATAAAGAACCAGGAACAAAACCAAGAACACCATTATCTCCAAAAGCATAGGAACTTGAATTTAAAAAACTAAAAGTTTGATAGGGTTGTATTCCTGTATTTCCAGTTTCTCCATAGCTAACCCGAAGTTTTAGATCTGAGAAAGTAGGTAATTTAAAAAATGGTTCGTCAGAAATACGCCAAGCCAAAGCTGCTGAAGGAAAGAATCCCCATTTATTTCCTTCGGCAAAACGAGATGAACCATCAGTTCGAGCGGTTACAGTTAGGAGATAGCGTTTTTTAAATTGGTAATTAAGACGTCCAGTATAAGAGAGAAGCCTCCACTTTTGATAATTAGATCCAACTCCTGTGATTTCAGTAGCAGACCCTAAATTATTATACGATTGTGAATCATAGGGCAAATCTCTGACATTTATAAAACTTGACCTCGTGACTTGATTTTGATAACTTTGCACTAAGGTTGTTGATAGTGAATGAGATTCATTAAATTCATGATCATAGCTTAAAATATTTTCTACGGTTATAGAAATAATATCAAAATTATTTTTTCCAGCCAAAGAAGCTCCTCCTTGAGAATTAGTGGTTTCACTTCCATAAAAATAGCCTTGCTTTCCAAATTGTAGATCAGGACCGACTTTCAACTGGTAGGTCAAATCATCTGTTATTTTATATTCCCCATAAATACTCGAAAAAATACGAGTTTTAAAACGTTCATCTACTGAATTTTGAATATCAGATAACGGATTTACGCGTTGGCTTTCATCATTTGTAGGACGAAAACGAATGTTTCCTTCTTCATCATAAGGAACCCCTAAAGGGCTTAAACGCAACACATTATCATACAAGTCGTTTTGGGTAAAATCTTGTTTTGAATAGCTACCGAATGAGGACACACCAAACTTAAATCTCTCATTTACTTTATGATCTAAATTTATTCTTAAAGATGCCCTGTTATAAGTTGAGCTTTCAACAATTCCCTTTTCATCAAAAAAATTTATAGATGTAGCAAACTGTGTTTTTTGATTGCCACCCCTAATAGATATTTGGTGATTCTGTTTATAGCCTGGGTCGTATGTAAAATCCTGCCAATCTGTAAAGTTTCCGTTTGCCAAAGATTCTAAAGCGATATTATCAAAAATCTCCTCATCGTCTGGATAGCTTCCATCAGGTCGTATGGTCCGGTTAGCTTCTCTCCTTAGTTGGGCAAACTCTTCACCGTTCATCAAGTCAATTTTATGAATTACAGAGGTTATACCGTAATAACCGTCATAGGTGATGCGAGTCTCTCCTATCTCTCCTCTTTTGGTAGTGATAAGAATAACACCGTTTGAAGCCCTAGAACCATAAATAGCTGTGGCAGATGCGTCTTTTAAAATCTCAAAAGAAGCTATATCATTGGGGTTAATGTCATTTAAACCGCCACTGATGGGAATGCCGTCTAATACAATCAAAGGTTCATTATCAGCACCGATAGATCGTGCACCCCTTATGCGTATGTTAGTTGGCGAACCAGGCTCATGACCACCATTAAAAACATCTACTCCCGAAACTTGCCCTTTTAATAACTGTAAAGGATTGGCTACTGGTATATTTTTAAAATCTTCACTATTTACAGATTCTACTGAACCCGTTACATCCCGTTTTTTTTGCTTTCCATAACCTATTAAAACCACTTCGTTTAAGCTCGTAACATCACTTTCTAATTGAATATTTATTACTCTACGCTCATTAACTGAAATGGTTTGTGGAATGTAACCTAAATATGAATATTCCAATTCTACGTCTAAATTAGGGACATCAACAATATATCGACCGTCTAAATCGGTTATGGCACCTGTATTAATCCCTTTTACTTTTATATTCACTCCTGGTATAGGTTCTCCTGATGTTTTATCGGTTACTACCCCAGTAACTTTTCCTGTTTCATCCTTTTGAATTATGATGATATTGTTTCCATTAACCTCATAAGTAAGAAACGTTTTTTCTAGTAAACGCTTTAACACTTGTTCTATACTTTGATTTTCAAATTTTAGGCTTAGATTTTGGTAATTATTTACTTGTTCTTGGTTAAATACAAACTTTAAGTTACTCTGGGCTTCCACTTGTCTAAACCCATCTATTAAAGGTGCATTATTGAGTTCTACAGAAACTTTTATTTCAGAAATGTTCTGTGCCTTTACAATCCCAATATTATATAAGGATAACAATAGCATAAAAATCAATGATGTTTTTATAAATTTTTTAGAAAAAGAAATATTTTTGTTCCAACTAAAAAATAGAATTGTTTTGTAAGAAATTTTCATAAATTTGAATGTTTAATAGTTTGAGATGGTTATTGAATTGAATGTTTTTGAATTAATCCAGTAATTCAAAATACAAATACTGGTCTAGTAGGTTTTACCTAAAGTTTTTTTACTGCATATTTTTATCTTTTTTTAAACAACCTTTTCCCGTTATAAGAATTTGGTCATGGGTTAATAATTTGTATGATGTAGGGTTAAGCCGGCATAGCATATCCAATATTTCATTTATAGATTTATCAGCATTAAAACTTGCTGTGATAGGGCAATTTTTGGCAGACTCATTTTTAAAAGTTATAGTTACCTGATATCTTTTTTCCAGTATTGTGGCTACTTCCCCGAAATTTGATTCTTTAAAAATCAACTGTCCATTCTTCCATTCATTCCAATTTGGATTGCTTATTTGAGTGGTATGTATCTTATTGGTACGATGGCTATATGTGAGTTTTTCATCCTTTGTGAGTAAACTTAGTCTTTCATTTCCTCGAGATACT
Organism: Psychroflexus sp. MBR-150; assembly: GCF_053628795.1. NCBI lineage: Bacteria > Pseudomonadati > Bacteroidota > Flavobacteriia > Flavobacteriales > Flavobacteriaceae > Psychroflexus > Psychroflexus sp. MBR-150. The sequence continues at coordinate 11,609 of NZ_JBRJHB010000010.1, forward strand.
GAAACCTTGCCCGTTGCCACCGTTACTGAAATGTTTTCACTGTCTGGGTAAGCACTAATGTTAAATGAAGTGCCTAAAACTGTGGTTTTTAAATCCTGAGTATAAATAGAAAAAGGTCGTTTTGCATTGTGTTGCACTTCAAAAAAAGCTTCTCCTTCTAAGTATATTTCCCGATAATTTTCTTCAAATTTTCTTGGATATCTAATTTTGCTCGTTGTTGTTAACCAAATCTTAGAGCCGTCAGGTAAATTGATGTTTTTGATTTTTCCTGAGTTGTTTTCAACAAGAACATCATCGGCTAATTTCATATTTGAAAACCAAAACGCAACAGCACCAGACAAGCCAATTAGCAGAAAAATGATAGCTGCGATCTTTCGGAAACTAAAGGCTGGTTTTGATTTTTTGGTATTACCTATCGCATTTTCTTTTCTAAAGAATATTTTATTTCGAACCAACTTCTTAGCGTTATCCAAATTAAATTGTGGATATTCACTCTCATCAAAATTCCAATTAGATTTAATTTCAATATATAATTTTAAATCCTCAGGGTTTTCTTGAAGCCACCTCTTTACTCTCTCATCTTCTTCTGCAGAAGTCTCTTTTAAGAGATGTTTAATTATGAGTTCCCAAAAATCCTGTTGTTCCATAGTTTTACCTTTCTACTTATAAGACCCCAAAACCCAGTTTTTTTCCCGACTCATGCTATTACCAAATTGTTAAGGTAGAGTTAGCTTTAGGTTTTTATATTTAACGTGAGTTCGATATAAATTCCAGTAAAATATATTCATATAAAACACAGATATTTAATCATTTGTCATGTTGACAGAGCGATGCATGAGCGACGAGACATCTCAGTAGGATGAGATTTCTCCTCATTCTTCGTTCGAAATGACAAAATTTGCTAACAAAAAGATGTAATTATCTGATTTACAGCTTTCGATAAATCTAACTCACGTTATTTAAGAAGATATTTATGAAACAATCTTATACCATTTTGAGTGAATAATATCGTTTAGATAAAGGTATAAGTTTGATTAGCTTGCTATATTTGTATCATCAGCAATGATATTTTTCGTCTTAGCAAGTGAAAAAAGTTTAATCAAAAAAGTCTAACAATATTTTTTTTTACTGGACTTCTTGATTTTTTATAATTTTATATTACGGATTTTAATTTAAGAATTTCTTTCAATTGTTTATCGGCCAAACGCAGTTGATTCATTACTGTTTTTTCTGAAATGTTTAAAATTTCGGCGATTTGTTTATTTGAAAGATGTTCTTTACGATTAAGCTGAAAAATCTTTCTTCTTTTTATAGGAAGTGTTTGTATCAATTTTTCCATTTCAATTTCAGTTTCCTGAAATATCAAATTTTCAAAAGCATTTGCCGATTTTTCTATACTTGTGTTGGCTACTTCTTCAAGCTGTTGATTTGCTACTTTTGTTTTGCGAATTTGTTTTAGTGCATTATTTTTAACAGCCATAAATAAATACGACTTTAGACTTGTATGAATGTATTCTTTTTTACGATTTACCCATAACCCAAAAAATATATCTGCAACAATTTCCTCACAATCTGTTTTAGCATTTATAAAACCGTAACAAAACCTACATAACAGAACATAATATTTCTCCATTAAAATTTCTAAAGCCTTTTCCTCATTATTTTTGAGTCTTTTCAGCAAATCGGCATCGGATTCATATTTATTTGCTAATTTCATTTTTTTATCCTGTTAGCATTTCATAGGTGTTAATCAACTATTAATAAAACCATAGATTGCTTCAAAAATATTTAGTTCATAAGAGATAGTTATTAAATCAAAATTAAGGTTGGGTTAAGTAAAGTAGATGATTTTTTATAGACTCCAAAAAATGTATTATACCGTACTTTTAACTTGAATTTGATAAACCCAAAACGCATCAGTTTAAGTGAAATTCTGATAGTAATTTTGTAACGAAACAATGCTATTTGGTTGCCAAAAGCCCATTCTCAATACACTTTTCTCAATCTTTATGGTTAAGAAAAGTCTCAAATTGACCTATTCTTGCCTAGCCTAAAAATGATGGAACTCGTAAAATTTTATATTTTAACGTGAGTTCGATATAAATTCCAATAAAATATATTTCTATAAAATACAGATATTTAATCATTTGTCATGTTGACAGAGCGATGCATGAGCGACGAGACATCTCAGTAGGATGAGATTTCTCCTCATTCTTCTTTATCAATGACGTTTTTTTATAATATACACATATTTAGATAATTACAACATTTTTTCTTTTCTTTTTTGCATCGCCCAAAAAAGTCTATGCTTACAAATATTTATCTAAATTTATCGTTCAATAATAAAACTGCGTTCGCTAAAAGCTGGTATAGTTGGCTCGCCTCCGAAAAAATACTTGATTTCATCATCTTGATCCATAAGTCCCAAACTGTAAAGTACAGGTACATAATGATCAGGCGTGGGAGCAGCTAACTTACTCAACTTATGACTGTTTTCGTAGTTAATGATATTGACAATGTTTCGGGAATCAATCTGTTTTTTAATCCAAGCATCATATTCTGTCTCCCAACCATAAGGCGTCTTATCATTTTTGTACAATTTTTGGCTTGCTAAAGGTAAGTTGTGTATAAGGGCACCACTTCCTATAATCAACACGCCTTTGTTACGCAATGATTTTAGTTGTTTGCCCAACTCATAATGGTAGTCGGGTTTAGCATAATAATCAATACTCATCTGAAAAGCGGGAATATTGGCTTCTGGAAATAAATGCATCAGCATAGGCCACGCACCGTGATCTAATCCCCAATCGGTTGTTTCGGTAACCGAAGGAACAATCTTCTTTACTTCATGGGCCACATCAGGCGAACCTTTAGCACGGTAATACACTTTGTAGTATTCTTCAGGAAAACCATAATAATCGTAAATCTGTTTTGGACTATGCGAAACATTAACGTAAGTCCCTTTGGTACACCAATGCGCTGATACAACCAATGCTGCTCTTACTTCATATTTTTTTTGAAGGTTAATGCCTAAATCATAAAGTTTTTGCCAAAATTCCCTGTCACTTCTTGAAACAGGAATATCCATCGGGTTGCCGTGAGAGGTAAACAGCACGGGCATTTTCTTACTTTGTGTAGGTAAAGTATCTGTGAATGATTTAAGTTGATTTAATGTGGTCATACCTGATGTATCAAAATTAGACTTCGGTTTCAATTTTTGCTTTAACAAGCGGAATTACTTTTGTGGCATAAACGCTTATTGCTTTTTTGACAATATCGTGGGGCATGGTTGCCAAAGGCATTTGAATGATAAATCTGTCGATGTTCAAATGTTTGATGAGCAAAATAATTTTGTTCGCAACTTCTTCAGGACCACCTACAAATAATCCTTGTCCTGGTGAACGTGCATAATCATATTCGTCTCTAATGTAAGGTGGAAAACCGCGTTCTCCTAATAAGTGATTTCTGTAATACTGTATGTATGGAAAAAATGTGTCGGCAGTTTCTTGATTATCGTCAAGTACAAAACCGTGTGCTTGAACACTAAATTTTAAGTTATCCGAATCGTGCCCACTTTCTTGTGCTACCGCACGATACAATTTTGGGTATTTACTGAAGTCAACAATGTTGCCACCCAACATGGCCAAAACCACGGGAAGTCCATGTTTTGCTGCTTTAATAACGGTACTCTGCGAACCACCTAAGGCCATAGAGATATTCAATGGTTTTTCGGTGCGTGGATAAACCCCTAAGTTGTCAATCGGACTTCTTGTTTTTCCATGCCAAGTAACAAACTCGTTGTCTCTTGCTTTGAGCAACAATTCAAGTCGTTCATCAAACAATAAATCGTATTGATTAAGGTCGAAACCAAACAATGGAAATGATTCGGTAAATGCTCCACGCCCAACCAACAACTCTGCTCGGCCATTACTGATAGCGTCAATTGTTGCAAAGTCTTGATACACACGAATAGGGTCGCTGGTCGATAAAACGGTAACAGCACTACCCAATGTAATGTGTTTGGTTTTTCCCGCAGCCGCAGCCAACACAATGGCTGGCGATGAAACTGCAAATTCTGGTCTATGATGCTCGCCTACGCCATAAAAATCAACTCCTAACTCGTCGGCTAAAACAATGTCATCAACCACTTGCCGAATGCGTTCTGCTTGTGAAATAGTTACGCCCGTATGTGGGTCGGGCATAACATCGGCAAAGGTGGAAATGCCAAATTCAATGTTCTTTTTCATACGTTATAATTACTCAAATAAGGCAATTTTTTTAAGCAGTTTAGCATCTGAATATCTTTTATTTTTTAAATTTTGACGAAAGATATTTTTTAACTGTAGTGGGTTTACGTCCGAGTAATTGAGTTAAATCAGTAGTAGAAATATTCATAGTATCAGCAGCAAAAGCAACCGCAAAGGCTGTAAACATTCGTGCAAAATCTTCTGGTACATCATGCTGCATCAAAGTTTGCTTATAAACTTCAGGTTCGGGAGTAACATAGTTGATGGCAACTCCAGTAAGTTCTGAAATGTAATTGGCAATTTCTCCAAATGATATGGGTTGTTCGTTTCCTATTAAGTAAGTTTTATTGTCGTGACCGCTTGTCGTAAGCACGTTAGCAAGTGCTTCAGCAACTTCGTTACGCAGTACAAAATTTACTTTTCCTTTACCAGCTGGAACAAAAATGGTTTTGGTTTCCAATACCTGTTCTCCTACGTAATCCATCAGCATATCCAAATAAAAACCATTATCAAAAAGAGTATAAGTAATACCCGATTCTTTAAGGTACTTTTCGGTTTCTATATGATCTTCGGCTATAAACCAAAGCGGAGATTTGGGATCTTCTTCGGTTCTCATAAAACTGGTATAGACGATATGCTTCACGCCATTTTCTTTTGCAGCTTTGATGGCATTGATGTGCTGTTCTGCTCTGCTTTTGTTCATTTCGCTGGATGAAATTAAAAGCATAGTTTCTATACCTTGCATTGCGGAGCGCAGGGAATCAATATCATCATAGTTACCTATTTTTATATTTATTCCTTTAGATTTTAGTTCGGCTGCCTTGCCTTCATCTCTCGCCAATGCTGAAATTTGATTGGCTGCAACACCCTTTTCTAACAGAAAGTTTATCGTTGCTTTTCCTAAGTGACCTGTTGATCCTGTGATAAATAACTTGCTCATAATTAATTTGTTTAGAAAATTATTGTTTTAACTATTCAGTCTTACTATACTTTAGAATTTCAATAAATTTCTATAAAATTAGCTATTATTAAAGAAATATTGATAATTTTTAAGAAAACATTATGCTAATTTAATGTGAATTGGACTAATAAAATTATGGTATTTTGAGCACTTTCAAATCAAAATAATTTATTTGATAAGAAATGAGCTTTTTTAAGATACTAATGCATTAATAAAGGCAAGGTTTGTAAGCTAATTTTATTTAACTCATTATCAAATAATTGTAATAGGGATAATATTATTTTTCTTCTGTAAAACACTTGTGTTGGGTTTTTCGAAATATAGGGCAAAGTTAGCGAAAACTATTTCTGTTTCTAAAATAAAGGCTCTAAATAGATATTATTGTTACTAAATTCCGTTCTACTCGGCTTTTAGCACTGGCTTTTCATTTTTATATATTCTTTTCTATCGTTGCAATTTCAGTCGGTTCAATGTCGTAAAGTTCGTAGATAATCGAGTTGATTTTGTTTTCGGCTTTTCCTAACTCCGTTTTTAGTTGCTCCAATTCTTTTGTCAGTTGTATTTCTCGGTCAAAATTGTTTTCCGCTTTTGCTGTTTCCAACAATTCTTGGTAATCCGAACTTTTTTGTTTGTTAGAAATTATGCTTGAAACTAAATCAGCTACTTTTTCCTGAATTTCTTTTGTTGGATTAATAATTGGCAAATTCATTAACGGCTCTTTGTCCACTTGATATAAATCGCCTTGCATTTTTCCTTGATATTTCAACCAAAATGCAATTAGATTACTGTTTAATAAACCTGTTAAATACTTTTGGTTTAGGCGTTCAGTTTGTATTGAAAAATAGGTTTGAGAAACATAACAATCAAAATCTGTAAACGTAAAAGTAGGTCTTACACACTTTCTTAATGAGATTATTTTTTCTCCATTAAAAAACTTTTCTTCTCTTGCTCTATGTAAACCATAAGGTTTGTTATCAGATGTTATTACTTCTTGAAATTTATCTAAATGTTCTTTTAAATTTGGATATGGCTCAATTGCTTCTGGATTTTTAAAACTGGAATCTGTATAAATTACCCAAAGTCTATTTTTATTTGTTCCATAAAATCTATGCAATTCTGTAGTTGTGTAAAATGGCTTAACTAATTTTTTTTCTTCTGCGGACAAATTAAGATTTTCATACTCTGTTTGAGTTATATTGAAAATTCCTTCACCAATTGAAAAACCTTCGCCTAAAATAGAAATATGCTTTTTGTTCGTGAAATCTTGGTGCACATCAATACCTGTGGCAATTTCTTTTTTGTCAAAGGCGAAATTTTGTTTTGCTCTTATTTTTTCTAAAATTAAAGTTAGTTCAGCATTTACAAAATTGATAGGTTTATCTAAGTTTTCTTTTCTATCGATATTGGCTCTAAAATATTCGTATTTTTCATCTTTAACACGCTCTAAAAACAATTGTGCATCTTCGTGTTTTATTTTGCTGTCATTTACTTTTGAAAAGTTGAAGTTATAGTTTTCATTATTTTCAGAACTTTTCATTATATAAATCATGGTTTGAATGCCTGCCGAATCAAACACTTTAAAATCGCCAAAATCTATGAATTCTGTGAGTTTTCCTTTGTTCAGCACTATGTTTCTAAATTTTGAAGCACCTGAATTGGTTATCCAATTATTGGGTGCGATATAACCAATCAATCCATAATCTTTTTTAATGATGTTTAATGCCAAAGCACCAAAGAAATACCACAAATCCATTTTGCCTTGATAACAAGGATGGTCGTGTAAACCGTCAAAAGCTTGTCGGTTTGTGTATTCTTTAATATACGGCGGATTACCGATAACCACATCAAATCCGCCAGTAAATTCAGGCTCAAGAGCTTCATCAATAGTACAACACATTTTTTCGATGATACTTTTTATAATTTTATCGTGTTGTGGTAATTGGTGTTTAGTTCTGTTGTTTTGTATATAAGCAATGGTGTTTTGTAATTGCTCTTCGTTCATTATTTCTTTAGGAGCACTATACTTTTGTTGCCACACAGGTTTGTATTCTTTTTCTTTATGCAGAGGTTTATCCTGCAAGGGGTCATGACCCCTTGCAATATCCCTTGCGTATCTTGAGTCATTTACTCTCTTTGCGGTGATTGATTTTATTTTTTGCATTATGGATGCAACTTCATTGATATCACAAGCAATTAACAGATGCATGTGGTCAGCACAAATATTATACGCCAGAACTTTAATTTTGTCTTTTTCAACAATTTCAGCAATGGTTTCTGTAATAATTAAATCTTCTTCTTTTGTGAAATAGATGATGTTTGGGTATGGGTTTGTTCCCATCTCTCTTTTTTCTCGTACTTTATAATCCATCATCCTTTTGGATGTACGGCTGTCATGAACTGCCGTTGTAATGTGATATAGTTTTTTATCTTTTTCCTTAAAAACTTGGGGAAACTCTTTGTGCCAATCAAATTCACTTGTTAAAAGTGAGTTGCCACATTTTATGTTATTGTTTAATTTGGAAAGTTTGCGGTCTTTTTTTGCGGTGCGAAGCCAAAGTGATAATTGGGCAATTTCAACACTTTCTTCGTTGATATCTACACCAAAAAGATTGTTTTCTAAAATGTTCTTGTCTGTATCAAACAATCTCAATGGTGAGTTTGTCAAGTCTGCAATGATGTCGTCTATTTTTTTATGCTCTTCAATCAAGTAATTTAATGCTTGATTTAAAAATGCTCCACTTCCGCAAGCTGGGTCAATTATTTTTAAATTTGTCAACCAATTTTTGTACTCGGTCAAGGTTGTGAAAAGCTTTTTACCTTTTACCGTTAGCGTCTTGTCTTTTTTTAGAAACGAATCGTCATATTCAATTTCTTCAATGTCGAGTTCTTTTCTTTTGTCAATGCAAAGTTTACCTATTGTATTGGCAACAATATAAGTTGTGATATATTTTGGTGTGTAAAAAACACCGTCTTTCTTTCGCTTTGTTCTTTTTTGGTCGGAAACTGTGCCCTCAATTTCTGCGGTTACTTCCTCAATTTCATTGAGTGAATGCTCAAAAATATGACCGAGAATATTTACGTCAACTTCTGTATTGAAATCGTAGGTTGATAGTTTCTTTAAATCGTCAATTAAAATGTCATCATCAATGTTTAGGTTGTTGAGCAATAAATCTTCATAAAACAATCCGCCATTGTATGCAGGAATATTGTCAGGTTCTTTTTTGCCTTTTCGACCAATGTTCATATATCCGAAATACTGCTTGAAAATTTCGTAAATTGGTTTGTAGGCATCTTCTTCTTTTAAGATGTCAAAACGCTTGATGATTCGTGAAATTGAATTTGGTGGCAACAATCCGCTATCTTCAGCAAACAGGATAAACAGAAAACGATCTAAAAGTTTTTGCGATTTTTTGAAAAGCAACAACTTATCATTGTCCGGATGATTTGCAATAAGGTTGTTGAACAGTTTTGTTTTAAAGTTGGAATAATCGTTGTAAAGTTCCTCAGAAATTTCCTTTTCGTGAAATTGCGTTTCTTTTTTAAGTTGTATGGGAAGATTTGAAAAAATACTTTCCTTATGAAGAATTAGGTACAGCAATTCAAATCGTTCCCTGTCGAGAAAAAACAAGTCAAACTCCTCAAACTCGGTAGAGTAGTCTATGTAAAACCGAAGTTTTTGAAAATTAGAGGTTATGATGTATTTACACTCTGGCTGATTGTTTTTATAGTTAAACGCTTGTTGCGTTATTTTTGTCAAGTCCTTTGTTTTTGTTGACTTCAACTCAATTACTGCAATTGCATTTTCATCTTTTAAAATTGCACCGTCTGCTTTTTTTCCGTCCGTTTGGTTTTTAAATTCACGTTGTAAATCAAAATTTTCATCTGGTCGAAGTGTATAACCGAGAACGTCAACAAATATTTCACGTAAAAATCCGTCTTGATATTCCTCTTCTTTGAGCGTTTTTATTTGCTCTATTTTTGTTGGATTGTAATTCAGTCGGAATGTTTGGAAAGCCTTTTCCAACTTTTCTTGGTCAAGATTTTTAAGGTGCTTTTGTATGACTGATTTCTGAAATATTGGCATTTATTTTCGGTTGTTTTTTCTTTCACAAGATACATTTTTTCGAGCATTGGTAAAAACAACTCTTTTGGTTTTTCGACCTTGGGTTTTAACGTAGGCAAAAAACCAAATGTATTTAACCGTGAGGTTAGCTTTTTAGCTTCAAACTAACCTAAAATTATACCACTATAAATCAATCATTTATATTTTATTCGAAGTTTCAACTTTCAATCCTAAATTTACTCATTTTACGTTAGCCGATGGGCTAAAGTTTCTATGAGTCTATGAGGGATTGTTGCCAACGTTTGGGCTATCTGTAGTGCGGGGCATAAAAGCCAAAGCCTTTCAATTCAGCACATACCCAAGCGAGTGATTTTATATTTATAAATTTCATTATTTAAATATACAAATTGCGAGTGAAAAAACATGCTCAAGTCTTCAAATTCAGCTAATAATCCCGCATTACTTATAGCCTCGTGTTGTGCCACGTTTTTAATTATATTAATCGTTATCAGAAGTTTTGGATATTGAATCTAAATTTTTTATTTGTATTTGTTTTAAATTTTGATGGTTCAATTGAGATGTCGAATCTTTGTAATTATTGAAGCCAACTTTTAAGGAATCATATTTCTTTAAAAGAGAATTATAATCATCTTTTAAAAATCGATTGTCAAAATGCTGATAAATATTAAAAATTAAAAGAATGAAAGCAATTAAAAATCCAACCCAGGGTTTATTATACCATTCATTCCTATTTTGTTTTTTCTCAAAGTTTTTAAATGTTTTACTTGAAAGTTTTAGTTTTTTCCCTTTATCAGTTAATTTAAAACAGTCGCCTTTTGATACTCGAATAAACAAGTCATTGTTTTTAGCAAATAATTCAATTTTATCGATTAGTTTGAAAAAATACTTTCTTTCATCTTCTGTTTTAGGTTTTAATTTGTCAAAAACTGGGTCTTTAATACCAAAAGCATTAAAATCATCTATATTTTTAATAACTAAATCAATGTATTTTATTAGTTCTTTTTCAGTCATTTTTTATTAATATGGCATAACGGTTACGTATATGAAACGTTTGGCATTTCGAAGCACTTTTCTGTCAAGTTACAAGTACTTTTGATACGGGTTGAAATACTCGATAACACACTGACTGCCAAATGTTTTATATACGATGTTATGGGCTGATTATTTTTTCAATTTCTTTTCGTAAATGTTCGTATGCTCTATAATGTCCTAAGTCGTTAAAATGTGTTCCGTCTATTGTCGCTTCGTGGTCCTTACCGATAAGACTTTCACTATTTATGTAAAAAATATTTTTCCTTGTCTTTATTTTGCTTTCATAAACATCATTCAATGCGTTATTTTGCTCATTTATAAATGACATCGTCCCAAAGACTGTTTTGTCATCTTTTTTAAAGAAAGCAAAATCTCTGATTATACTTTCTACAAGTATAATTGGAACTGTGTCATTAACAGAGTTTATATAATCAATAGTTTTTGGCAGGTTTTTTCTAATCGTGTCTGCTGGAGAGTTTGGTGTGCAATCCAAAATAATCACAGAAGGTTTTGCAGTCATTATGTATTCGGCAATTTCTTTTTCAAATCTACCGTTACCACTAAAACCTAAATTGATTACTTCTTTGTTAAAATATCTTTCCAATAGTGCTGGGTATGTTAGTCCTGGACGTGAAGCCGATGCACCTTGTGTTATACTCGTTCCATAAAAAACAATTGGGTGAGAAGTGTCAATAATTTTTTGAGATGGTTTATTAATATATGCACCTTTATTTATACCTAATTCAAGTGATTGAATTCCATCATATAAGGGTAGATTTAATAAGTATTCTCTATTAATTGTATCCATTCCTTCAATTATAATTGCTTCGTTTTGGTATGCACCTGTTGGTTTTGCAACACCAACAAATTGCCATTTATTGTCAGTATATGCATACAAATCAAGTCCTTTTGATGCAATAGGTGTCATATTTGACGAATTGCTATTATTTTTCAATTTCCAACGGATGTTTATTGTAGAGGAATTTGAAGAAAAACGAATAGAAATGCCTGCTGAATGTTGAGAAAGTCCCCAAACTGGTTGTCTTACTTTACTTTTAGAAATTAAAGGAAGTCTCGTGTAAGTTTCTGTATTTGGTAATTGACTAATAATTTCAAATTTTGAAGCATCGTAAATAATTGTCGGAATTTTGTCTGTGTCTTTAAGTTTTTCTTCTTGTATTACAGACAATATTTCTGGAAAAAACTTTGATTTAAGTTTTGGATAATATTTGTATGCTATCAAAATTGTCCCACAGATGAAGACAATATTCAGCAATATAGAAATTCTTGCTATTGTTTTATTTTTCATTTTTACGTTCTCCGTTCTTTTTTAATTTGCCCATAACTTCAGTATATACCAACAAATATAAAACTTTTTTAACAATTCATTAATTTTTTATAAATATTTGTTTATTAGGTTTTTATCCATTTACAAATAGTTACAAACAAAAGTAAACGAAAGTAGATGTTTATTTACCGAATATCTCTTCCCTCCTATCTCATCTTTGTCCTGTCGTTTTGTTACGGCACTGGTTTAGAAACCCTAAATCGGTTTTATGTTTAACTTGTTCCGCCAAAGGCGGAATCAAAAATTTTATATTATGAATAATTTACGTAACCATGTGCAATTAATGGGAAGATTAGGTCAAGACCCAGAAATCATCAACTTAGATTCTGGTAAAAAATTAGCGAAATTCAGTTTAGCTACCAACGATTATTTCACCTCAGCTAAGGGTGAAAAAGTAGAAAATACCGACTGGCACAATATTGTGGCTTGGGGCAAAACTGCTGATGTTATTGAAAATCACGTCTCTAAAGGTCAAGAAGTGCTGATTGGTGGTAAACTGACTACGCGTTCTTATGAAACTAAAGACGGTGACAAACGCTACATCACTGAAGTGGTTTGCAATAATATTGTGATGACGCAGAAATAGGTTTTGCAAATGAATAAAATTTCATGTTTAGTTCAAACCTTATAATCTAACAACACAATATTTAAAAAGTCATTGCTAAGCTGTTTTCTGCTGAAATGCAGGAAACAGCCGTGGCAATCTTGGGATATATAATTGTGTTTTGAGGTTTAAAAAGTGAATTCATATACTTCAAAAGCCATAAATTACTCTTATTTTTATTTAGCAGAAAATCTTGCAGTTAAAGATAAAAAGTTTATTTTTGCACCCGTTTAATTAAAAACTATATTTATGAACCAGTACGAAACTGTTTTCATTTTAAATCCCGTTTTATCTGAAGATCAGATAAAGGAAACAGTCAAAAAGTTTGAAGATTACTTATCTTCAGAAGGTGCAGAAATGGTGCACAAAGAAGATTGGGGGCTAAAAAAATTGGCTTACCCAATCGAAAACAAAAAAAGTGGCTTTTACCACTTGTTAGAATTTAAAGTGAAGCCTGAAATCATCGATACTTTTGAGTTGATGATGAGACAAGATGAACGCGTTATGCGTTTTTTAACTGTCAAGTTAGACAAGTATGCCGTAGAATGGGCAAGAGAACGCGTAAAACGAACCAAACAAAAAGCTTAAGCGATGTCAAAAATTGAAGAACAATCAAAAGAGAAAAACGAAGGCGAAATCAGATATCTGACGCCTCTTGATATTGAAACGAAAAGTAAAAAACGTTTTTGCCGTTTTAAAAGAGCTGGCATCAAATATGTTGATTATAAAAATGCGGATTTCTTGATGGAGTTTGTGAACGAGCAAGGTAAAATTTTACCCAGACGTTTAACAGGAACTTCTTTGAAATACCAAAGAAAAGTTGCTCAAGCTGTAAAACGCGCAAGACACTTAGCCTTAATGCCTTATGTAGGTGATTTACTTAAATAAAACGAAAAAAACATGGAACTTATACTGAAAAAAGACGTTGAAAATTTAGGTTTTGCTGACGATGTGGTAACAGTTAAAAACGGCTATGGTCGAAATTTTTTAATCCCTCAAGGGTTTGCGGTTTTAGCCACTTCTTCTGCCAAAAAAGTTTTGGCTGAAAATCTTAAACAACGTGCTCATAAAGAAGAAAAAATCATCAAAGAAGCTAAAGATGCAGCTTCAAAACTTGATGGTTTAGAACTTAAAATTACAGCTAAAGCTGGTGCAGGCGATAAACTTTTTGGTAGCATTACCAATGCTGATTTAAGTGAAGCCTTGGCCGATAAAGATGTAGAGGTTGACAAAAAGTTTATTTCTATTCTTGGTGGCAACATCAAAAGATTGGGGCAATATGAAGCCAAAATCAGATTTCACAGAGAAGTGGTTGCTGATTTTACCTTTGATGTTATCGCAGAAGCTTAAATAATTTATTGTTATTTATTAAACCAAACCTCGTCAATTGACGGGGTTTTTTATATAAATTTATCAAGTGCATAGGAATTACTTTTAATTTTTGTTAAATTGCCCTTTTAATGAATATGCAAACATCAACTCCTTCTGAAATAGAACAAAAACGTTTAAGAGCTCTAAAGTCTCTTAACATTCTCGATAGCCAACCTGAAAAAGAATATGATGATTTGACCGAATTGGCTGCTTACATTTGCGACACACCTGTAGCAATGATCAGTCTAATTGATAAAGACCGACAATGGATAAAATCTAAAATTGGTATTGACTTTTGTGAAACTGAACGCAAGATTTCGTTTTGCACACATGTCATCAATCAACCTGATGAAATATATGAGATTGAAGATACCTCAACCCATGAATTGTTTAAGAACAACCCTTTTGTCATTGAAGAAGGCGTTAGATTTTATGCTGGAGCTCCTTTAATTAACGAAAACGGTTATGCACTTGGCACAATTTGCGTGATTGATTTTAAACCAAAAACTTTATCAGACCAACAAAAAATAGCTTTAAAAAATTTGGCTAATCAAGTGGTAAAGCTTTTTGAATTGCGCTCTAAAAATGAAAACCTGCGTGAAGTGCAACGCAATTTAAAAGAAAAAAACACTCAACTTAGAAATTTTGCTGGTGTGGTTTCGCATGATATGAAAATGCCACTGGCCAATATCATCGTGACCATTGATATTTTAAAAAGCAAATACAAAAAAGTCTTAGATGAAGCTGGTTTTGATTATCTCAACAACCTGAAACAGTCAGCCTTTAAAATGAGTGACTATATCAGCAATATTCTTACCCACTACGAAAGCGATGAAATAACCGAAAAACAAGCTAAAGAAAACATTGATCTTCACGAACTTCTCGAAAACATCATAGAATTGTTAGACGTCAATGACAATTGCGAAATCAATCTACCAGCCCAAAACACCCAAATCAAATGCAATAAAACCGCTGTTGAACAAATTTTGCTCAACCTTATCGGTAATAGTTTAAAATATAACGATAAAGAAAAAATTATCGTCGATATAGATTTTTCTGAAGATGACTCTTATTACTATTTTAGCGTAAAAGACAACGGTATTGGTATTCCTAAAGAAAAACAAAAAGATATTTTTAAATTGTTTTCTACAGTTGCTGAAAAAGATAGACGCGGTCAAAAAGGGAACGGCATTGGTTTATCTACGGTGCGTAAACTCATCAACAACCTGGGTGGAAAGATTGACGTAGAGTCTGAAAAAGGCATTTATACTAAAATTTCATTTAGTATTGAGAAATGTGAGTAAGTTGAGTTTGATTACAATCACCATTAGCTATATTTGCCCTTAACGCTTCTAAACCTTGGTATGCAATTTTATCGCCCTGAACTTTTATATGGATTATTGGCACTTGCCATTCCTATTATTGTGCATTTATTTCAGTTGAGAAAATTTAAAACTGAACCTTTTACCAATGTCGCTTTACTTAAAAAACTCATCATTTCTTCAAGAAAAAGTTCTAAGCTCAAAAAATGGTTAAGTCTCATTGCTAGATTGCTTATCATCACATGTTTGGTTTTGGCTTTTGCTCAACCTTATTTTTCTGATTCAAAGATTGTTGACCAAAAGAAACAAATTGGTGTTTTTATAGATAACTCATATAGTATGGCTTTAAAAGGACAAAATACTTCGCTGTTTGAAAAAGCCAAAAAAGAGTTGCTTGAAGCATTACCAGAAAATGAAAATTATCATATCGCAACACATGATCAAAGTCTGAAAAATGTAAAACCTAGCGAATTCAAATCTTGGCTATACGATTTGGATTACAGTTCGGTGAGTTTAGATTTAAAAGCCATCTTTACCAAAGCTCAAAGTTTGTATCAAGCTCAGGACAATCAACTTAACGAACTTGTGATTTTATCTGATTTTCAATACTTTGAAGAGTTTGACAGCTCAAGTCTTGACACGACTTATAATTATCATTTTATACAATATCAACCTAAGGAACAAATCAACTTTAGCATAGATACCGCTTATCTTAAAACTTCGGCAGAACAAAAAACCCTGATGTTCAAAGTCTCAGCATCTGATCAAACCACACAAAGTTTGCCAGTTTCATTGTATGATGATAAAACTTTACTCGGCAAATTTAGTTTGAATTTTGAAGATGAAACCGAAAAAAACTACAGCTTTGATATAGAACAAAACGAAATAATAAACGGACAAATTCAAATTGACGATGCCAGCCTGAATTTTGACAACAAACTATTTTTTTCAATAGCTGAGCCTGAAAAAATTAAAGTTCTAATCATTTCACAACAAGCTTCATCTTATTTAGACAAGGTTTATAACAATGAAAGATTTGACTACCAACAAAGCCTTATTGGCAATTTAGAATATGCCGATATCAGTCAAGCTGATGTAGTTATTTTAAATGAACTTCAAAGCATTCCAAACGCGTTAAAAATCAGCATAGAAAATCATATAGCTGAAAATAAAGTATTAAGCATTATTCCTTCAAAAGACATTGACTTGAACAGTTACAATGATTTGTTTAATGCTTTAAATTTAAGACCATATTCTGCTGTCAATTCTAATGAAATTAAACTGACTACTATTGCTTTTGAACATCCTATTTTTGAAGATGTGTTTACACAACGTATTCAAAATTTTGACTATCCTAGTTTTGAATCCTATTACAGAAGTTCAAATCCACAAAAAGCCTTAGCCTTTAGTAATGGTTTAGCTTTTTTAGAATCGCAGAATAATATTTTTAGATTTAATGCAGCTATTGAAGACAATTCAAATTTTAAACAATCGCCGTTGGTCGTGTTAAGCTTTTATAATCTGGCATTACAAGCTCAAACCAAAACTCAGCTTTATGCAGAAATAGGACAATCTTATCAATTTAACATCAAAACTCAACTCAATCCTGATGAAGTTTTAAGTCTGTCTCAAGATGAATACAAATTCATTCCTAAACAAAATGCAAAAGGACAACACATTACGCTCCAATTTGATGAAAACCCAAACACGCCAGGACATTATGCCATTACCAATACCCAAAATGACACGTTATATCAGTTGGCATTTAAT
The DNA here is from genome assembly GCF_053628795.1 of Psychroflexus sp. MBR-150. Lineage (NCBI taxonomy): Bacteria > Pseudomonadati > Bacteroidota > Flavobacteriia > Flavobacteriales > Flavobacteriaceae > Psychroflexus > Psychroflexus sp. MBR-150. The sequence continues at coordinate 28,348 of NZ_JBRJHB010000010.1, forward strand.
TTAAATCGTAAAGAAAATCAATTTAATTATTTAGATGTTTCTAATTTTAACAATGTTAAAACCTATGACAGCTTTACGACTTATGCTCAAAATTGGTCTGAAAGTCAAAATCAAAAAAGTTTATGGCAATGGTTTATCGCTTTTGCATTGATATTTATGATTATTGAATTACTTTTGTTGAGATTTATTAAATAAGACTTTATGAGATTGCTTATCAAATCAGCAAAAATTATTGACCCAAAAAGTCCTTATCATCTTAAACAAAAAGATATTTTTATTGAAAATGGCAAGATTAAAGCCATAGAAGACAAGGTTGATGAGAAAGCAGATAAGCAAATTACATATAAAAACCTCCACGTTTCTCAAGGTTGGTTTGATTCTTCAGTCTCTTTTGGCGAACCTGGTTTTGAAGATCGAGAAACTTTACAAAATGGCTTAGATACCGCGATGAAAAGTGGATTTACGAGTGTGATTTTAAATCCCAATACCGATCCCGTTATTGACAATGCCGCTTTGGTTCAGTATTTAAAAACCAAAACCCAAAGTCATATTGTCAACGCTCTAATTTCAGGAGCATTAACCGAACAATCAAAAAATCAGCAACTTGCAGAATTGTTTGATATGCATCAACACAATGCAGTAGTGTTTGGCGATTATAAAAAAGGGATTCAAAATGCCAACCTACTCAAATTGGCTTTGCAATACACCAAAGCTTTTGAAGGTTTGGTTCAAGTTTTCCCGATTGAAAACAGCTTGAGTGAAAAGGCACAAATGCACGAAGGCGAAATCAGCACAAGTCTCGGTTTAAAAGCACAACCACGAATGGCTGAAGTGATTCAAATAAAAAGAGATTTAGACCTATTGAGATATACCGATTCGAAAATTCATTTCTCTTGTATTTCTACAGCAGATTCAGTTGAACTTATAAAACAAGCCAAAAAAGAAGGTTTGGATGTGAGTTGTAGCGTTGCTATTTCCAATTTGATTTACACAGATAAAAAACTGCAGGATTTTGATACCAGATATAAAGTTTGGCCACCATTAAGAGAAACTTCAGACCAAAAGGCTTTAATAAAAGGACTCAAATCTGGTGTTATAGATATGGTAACTTCAGACCATCAACCACTTAATATCGAACTTAAAAAAACAGAATTTGAGCACGCCGCTTTTGGCAGTATAGGCTTAGAATCTGCCTTTGGCATTTTAAATAAAAAATTGGGCTTAGAGCCAAGCATAAAATATCTTACCCGTGGAAAAACACGTTTTAACCAAGCGTTTTCTTCAATAGAAGTCGGGCAAAACGCTGAGCTAAGCCTTTTTGACCCCGATATAAAATGGACGTTTTCAGAAGATGATATCATTTCGAAATCAAAAAATGCGATATTTCTAAGTGAAACGCTTAAAGGAAAAGCTCTCGGTATCATTAATAAAAATCAATTTTATGTTACAGATGTCACAAAATTCTAAAAGTCCAAAAGGAAAAACGGCAGCTATAACAAGCTATTTATTCTTTTTTTTAGGCACTATCATTGCCCTATTTATGAATATGGAAGATAGACATGAATTCGCAAGATTTCATATCCGTCAATCTTTTGGATTACATTTTATCTTTATCTCCTTTTCACCTTTAGCCAGTGGGTTTGACAATTGGATGATCAGTTTTTCATTGTATCTATTTTATACGGTTTTATGGTTTTACGGGTTTATCAATGCGGTTACCAACAAAACTCAACCTATTCCTATACTCGGTAATTTTTTTCAAAAACTATTTAAAGTGTTATAAATGACAACAAAAAATTTAAGCTTAACTCATCTCATTAGACCTTCAAATCTAACCCAACCATCGCCACTTATTTTGATGCTACACGGCTATGGCAGTGATGAAAAAGATTTGTTTGCCTTTGCCGAATATCTGCCTGAGAACTATACTGTGATTTCAGTGCAAGCTCCTTATGGTTTACAACCTATGGGTTATGCATGGTATGCCATTAATTTTGATGCTGATGCCAATAAATTTAGCGATACCCAACAAGGAATAAAATCCAGAGAAAAAATTAAAAATTTTATCACCGAAGCGATAGATGCTTACAATATCAATCCAAAAGAAGTGACTTTGTTCGGCTTTAGTCAAGGTACAATTTTAAGTTTTGCCACGGCTCTAACCTATCCACATTTGGTCAAAAACGTGATTGGTTTGAGCGGTTACATCGACAAAAATATGGTTGAAATAGCCGATAAAAACGCTTTAAAAAAACTACATGTATTTAGTTCTCATGGCACAGCAGACCAAGTCATACCAGTAGATTGGGCAAGAAAAACCCCTGAAATTTTAAAATCCTACGGAATTGATTGTGAATTTAAAGAATTTCCCATCGGTCACGGTGTCAACCAAGAAAATTTTGAAGCGGTGTTAGATTGGCTGAAAAACCATTGAAAAAAGAATTGATAATAATATCACAAATGCTTTATTTTATTGACAAATTTCAAGCTGATATCAGAGTTTGTTTATTTTATAATCCTTTTGTTAAAACCGTTTAAGTGTATAACTCAAAATTTTTATTACTAACCTGAGTTCGATTTAAATAGGGTTTTCTCAGAAAATCAGAATTTAAAGTTATAGATTTAGGATTTGTTATAACCTGAGTTCGGTATATTGAAAGCTTTAAATCAGATGATTATATCTTTTTGTTGGCAAATTTTGTCATTGGTAACAAAGAATGAGGAGAAATCTCATCCTACTGAGATGTCTCGTCGCTCATGCTTCGCTCTTTCGACATGACAAATGATTAAATATCTGTATTTTATATGAATATATTTTATTGAAATTTATATCGAACTCACGTTGTTATAAATAGAACGTCTCCAATCCAACTATTTAAAACCGTTGAAACGCTTAGGATTGTGCGTGGGCTATGGTTTGCAAATATTCGATGGTGAATGGATTTATCCATTTTCTATGATTTCAATTTCTTCTCTGTAAGTCATTGAAATAAATTTTAACACATTCATCCCAAGGAAAATGATAGGCTAATTTTACCTAATCCTGTTGATAATCGAATTAAAATTGAATCTGTAGTTGATCAATTTACAATTTGAAATATACGATATAAAAGGCCTACTTTTAATGCAAACCCAAAACAGAAATAGTAACGCTTCAAAATTTTCAACAGGTATCTATTTTCTTAAAATTATAAATAAAAATCAACAAATATTGACCAAAAAGATCATCAAGAAATAAGCAGATTTATCTCATTTGACAAAAATCCTAAACTAAAATTTTGATTAGAAGGCATATTGTTTTTAAAATTTAACTAAAAAACGTATGTTTGAATAAAACCAAACATGAAAAACCTTTATTTGCTTTTAGTTTTTTTAAGCCTGATGGGTTGTAACTCGACTAAAAAAGTTGAAAAGGCTTTATTGTCAGGTAACTATCAAACAGCTATAAATCTTGCTGTAGATCAAATTCAAAAAGGTAAAGACAACAAAAAGACAGAAGATCAAAAATTAATTTTACAACAAGCCTTTAAAAACTACCAAAAAGAAATTATTAAAAAAAATGATTTCTTAAAAAAAGACCCAACTACTAATGCCGAAAAAGAGATATATGAAAATTATTTAGAGCTTTACGAAACGCAAAATAATATTAAACCTCTTTTACCGCTTTATCATCAAGGTAAAAAACTAAAGTTCAAGTTTGAAGATATTTCTTCTGACTTGATCATCGCTAAACAAAACTATGCAGAATATCTTTATCAATCAGGACAATCGTTTATGGATAAAGAAAAAACGCTTTCATACAGAAATGCATATGAAATATTTGAAAAACTCGACCAATTAATACCTCAATATAAAAATTCAAATAATTTAGCCGAAAAAGCGAGCTATTTAGGTAAAGATTTCGTCTTTGTCAATGCCGTAAACAATACAGAAGTCAGCATCCCAAAAAAACTTGAAGCTGAAATATTAGACTTCAATACTTATGGAATAGACAATCAATGGACAGTATATCACTCCAACCAAAAAGATGGAAATCCTTACCAATTTCAAATTAATCTCATCTTTGAAAATATTACCTTTTCACCTGAACAAATTGTTGAAAAGGAAAAACACATTAACAAAACAATCGAAATATCAGAAGTTCAAACGGATAGATCTGGAAATGAAATAACCAAAAATGTTAAAGTCAATGTAAGTGGTTTGTTGAACACCATTTCTCAAAGCAAATCTGTTTCTATTATTGCACAAGTCGATTATATTAACTTAGATACGGCTCAAAAAATAGATGATTTCAAATTAGGTAGCCAATATGTTTTTGAAAATATTTATGCTACTTTTGATGGAGATGAGAGAGCTTTAGACAAAAAACAAAAATCACTTCTAAACAACAAAGCAGTACCATTTCCTAGTAATGAGCAAATGTTGTTTGATGCGGCTGAGGATGTCAAACTCAAACTCAAATCTATTTTGAAAAGACATCCCTTAAGATAAATTTAAATTAACTTATGATACGATTGATTTTTATAAGCTTTTTAAGCCTTTTTTTGCTGTTATCCTGTAGTGATAGTAATAGCAAAGATGTTAAGGCTAAAAACACTGAACTTAATAAAAATCGAAAGTTTAAAGATATAATAGAAAGTGGCAAAATAAAAGCCATAACAACTTATAGTGGCACCACCTATTTTTTATACCGAGGACAACCCATGGGGTTTGAATACGAAATCCTTAAAAAATTTGCTGAAGATTTAAACCTTGAACTAGAAATCGTAATTGCCAAAGACGAAAATAAACTCATTGATATGCTCAAAGCCAACAAAGGCGACATAATTGCCTACGGCTATACTATCACAGAAGAACGCAAAAAAGAAATAGATTTTAGCATTCCTTTATATTTATCACATCAAGTTTTAGTTCAGAGAAAACCAAACAACTGGCGAAAAATGAAACTTCACAATATAAGAGAACAACTTATATCTAATCCAGTTGAATTGATAGGTGATACCGTTTCAGTTAAACGCAATTCATCCTATGCCCAAAGGATAGTGAACTTGTCAGAAGAAGTAGGCGGAAAAATTTATATCGATACCATTCCTGGTCAAATGACTACTGATGAGATTTTTAAAAATATTGCAGAAGGTAAAATAAAATACAGTATTGTTGATCAAAATGTAGCTTCTATTTACGCATCTGACTATCCTATTCTTGATATTTCCACAAAAATGAGTTTTTCTCAACGCATTGCTTGGGGTTTGAGAAAAGACTCAAATCAACTTAAAGATACTTTAAACCAATGGCTTAAACGTGCTAAAAAAACAGTTGATTATCACGTGATTTACAATAAATATTTCAAAAACAGAAGATCCTTTAGAAAACGTGTAAAGAGTGAGTTTTACAGCCTTAACGATCAAAAAATAAGTCCTTACGACGATTTGATAAAAAAATATGCAAAAAAATTGGGTTGGGATTGGCGTCTGATTGCGTCAATAGTTTATCAAGAATCGCAATTCAAACCTTCTAATGAGTCTTGGACAGGAGCCACTGGTCTTATGCAGATTATGCCAAGAACTGCTGAAGAACTAAAAATCACTAATCCAACCGATCCTGAGCAAAGTTTAAGAGGTGGCACAAAATATCTATCTCAACTTTGGAAAGCCCACAACACTGTTCCTGATTCTATACAGCGTATAAAATTCACTTTAGCATCTTATAATGCAGGTTTGTTTCATATTAAAGACGCTCAACGTCTTGCTTCACACCTCAAATTAGATTCACTTCAGTGGGATAAAAACGTAGAAAATGCACTTCTTAAATTGGATAAACCCGAATTTTACAACAAAGATTTTATAAAATACGGATACGTCAGAGCAAAAGAGCCATATAAATATGTCAAAGAAATTTTTGAACGTTACGAGCATTATAAAGCTTTTATTGATAGAAATCCTAATTTAAAAGAAGAAGAACTTTAGTATTAATTTTATAACTCATAAAAGGGTTTCTATTCAGATTTTATAAAGTACATTTGCAACTTTTTAAAACTGAGTTATGAACCTTAGAAATATTGCCATTATTGCCCACGTTGACCACGGTAAAACCACCTTGGTTGACAAAATTATGCACCATTGCAAACTTTTTAGAGACAACCAAGATACTGGTGAACTCATCTTAGATAGCAGTGACCAAGAACGCGAACGCGGTATCACCATTGTATCCAAAAATGTTTCTGTAGTATATAAAGACACTAAAATTAATATTATTGATACTCCTGGTCACGCCGATTTTGGTGGCGAAGTTGAACGCGTACTCAATATGGCCGATGGCGTTTTACTTTTAGTTGATGCCTTTGAAGGTCCGATGCCACAAACCCGTTTTGTGTTGCAAAAAGCCATAGATTTGGGGTTAAAACCTTGTGTGGTTATCAATAAAGTGGACAAACCAAACTGCACGCCAGAAGAAGTTCACGAAAAAGTTTTTGATTTGATGTTTGAACTCGGTGCTGAAGAATGGCAACTCGATTTTCCAACCGTTTACGGTTCTGCACTTAACAACTGGATGAGCGAAGATCCTGATAATGTTACAGACAACATCGAACCATTATTAGATATGGTTGTAGAACATATTGATCCTCCTAAAGTTAAAGAAGGTAATCTTCAAATGTTGATTACCTCTTTAGATTTCTCATCATACACAGGAAGAATTGCCATAGGAAGATTGCAACGTGGCAAGCTCAAAGCTGGAATGAATGTCGTTTTAGTGAAACGAGATGATTCTATCCAAAAAACAAAAATTAAAGAGCTATATGTATTTGAAGGCTTAGGCAAACGAAAAGTTGACGAAGTTCAAGCCGGTGATATTTGTGCTATTGTTGGTTTAGAAAATTTTGAGATAGGCGATACTATTGCCGATGTTGAAAATCCAGAAGCTCTATCTAAAATCAAAATTGATGAACCTACAATGAGTATGTTGTTTACCATCAATGATTCTCCCTTTTTTGGTAAAGATGGTAAATTTGTAACTTCAAGACACATCAAAGAACGTTTGTTAAAAGAACTTGAAAAAAACTTGGCTCTTAGAGTTGAAGAAACCAACAATGCTGATAAATTTATCGTTTATGGACGAGGTGTGATGCACTTATCGGTTTTAATAGAAACCATGCGAAGAGAAGGTTACGAACTCCAAATTGGTCAACCTCAAGTTATCATCAAAACCATAGACGGAAAAGCTTGCGAACCTATTGAAGAGTTAACCATTGATTTGCCTGAAAATCTTTCAGGTAAAGCTGTTGAAATGGTTACTCAACGAAAAGGCGAAATGCTCAGTATGGTGACCAAAGGTGAACGAATGGTCATCGAATTTATGATTCCTTCTCGCGGTATTATTGGTCTAAGAAATCAATTGTTGACAGCCACTGCCGGTGAAGCTATTATGGCACATCGATTTAAAGAATATCAACCCCTTAAAGGTGACATTCCTCAACGTCAAAACGGCTCTTTGATCTCTATGGAAAAAGGAAAAGCTATTCCCTACTCTATCGACAAACTGCAAGACAGAGGTAAGTTTTTTGTCGATCCAGGCGAAGATATTTATGAAGGTCAAGTGATTGGTGAAAGTTCTAGACAAGATGATTTAACTGTCAACGTTACCAAAACCAAAAAGCTTTCTAATGTCCGTTCTTCAGGTGCAGACGATAAAGCTAAAATTGTGCCGGCCAAAAAATTCTCTTTAGAAGAAGCTTTAGAATATATTCAAAAAGACGAATACGTTGAAGTGACGCCAAATTTTTTAAGACTAAGAAAAATTTATCTTAAGGAAACCGATAGAAAACGCAATAAGATTGTTTGACCTATTATACCAAATTGAATGAGTAAAAAAAAGTATAACACCGACCTATATTTTAACGTGAGTTTGATATAAATATTAGGAAAAAAAATTAAAAAAGTAGAAAAATTAGTATATTAAAACACTGAAAAACAACAATATAAACTAATTTTCTGCTTATGATTTCAACAAATAAAATTACTGAAATTTACTATTGAATAAATCGGGTTATACTTCTATTTTCAAATTATCGTAAGCCAAAAAAACATTTTCTGGAAGTTTTTTTTGCACCTCTTCATGAAATCCCATTTTATGACTGATATGTGTAAAATATGCCCGTTCTGGTTTTACATGATTTACAATTTTAAGTGCTTCGCTTAAGTTGAGATGTGTATTGTGCGGTTCTTCTCTTAAAGCATTTAAAACTAAAACTTTTACGCCTTTCAATTTTTTCATAGACTCTTTTGGAATAGTTTTAGCATCAGTTACATAGGCAAAATCGTCTATTCTGAAACCGTAAACTTGGAGTTTGCCATGAAAAACATTGATAGGAATAACTTCTTTTTTTCCAATAATAAATGGATTATCATCAATGATATTGATATCTAAAGTCGGTGCACCAGGATATTTGTTTTGTACTGTAAAAACATATTCAAATCTTTTTTTTAGTTCTTTTAAAACCCTTTGATGTGCGTAAATAGAAATATCACCTTGCCTAAAGTAAAACGGTCTGACGTCATCTAGACCGATAACATGATCATTGTGTTCGTGGGTAAACAAAATGCCGTCTAATCTATCAATAGGGTTAGCTAACATTTGTTGTCTAAAATCAGGACCACAATCTACTACATAGGTATAAATATCCCATTGAATCAAAATAGAAACTCTAAGTCTTTTGTCTTTAGGGTCATCGCTTAAACATACAGGATGACGGCTTCCAATTACGGGAATACCTTGTGAAGTGCCTGTACCTAAAAATGTAACTTTCAAAACCTTTATTTTTTCACAAAAGTAGGGATTATTTTTTGTAAGCTTATGCATTTAATTATCTTTGTTAGTACTAAAATTTATACACTTAAATCAACAAAAATGGCAGTTTCAATCAAGGGAGACAAAGAGTTTGACGAAGTACTTTCCATCAAAAACAAAGCCTTAAGAATCAACCTTAACAAAAACATTTACGGCACATTTGCTGAAATTGGTGCTGGACAAGAAACCGTAAGGAATTTTTTTAGAGCTGGTGGTGCCAGTGGAACCATAGCTAAAACTATGAGTGCTTACGACAAAGATTTTAGCGATGCTATTTACGGAACTGAAGACGATAGACGCTACGTCACTGAAAACAGGCTAAACAAAATGCTTGATCATGAAACCAGACTTATCGAGGAACGTATCATAAGGCGTAAACATCCTGATAAATTATTTTTTACCTTTGCTAACACCGTTACCACGATAGATTTTGCAAAAAAATACAAAGGTCATGGTTGGGTTGGTATTAAATATCAAGTCAAACCTGACGAAGCTTACAATAAAATAGTTTTGCATCTGAGATTTAAAGAAAACAATGCTAAACATCAACAAATCACACTTGGTGTTTTAGGGGTTAATTTGATTTATGCGGCTTATTACAATCACGATAGTGCAAGAGATATTTTAATAAACCTTTACAATCACCTTGAGAAAGACCAACTAGAAATTGACACGATAAACTTTTCTGGACCGCGTTTTAAAAAAGTAGATAACCGTTTGATGAGTTTGCAATTGGTCAAAAACGATATGACCGATGCGGTAATGTTTGCTCCAAATGGTAACAATGTTTTGCCTGCAAGTATTTTATACAGGAAAAATATTTTAGCTTTAAGAGGAAGTTTTAGACCTGTGACTAACGTCAATATGGATATTTACAGAAATTCATTAAAGCTCTTTAAAAGCGAAAGAAAGGTCAGTGAGAAGCAAACCCAAGTCATTTTTGAAATCACATTATCTAATCTAAAAGCTGAAGGCGAAATAGATGAAGCAGATTTTTTAGACCGTGCTGACTTGCTTTGTAATCTTGGTCACACAGTTATGATTTCTAACTTCCAAGAATACTATAGGCTTGTTGAATATTTTTCTAAATACACCAAAGAACGAATGGGTCTTGCTATGGGCGTTAACAATCTTATTGACGTTTTTGACGAACGCTACTACAGACATTTAAGCGGTGGTATTTTAGAAGCATTTGGTAAACTCTTCTTTAAAGACCTTAAAGTTTATCTTTATCCATACAAAAACCCAGAAACTGGCGAAATAACCAACAGCGAAAATCTTAAAGTTCACCCGAGAATGAAAGAACTCTACAAATTCTTTAAACATAATGGTCGCGTGGTTGATATTAAAGATTACGACGAAGACAATCTAGGAATTTTCTCAAGAGAAGTACTTCAAATGATAGCTGATGATGAAAGTGGCTGGGAAGACAAATTACCAAGGCAAACTGCTGAAATGATAAAAAGCCAAAACCTGTTTAAACGCGATTATAAAAAGGCTGAGTATGTTGGATATGATATTTCGTGATTCTAATTTTTAGTTTTAAAGTTAAACTTATTTTCTAACCAATAAAGGTCTAGTGTATGAGCAGTAGTGGATTAAAAAACATTATCTTTTCGGTTAAACACTTGCTTTTATTAATATTCATTTCGTTTCAATTTTGTACCAAACTCGCTATTGCTTATACAAATTGTTATGCTTTCACCTTTTTTATTCATTCAGCCAATTCAATGCTTCTTGTGTTATTCCATTATACCAATCTTTTTCGTTTTCTGTGGACACCGCTAATACATTTGAACGTTCAAAAAACTTTTGTACGTGTCTTGGCTCGGGAACATAACTTGCTTTGTGCGAGTCCTCAACCATTTTGATGAAAACACTTAATGGTAGCGGAACTATTGTGGATTTTCCACCATAATAGCTGATATTCATTTTATGCAATGCGTAAAAGTGAGCAATACAAGCATCATTTATATTCGGTGCAATAAATAGACAGTAAGCAGGTTTGTCTGTTTCTCGTTTTACTTTAGCAAGATGTCGAGTTACAGGTTCGCCCTCTGTTTCATATTGTCGTTGTCCGCCTTGCATAGTCACTTCTACAGTCAGACCAAATTCTCCATAATCACAAACAATATCCGCCATATTTCCTTGTGCTGTGGACATTGGATTTCCAAAGTCGTCAAACTTTAAATTGGTTTTAATGTTACCACCGTCCAACATTGTCATTGCTCGCCAAGTGTTCCATTCAAGCATTAAAGGAGTATCGTAAAGCGAATTGTCAAGAATTTGGTCAAATGTTGAGTTTATTTCATCAAACAATCGATAGTCTTTAATTGCTATTACTTGCTCGGTGAGAATTTGCTCTTTACGTTTTTCTAATTCGTCTGCATAAATGTCTTTGAGTTGTTGTAAACTCATTTCATTGCTGATTTGAATTTCGGGGAACTCCGAAGCTATTTTTTGTTCAAGCAATTCGCGATTGTTAGAAAGTAAAGTAGGAGTTTCCGCATTGCCGAGATAGTTTATATATTCTTTCTGATTATCAATAAAAACAGGTTCTCGGCTTGTGCGTTCCAAAAAATAATCCACCTCTTGAATTTTTTCAGGTGCTATTGAAACAGATTTTCCAATATGAGAAATTTTTACCAATCCCGTTGCTCGTAAATAACGAATACAAGCATCAGCATAATCTCGCATATTACTTGCTTTCGTTTTTAGGAATTTTGAGATAGATGCATCATTGGTTTCTCTCGTTTTTGTGTTTCCTTCAATGATATCATCTTGGTATATTTCTCGTAGCTCTTTGTCTAAATATTCTTTGCGAAATTTTTTATAGTTGCCTTCATTTTGAGCTTTTGCTGTCCGAAATTCATTCACCTTTTGCAGAATTTCATCAAACTTTCTGTAATCCACCAATTGCAAGCCGAAAAACATTAATTCGTCAAATTTTAGTGAACCAAAATGGCGAACTAAACGAAACAGCTCCAAATAAGGTTTAACCCAAAATTTTGCTGCCTTTTCAGATGGTTTATGGTACGGGGAAGGAACTTGGAATTTTAGGAGTTGTCTTAAAAATATTTCGTCCTTGCGTTTTGAATTTACTAATTCCGAACCTGCTGGTGTTAGGCTAATTTTGGGAGAAAGAATGACAAAGCCAAGAGCTTTTGGTGCTCGGTTAATTCTATCTCTTGAACTAAACGCTGGGTCTTTTGCTCCTTGTCCATTGAAAAAGTTTTCCTCTTTCAATAATTCCATAAAAGCTCGTTGTGTTTCTGTATTCCATTTTTGCCCTGCAAAATGAGTGCTCAACAACTCTATTTCTGGTATCATTTTAGCCGGAGTTCTCGGAGACGTAGTAACGAAAATTACTTTACTGTCAATTCTAGCCATAAGAAACAGATTCTTCTTCTAATATTAGCTTGGGTTCTCTTTTTAATGCTTCATTACCATAGTTTGAAATAAGAATATGACTTGCTTCTGCCTTAAATCTATTTCTAATATTTACGGCATATGATTTTCCATATTCGTCCACAATCATATCTCCGTATAATTTTTCGGTTAGCGGTGTTCGTCCAATAACCATTAATGCTTTACAGTTTAATTCTTTATAAGCATTGGCTAATTCGTTATGGTTTTTTTCGTTGAAACCGTCTTTGTGTTCTACATTTCCATAGTCCGAAAATACGCAGTCGTAAGGCGGGTCTAAAAAGATAAAATCATCTTCGTTTGCCATTTCGAAAATAGCTTTATAGTCATAGTTGTATATTTCCGTATTGGCCAGTAGTTGACTATGCTTTTTTGTTACTAATGATGTGTTTAAATTTTTATAACGTCCATAAGGAACATTGAACTCGCCTTTCGAATTGTAGCGTATCATTCCCGAATACGCAGTTTTGTTAATGAAGAAGTACAGCAGGGCATCAGAATATTTTTTTTCTGTCAAATCGTTAAACATATTCCTGATTTGATAGTAAAGTGTTTCGTTATCGTCAGCAACTCTTTCATTTGGTGTTTTGGCTTTTAGCTTTTCAAATTTTTGACGATTGATTTTGTAGATTTTTTCGATTTCGAAAAGTTCTTTTTTTAAACTTTCAAAGTCCAATTTCACGCCTTTGTAGAAATCCATCAATTTAGAATTTATGTCATTGATGATTGCTTTTTTTGGTTCTAAATAAAAAAACAATGCTCCGCCACCAAAAAAGGGTTCAATATATCTGCCATTGAAATCGGGTATGTATTTTTCTAGGTGTGGAATTTCTTTGGATTTCCCTCCTCTGTATTTGACTAATGGTTTCATATTTTTGTTTTTTGGCGTTTATAATTAATGATGTTTTCCGCCACAACATTCAGAATTTGTGTAGCTTCATCTTCGTCAGCAATTAGGTCATAAACCTTGTCTGCCGACCACAATTGTAAAAGTTCTTTTGTATCAGTTTTCAATAGTTTCGCGAGGGTTGAAACTTGTTCACGTTTTGCTCGTCTGTCGCCTTTTTCGATTTTACAGTAGGTTGCTGTATCAATTTCCAATACGGAAGCCAATTGTCTTTGAGAGATTTGTTGTTTCTCTCGAAGCGTTCTGATTCTATTACCAAATATTGTTGACATATATTTGTCTTGACGTTATTTGGCAAATCTAATAATTAATTCTGGCTTTAGAAATTTTATCGGAGTCTTTTTAGGTGAGGCATAACTTATACAAAATAGGAATAAAGTATAAACTGATAAAAGTACCTACAAACAAGCTACCAATAACAGTAAGAGCTAAAGGCTTTTGCAAATCTGCTCCTAAGCCTGAGATAAACAAAAATGGCATAAGAGCTAAAATAGTAGTTAAAGAAGTCATCAATATAGGCTTTAAACGCATAATACCAGCTTTTTCGATAGCTTTATCAACATCATTTAAACCAGACTTTCGCAACATATTGATGGTATGAACTTTTATGATACTATCATTTATGACTATACCCGCCATAACAACTATGCCTATACCCGTCATATCATTTAAACTGCCTCCAAAAATCCAAACTATAAAATTGTACATTACTCAATACATCTTCAGTTGTCAGCTTGCCTTATAAATAGAATCCTTAGAATTTAAGTGTTTCCTGTATTCACTGGGAGTGAAATTTGTTTCCATCTTAATATATCTATTAAAAGAAGCCTTAGATTTAAAACCACATTGAAAAGCTATATCTAACAATTTCATTGAACCATTCTTTTTACTTTCAATAATTCGTTTTGCTTCTTCAATTCTATAATGATTAATAAATTTATAAAAATTCTTATTGAGATGTGAGTTCAACACTTGAGTTAAATAATGTTTAGGAACATCTAAATTGTCTGCCAATTTATCTAAGGTTATATTTTCATCCAAATAAATCTTACTTTCGCTCATATATTTTTCTAAATTAATTGCTATTTCTTCTATATTCACTCCCCTAATTTCAGATTTCTCGTATTTTTTTTTCTTCTTATTAGAAGAAACCAGTTTTAAATAAAATAAGTGTTGAATCAACAAGATACAAATAATGGTCAATGTGCTATAAATAATCACCCTATTGGTGTAATCAGAGAAATAATTAGGTAAAATATAACTTAAACCCCATACGATTAAAGATGGAGTAAATAACAAATAAGAAATTATTTTTAATCTGTTTGAATTTACGCTATCATCGCTACTTTGATGCTTTCTAATGGTAAAAACGCTAAGCAATCCGTAAACGGTTATCGATATCAAAAAAGCATAAACCATAAGTGGTTTGTAAATGCTAAGCCACTGCACATAATTATTGGAAGAGGTAAATAAATTGCCTACAATAACCACATAAAAAACTGAAGCAACCAACAGAGGAGTAAAGTGATATTTTACTTTGGTTTTGTCATAGTCTATTTTGAAATATTTACAAATAGCAAAATATAACAATGGACCATAAGCTAAGCTCAAGCTTGTAATAAGGTTTCTAAATAGAAAATCGGTATCTGCCAATTCCAATAAAAGAAATTTTAAAGAAAAGTGAATCAATACAATAAGTATAAAATTCTTTATAAAATATTCCTTTTTAAATAGACTTTTGTTAGAACGCAATAAATATAAAGCGACAAGAACTTGACAAATTGCAACTATTAAGGTTGTTTTCATATTCAAAGATATTTATCAAATTTATATAATTTGTTAACTCATTATTAAGTAAGGGTTACGTTTACAAACTCTATAATCTGAAAAATCAAATCCATATCTCTTAAAGATTATATTACAAAAAATTAACCTAAAGGTAATACATGCTTTTTGTTTTTTATATTACTGTATATCAGATGTTTAAAGTATTATTTTTATCATTAAAAGTTTAAATTAATTGGTTGCTACCAAAAAAGGTGTCCACCAAATATCCGATACTTTTACGCGGTTACTTAATTATAGATTTGGCGAAAATTTTAAAACATCTATTTTTATGAAAACAAAAACCTTTTTCTCATCTAGTAAAGAAGCTTTGCTACTTTATCTATGTATTTTATTTTCAACTGTATCATTTTCGCAAAACTCAGCTTCAATCACTGGTGTTTGCGTGGACAGTTATGGTAAACTGCCTGGCGTTTCTATTTTAATAAAAGGCACTAACTATGGTGCGATTTCAAACCTTGAAGGAAATTTTACCATAAACAATGTTCCTGTTGGTGATCAAGTTGTTGAATTTTCTTTTATGGGCTACGAGACAATCACAAAAGAGATTGTGGTTGAAGAAAATCAAATGATAAATTTAGGAACTATCAAAATGACTGAAAGTGGCATTTCCTTAGATGCTGTAGATTTAAAAATTTCTAACCGACCTACTCAGGCAAGGGCTTATAGCATTCAAAAAAATGCACCTGCTATTATGAATGTAATCTCTTCTGACGTAATTGGAAAATTACCCGACAGAAATGCCGCTGAAGCCGTCCAGAGAATTCCAGGAGTTTCTATTGAAAGAGACCACGGCGAGGGCCGTTATGTAAGTGTGAGAGGTGCTCCATTAAAATGGAATTCAAACCTCATAAATGGTAACAGGCTGCCTTCATCTTTAGGAACTTCCGATGGGATTGGCTCCGACAGGTCGGTTCCTTTAGACATCTTCCCTTCAGAATTAATTCAATTTGTTCAATTGTCAAAGGCTATAACCCCAGATATGGAAGGTGATGCTATTGGTGGGTCTGTTAATTTTATCACCAGAACAGCTCCGCTTAAAGAAACCCTTATTGTCAACGCCGCAGGTGGTGGTAATAATCAAGCCAAAGATTACACTTACAACGCTGCAGTTACTTATGGTAATAAATTCTTTGATGATAAGCTGGGAATCATCGTTTCTGGTTCAATTTGGGATCGTGCTTGGGGAACTGATAATTATGAAGTGATATACAACGCTGAACTAGAAGACCCTATACAGCAGTTTTCTCTTGCTGAACTTGAGTTGAGAGACTATCTCGGAAGAAGAAGAACTTGGGGTTTAAATTTTGGAGCCGAATACAATTTCGATTTTAACAATAAAATATTCTTAAGAACCATCAACACTTCTTTTCAAGATGATGAAAAATCCAGGGAGTCACTTTTTGATTTCAACGCAAACAGCTATACAATGAGAACCAGAAAAGCCGTTTGGGGTACTGATTTATCTGGTGGCGAGCTAGGCGGTGATCATTACTTAACTCAAAAACTACGATTGAGATGGAAAGGAGCTACCTATACCAATAAGTTTGACCTTTCTAATACACCTAGAGTTAACGATCTTGTTGATCCTGCTTTGCTGTTTGCCATTTTTGTTCAATCAGATATGAATTTTGGTGGCAGAGCAGCAGATGGCTATAAATATTTAGATATTGATGCTCCTCAAGGAAGTCAAGGCGATCCTGCCGATAACATTCAGCCCAATCCAGGCAATCCTATAAGTGCAGACGAACTTTTATTATCGCAACTGCTCAATCTCCAACAAAGATCTAAAGAGACCGATTATGTTGGGCAAGTGGACTTTGACTATGAGGTAAACAATAGACTTAAATTAAAGTTTGGTGGCAAAGCAAGATTTAAAACCAGAACAGAAGGTGCTCCACTTAACATCTGGATTCCAGGTGCTGCAGTTGGTGCTCCAGTTCAGCCATTTTTTCTGTCTGATTTTGATAGAGAATCTTCGTTCCCGTTTAATGGAGGATATTTATCTGAAATTCCAGGAAATTACGATAATTTATTAATGCCTCATATTACTCAAGGGCAATTACGAGATCTCTATTCTGAAAACAGTTTGTCAGAACTCAATGCAATCAGAATTACCCAAGACGAAAACAATCCTTCATCAGCTGGAAGTTATTTCTCTGGTGACGAAAATGTTTATGCAGGTTATATTATGGCTACCTATGAGCTAACGGATAAGATGACATTGATTGGTGGATTTAGAAACGAATACACCTCCATAGACTATACAGGCAACAAAGTAATAGAAAGTGATAACGCAGATCCAGTAATTGAAAAAACATCAGAAAGCAAATCAAACAATGCTTTTTTGCCTATGTTTCATGTAAAATATGCTCTAAATGACAATTCTAATCTACGCTTAGCTTACACTAGAACTTTAGCTAGACCAGATTTTGGAAGCTTAAACCCTGGGGTTTCTCAAAATTCAGTTTTCAGGACCATAAATAGAGGTAATCCAGATTTAAAACCTACATTTTCAGATAATTTTGATTTGCTTTTTGAACATTACTTTGATAACGTTGGTTTTGTTTCTGGAGGTGTGTTTTACAAATCTATTACTGACGACATTTTTGCCAGCACAGGACAAGAAACCATAGACGGAGTAATATATAATGTTACAGAACCCCGCAACCTAGAAGACGGTTACTTGTTTGGTTTTGAAGTAGGTCTTTCTAAACGATTAGACTTTCTGCCAGGTTTCCTAAGTGGTTTTGGCGTTGAAGCTAACTATACTTATACAGATTCTGAAGTTAACATCCCTATTTTTAATGTTGATGAAAATAATAATATTGTAAGAGAAACCATAAAACAACCCTTACAAAATCAATCAGAACACTTGTTTAATGCATCTATTTTCTATGAAAAATATGGATTTATGTTTAGAGCTGCTGCAAACTTTAAAGGTAAAAATATTGTGGAATTTTCAGAATTTGGTCCAGAACATAACAGATGGTATGACGACAACCTAACCGTTGACCTCTCTGCTTCCTATAGCTTCAACAAAAAATTAAAGTTATTTATGGAAGTTAACAATATAACCAATGAGCCGTTGAGATATTTTCACGGTGTAGAAGGAAGACCAGAACAGGTTGAATATTATTCTATACGAGGTCAACTGGGCATTTCTTATTCAATATTTTAACATTACTAAACAAGAGGTAAAATTAATTGCCTCTTGTTTAAACTTTAATTCTTAAAACTAATATATGATAAATTATAGAAACATCACTTTAATATTACTTGTTTTGATTACAAGTTTGGTGGGTTGCAAAAACAAACCTGAAGAAAAACTTAACTCTGAGATTTCAGCTGAAAACAAGCTTAATTCTGAAGTTACATTGGAAACCCCCAAAACCATTGAAAAATCACTTCAAGAAACAGCTGAAGCCATTTACAACCCTGATAGCAGTTATACTTTGGCTTTTAACAAAAAGGCGAACTGGAAATTTGTAGCCTCAAATTCAGATGAAAACATCAATTGGGAACAATTAAAACCCATTGAGTTATCAAATGATAGTACCTATACCACAAATCAAAAATTTAAGGAACGTATGTTCTTTGGCATAGTAAATGATTTAGGAGATACTTTGGTCATTTCCAATAGGCAAATTCCTTTGTTAGGACTTTCAAATTTTAGGGACATAGGTGGCTTACAAACCACAGATGGTAAAACAGTAAAATGGGGGAAAATTTACAGATCGGACAAATTATCTGAACTTTCAAATAATGATGTTCAACTACTTAAAACGATGGATATTAAAACCGTTATAGATTTTAGAACTGCTTCAGAAGTTAAGGAAGAACCTGATGTAATTGCAAACGACTCTTATTTTGACTACAAAAATTATCCTACAGGTCCTGATATGAAAGATAAAAACAAATACTTAGAAATGCTAAGAGAATTTGAATCTCCTGAAGATTCGGCTGATCTTTTAAAGGAAATAACTGGGCAATTCCCTATTGAATGGAAAGACACTTACATCAAATTATTTGAAAATTTAGTGCAGACAAACCAACCTTTGCTTTTTCATTGTACAGCTGGAAAAGACCGTACCGGTTTGGCCAGTGCACTTATTCTTTATGTCTTAGGGGTTGATAAAAACACCATAATAGATGAGTATTTATTATCTAATTTTTACAGACAGGAAGATAACAATAAATGGATTAGTCAAATTGCTCAATATGACATTGATCCAGAAATAATCAGACCTTTTATGGATGTTCGTAAATCCTATTTGTTAAATGCCTTCAACACCATTGAAAAAGAATACGGTTCTATGGACAACTATGTAAAAAATGTTTTGAATTTAAATGAAAAAGATATAAATACACTTCGAAATAAATATTTATATTAAGCAAGATTAAACCTTCATATTCAGACAAATAAGAAACACAGTTTGTTTTATTGCGGGGTAAAAATTACCCCGTATTTTTTTAATTTACCTATTATCAAACTTTATATTATAAAAATGCCTTAAAAATCAATTAATAAAATTTTCAACTCTATCTATTCTTGTATTTTTACCTTGCTTTCTCATCTCAAGAAAACGTTTAAAAATTTAAGGGTTTAGTTTAAAACCAACAGATAACTTTAGAATTTAAAATATTGCACTTCAGTATTCGTTTATAAGGTTGTATCATTATCTTTACCGCCTAAATGAATAGCTTGAGCCGTTTAATTTTAGTTTTATCAATGCTTTTATATTTTGACCTGTCAGCTCAAATCGGTGGTCAAAATACTTATCAATTTCTCAATTTACCCGTTTCGCCGAGGCACGCTGCTCTTGGTGGTAAAAACATCACATTAAACAATTACGACCCATCTTCAGCCCTGAATAATCCAGCTCTGATTAATTATAGAATGGACAATCAGTTGGCAGTAAATTATATGAATTTTGTAGGTGACATCAATTACGGCACAGCATCTTACGCCTATTTGTTTGATAGACGCACACAGGTTTTGCAAATTGGCATGACCTATATCAATTACGGTAGCTTTGATGGATTTGACGAAAATGCTAATCCAACTGGAAGTTTTACGGGCAACGAAGCGGCTCTATCAGTAGGTTACCAAAAGAAACTTGGTCGTTCAGATTTTCATCTTGGAGCAAATGTGAAATTTATCACCTCTAAATTAGAAAATTTTACATCTTTTGGTATTGCATCAGATATTGGTTTATCTTATAAATATGACCGTTGGGATTTAATCGTCTCTGGTGTGGTTAGAAATATTGGCTATCAGATTAAACCTTTTAATGATGTTCGCGAAGATTTGCCTCTTGAAGTTGTCCTCGGCATTTCTCAAAAGTTACGTACTTTACCGTTTAGATGGCATATTACGGTTGAAAATATCCAAGAGTGGAATATCGCCTTTGGTAATACAGCAAGAGATGAAGTGGATTTAAATGGAAATGTAACCAAAGATGATCCTGGTTTTTTTAGCAATTTATTTAGAAGAACAATAATTGGCTTAGAATTCTTTCCTGAAAGCGGATTTAATATCCAATTAGGTTATAACTTTAGACGTGCAGAAGAATTGAGAATTGAAGATCAACGTTCATTTGCTGGTTTAAGCGGTGGCTTGAGCATTAAGTTTAATAAAGTGAGAATCAATTACAGTTATACCCAATTTAACCGTGCTGCCAATACCAGTTTTTTTGGAGTCAGCATAGACCTTAATCGCTAATGAAATTTTTTACTTTCAACCGTTTGAGCCTTGAGCACTTCTTGATATTTGTGTTATTTCCTATTGTACTAACTTTTGATTTTTCTATATATATCAAATTAGGTTTAGGATTTATTGCCTTAATTTATGTGATAATTATCTCGATCAAAAATAGTTACTTTAGAAGTTTAAATCTAAAATTTAGTCCATCTCAAAAGTCAGCTTACTTAAAAAGTTTGACGTTAAAATTTATAAGTATTGCTCTGCTGACAAGCCTAATCACATTTTTATTTTATAAAGAAGTGTTGTTTAATGCATTACAAAATAATCTATGGCGATTTTTTCTCGTTACTGGTGTTTACACTTTTTTATCTGTCATACCACAAGAATTTATTTATAGAAAATTCTATTTTCAACGATACAAAATGCTTTTTAAATCTGATAAACAACTTATCGCAATCAATTCTATGGTGTTTTGTCTCGGTCATTTGTTTTTTGACAATCTGTTAGTCTTAGTCATCACTCTAATAGGTGGATTCATATTTAGCTTGTCTTATCTCAAATATCAGTCCTTAAAATGGATATGTATTGAGCACAGCCTTTATGGTTTATGGCTTTATACAATCGGACTTGGCGGATTGTTGGGGTTTCCTGTTAACTGAAGGCTAAATACAATTACGCAGGAAAACCATACAAATCAAAATCATGAGCCTCTTCGATTTTGATATTGCAAAAATCCCCTATTTTGACATAGTGTTCTTCTGCATTGATCAAAACTTCATTATCCACATCAGGCGAATCAAATTCAGTTCGACCTACAAAATAATTGCCTTCTTTTCTGTCTATAACGCATTTGAAAGTTTGACCGATTTTGTTTTGGTTTTGCTCCCAAGAGATTTGAGATTGAATTTCCATAATCTCATTGGCACGTTTTATTTTGACTTCTTCGGGTACATCATCTTCAAGATTATAGGCGTGCGTGTCTTCTTCGTGTGAATAGGTAAACACGCCAAGTCGTTCAAACCTCATCTCTTTCACCCAAGTTTTTAATTCTTCAAATTGAGCTTCAGTTTCGCCAGGATAGCCAACAATCAAAGTTGTTCTGATACAGATGCCTGGCACTTTTTCTCTAAATAGTTTTAAAAGCTTTGTGGTTTTTTCATGAGTTGTGCCACGTCGCATAGATTTTAAAATTTCATCAGAAATATGTTGTAGTGGAATGTCGATATAATTACACACTTTTGGCTCTTCACGAATAACGTCTAAAACATCTTCAGGAAAGCCCGTTGGAAATGCATAATGCAACCTGATCCATTCAATACCTTCTATTTTTGCTAAAGCTTTTAGCAATTCGGCAAGATTGCGTTTTTTATAAAGGTCTAAGCCGTAATAGGTTAAATCTTGAGCTATTAAAATCAGTTCTTTAACACCATTTGCGGCTAATTTTTCAGACTCTTGAACCAATTCCTCTATGGGTTTTGAGCGGTGTTTACCACGCATGAGCGGAATAGCACAAAAAGAACACGGCCTATCGCATCCTTCTGCTATTTTTAGATAAGCATAATTTTTAGGCGTTGTCGTTAAACGTTCGCCAATCAATTCGTGTTTGTAGTCAGCACCGAGAGCTTTTAATAATAAAGGCAAATCTGTCGTACCAAAATAATCATCAACATCGGGAATTTCTTTTTGCAAATCTGGTTTATAGCGTTCAGACAAACAGCCTGTTACAAATACTTTATCTATTTCGCCTTCTTGTTTAAGGTTGACATAGTTTAAGATTGTGTTGACCGATTGCTCTTTGGCGTTGTTGATAAATCCACAAGTGTTTATGACTACAATATTGCCTTCCTGCTCGTGAGCAACATCCTTGCCGTTGGCTTTCAACTGACCCATTATCACTTCAGAATCATAGATGTTTTTACTACAACCCAAAGTAACTAAATTGATTTTATTTTTCTTGAGCGATTTTGTTCGCATAAATTATAAATTTTGATTCAACCACCAGACCCAATCTACTTCAAAATACCGCACTGCACTGATGACGATGACTGATAAAGCAATGAACCACCAATTGGTTTTGTTTTGTTTGAGTTGCCACCATGCTATCAAACCGATTATCGCTAAAGGTAAACTTATGATAAGGATAGGCAACACCGATTGGTTTTCTGCAAAGATAGAATACAATTTTGTCAAGATATAAAAAGCTGCATAAATGACAGTAATTTTATAAATGATGAGTTTATTTTTTGGGTTTCTAAATGGTGCTGGTTTATCGGTCATATTAAGATTTAAAAAATGAATCTACAAATTCTGTTTTGTCAAACAATTGTAAATCTGTGGCTTTTTCACCAATACCAATATATTTTACAGGCACTTTAAATTGGTCGCTAATACCAATCACAACGCCACCTTTGGCAGTACCATCGAGTTTTGTAACGGCTAAAGAAGTCACTTCGGTTGCAGCCGTAAACTGTTTAGCTTGTTCAAAAGCATTTTGCCCTGTAGAGCCATCTAAAACCAACAAAACTTCGTTAGGAGCATGATCAACCACTTTTTGCATCACGCGTTTAATTTTGGTCAACTCATTCATCAAGTTCACTTTGTTATGCAATCTTCCTGCGGTGTCTATTAAAACAACATCTGCATTTTGTTTAACAGCACTTTGCACAGTATCATAAGCCACAGATGCTGGATCGCTTCCCATTTTTTGTTTAACGATAGGCACACCAACACGCTGAGACCAGATGTCTAATTGCTCAACAGCTGCAGCTCTAAAAGTATCAGCAGCACCCAAAACCACTGAAAGGCCTTGATTTTTAAACAAGGTTGCAAGTTTACCAATGGTTGTGGTTTTTCCAACACCATTGACGCCAACAACCATAATCACATACGGCTTTTTATCTTCATCGTGGTTAATGTCGTGTTCATTTTCTGATAGAAGTTTGGCAATTTCGTCGCGTAAAATACTATTGAGTTCGTCAGTGCCAAGATATTTATCTCGAGCTACGCGTTCTTCAATACGGTCTATAATTTTGATAGTGGTTGCCACGCCTACATCACTTGAGATAAGGACTTCTTCCAAATCGTCTAAAACTTCAGCATCAACTTTTGATTTGCCAGCAACGGCTTTAGACAGTTTATTAAAAAAACTGGATTTTGTTTTTTCAAGACCTTCATCAAGGTCTTCTTTTTTGTCTTTATTAAATATTTTTTTGAAAAAACTCATGATATTAAATTTAAAATTGCAAAGATACATATTAAGTTAATCCCAAATTATAATCAGAGCATAATCCTCTATAATAACCGACGAAAACATAGTTTTGTTTCGGGGTTAACCCTGACAAAAATGCTTATAATTGAACATTTTTCGTCATTATTCAATAGTTGGGCACAATACAGAAAAAATTTCAACTTAAAATTAAATTCTCGTGTTTAAACTGATAAATTTTTATATTTACAGTATGAATTATCTTGTAGAAGAACCAGTCGTAACATACAATCAAATTAATTTAAGTTTCACAAACTATACAAAAGCACGGAAACTTGAACCACTTGTAAAATGGGCTGGTGGAAAGGAACAAGAATTAAAATATATTATTCCAAATCTTCCAGATTATTTTGAAAATTACTACGAACCCTTTGTTGGTGGCGGTTCAGTTTATACCGCAATTCAAGCCCAAAAATATTTTATAAATGATAAATCACACGAGTTAATTGATTTATATAAAATCATAATTTCTGAAGAGCGAGAAATTTTTTTTAAAGCAATTGACGAAATTATCCACAACTGGGAAGTTTTAGGTGATATTTCAAAGAAAAATCAAAAGTTCTTTGTGAAAATATATAAGGATTTTGCCAGTGACAAAATAACGAAAGATATATTATCAAATAAAATCTATGAATTCATATTAAAAAATTCTAAGGAATTTAATGGTCTTTTTTCTTCATTTTTCAATTTTAATATTGAGAATTTTCTCAAAGAAGTCAAGAAAAATTTAGTCCGAAAAACATCAAGAATGAAAGTTCTTGAAAAACAAAAAGGGAAATTACCCGATAAAGACATTTTAGATAACATAGAAACGGCATTAAAAAGTGCATTTTATATGCATTTTAGACATATTTATAATTTCCATAAAAAATACGAATTAAATAAAGCTTTTTATAGTGCAATATTTCTCTTTATTAGAAATTACGCATATTCTGGAATGTTTCGATACAATTCAAAAGGTGAATTTAATGTTCCTTATGGCGGAATAGCATACAATAATAAAAATTTCAGAAAAAAAATTGAATATTTAAAATCTGAACCCCTACAAAAATTATTAACAAAAACAAAAATTGTTAATGATGATTTTGAAGATTTCTTTAGATACAATAATCCATCAAAAAGAGATTTTGTTTTCTTAGATCCTCCTTACGATACAGAATTTAGCACATATGCTCAAAACGATTTTGTTAAAACTGACCAAGAAAGACTTGCAAATTATTTAATAAATGATTGTAAAGCAAAGTGGATGATGATAATTAAAAATACTGATTTTATTTTAAATTTATATACTCATCCCAAAGTAAATGTTTTAACTTTTGACAAAAAATATTTAGTTAGCTTTATGAACCGGAATAATAAAAATACTGAACATCTTTTAATAACCAATTATTAATGGCAAGAAGAATTACCGAAACAGAATTAATATTACCATCATTATATTTGATGAAACTAAATAATGGTCAAATAACGACATCAGAATTAATCGAGAAACTTCGCTTAATAATGAAACCAAGTGGTGCAGATTTAGAAATTCTTTCAGGTAGAAACGATGACAAATTTTCTCAAAAGGTTAGAAATTTAAAAGCCCACGGAACCTTTGAAAGAATGGGATATGCAAAATATAAAGGTAAGGCTCGCAGTGGTTATGTAGAAATAACTAATGAAGGGAAAAAACATTTGAAACGAAATCAAAAGATTTTAAATTATCTTTTAGTAAATGATTTTGAATATTCTGACCTAACAGAAAACTTAAAGGAAATAGAAAAAAATGAAGACAAAAAAGAAATAGAAACTTTTGACGAAAATATTATTATTCAAGAAGGTCTAAAAAAAGTAAGAGAAGTAAAGGTTTACGAAAGATCTTCGACGTTAAGAGATTTTGCGATTAAGCATTTTACTGTAAAAAATCATATTTCCTGTAAATGTTGTTCTTTCGACTTTGAAGATTTTTACGGTTCTGAAATTGGAAAAGGTTTTATTGAAATACATCATACAAAACCAATTTTCCAGTATGAAGATGATGATTTAGAAAACACTTTGGAAAATGCACTTGAAAATTTAGCACCAGTTTGTTCAAATTGTCATCGTATGATACATAGGAACTGGTCGAAACCACTCGAAATACAATATTTAATAGGACAAATAGAACAAAACGGAACATTTACGCGATAAAGCTCAGTGCCTAACACGAGGTCATAAGTAATGTGGGTTTTGAGCAAAATCAAAAATTAAGGCGTGTTATTTCGCGAGCAATTTATATTGTTTATAATATGAAAAACAAAAATAGCTCGCTTGAGTTTGTACTGAATTGAAAAGTAAAAGCTTTGTTTTCTCGCACTACTCATAACCCAAACGGAAATTCGTACTGAATGTTTCGGGGTTAATACCAATTATAGAAAACAAAAAAAGCCGTTAACAAAGTAACGGCTTTAGAAAATATGTAAGAGTTTTTTATTTTTTTAAAAAATCATTGACATCCTCGGGTGCCATAATTTGTTCTACAAAAGTATAAGCACCAGTCTTTTCAGACTTTACCATTTTTACTGCTTTTGTAAGTCTCTTGCTTCCAGTTTGAATACTTGCTACTGATTTCTTAGCCATAACTTATTTATTTAATTTCTTTGTGAACGGTCATTTTTCTCAAGATAGGATTGTATTTTTTTAATTCAATTCTATCAGGTGTATTACGCTTGTTCTTAGTTGTAATATATCTTGACATTCCAGGTTTTCCTGAATTTTTATGTTCGGTGCATTCTAAAATGACTTGAACTCTATTGCCTCTTTTTGCCATCGTTCTTTAGTTTATTTTTTTAAAAATCCTTTTTGTCTTGCTTCTTTTAAAACCGCAGAGATTCCTTTTTTATTGATATTTTTCAAAGCTGATGTAGATACTTTTAAAGTGATCCATTTATCTTCTTCAGGAATATAAAAACGCTTTTTAATGAGATTTACATTAAATTTACGCTTTCTTCTATTTAAAGCATGAGACACATGATTTCCTGTCATTGCTCTCTTACCGGTAAGCTCACAAACTCTAGACATGATTTTCTTATTTTTTAAAACGGTTGCAAAATTAAGACCTTTTAAAACAATTTACAAACCTTTTGAAATATATTTTATGCTTTTTTACACAATTTCTTAAAATTAAAAGCTAAAACACTTGACAACGGTATAGCGATAAGGTTATATTTGCAACTTTTAAAAACCACTTCGCTATGGGTATGAAATTATCTCAATTTGACTTTGAACTTCCTAAAGAACTTTTGGCTGAACATCCTGCTGATCACAGAGATGAATCACGATTAATGGTGGTTCACCGTGATACAGAAAAAATTGAACACAAAGTTTTTAAAGATCTTATCAACTATTTTGATGAAAAAGATGTGCTGATTTTTAACAACACTAAAGTATTTCCTGCACGTTTGTTTGGAAACAAAGAAAAAACGGGTGCCAGAATTGAAGTTTTTCTTTTAAGAGAACTCAATCCTGAAACGCGTCTTTGGGATGTTTTGGTTGACCCTGCTAGAAAAATAAGAATTGGTAATAAGCTATATTTTGGCGATGACGATAGTTTAGTTGCAGAAGTCATTGACAATACCACATCGAGAGGTCGAACTTTGAGATTTTTATTTGACGGTTCGTATGAAGAATTTAGAAAAAAACTATACGAATTAGGTGAAACCCCAATTCCAAAATACATCAGTCGTCCAGTTGAACCTGAAGACGAAGAGCGTTACCAAACCATTTACGCCAAAGAAGAAGGTGCTGTGGCTGCTCCTACTGCTGGGCTTCACTTTTCTAAACACTTAATGAAGCGTTTAGAAATTAAAGGTATTGATTTTGCCGAAGTTACTTTACATATTGGATTAGGCACATTTAATCCTGTTGAAGTTGAAGATTTGTCCAAACATAAAATGGATAGCGAGCAGGTGAAAATTGATAAAAAAGCCACTAAAATTGTCAACAATGCCAAAGCAGAAAAACGCAGAATATGTGCTGTAGGTACAACGGTGATGAGAACCATAGAAAGTGCTGTCAATTCGGATAATACTTTAAATGATTTTGAAGGTTGGACCAACAAATATATATTCCCGCCATATGATTTCAGAATTGCCAACAGTATGATCACCAACTTTCACATGCCAAAATCTACATTATTGATGATGGTATCTGCATTTATGGGGCACGAATTGATGGAAAAAGCCTACAAAGAAGCTATAAAAGAAAAATATAGATTTTACTCCTACGGAGATGCGATGTTGATATTGTAAGTAGAGTTGTTTATTGTATTTTTAACCCAATCACGATTTAGTTATTGTAATCATTTCACAATATTGAATGGCAATTTATGATTTTTTATAACACAATAACGTCATAAAGAAAACAGTTGATTAAACTGAGGGTTTTAAAAATTTATCAATTATATTACAGATTTTAAATCTTAAATCTAAATCATAAAAGCACATTATAACCTTATACTTTCTAATAGTATTTGTGATTTACTTACAAGATACACAAAAAAATCTCAAGATTTTGATTAAAAAACATGGGCAAAAAATTGAAACTTATGACAGTTGATTTTTCTGCAACATTCTTATATCACTTCAAAATATCAAGTATCTAAAGTAATACGTTAAAATTTTTAATTACAGAACGTAAAGATATAGCCTATGTAACGACATAGATTAAAAATTGCAACTTCGGTTAAAGTTTTGACCTTTAAAATCAAAAGATTATTTATATTTTTGTTAAAAGATAATTAAATTATGATATCACACTGTAAAAACAATTTACTTCAAATTAAAAATTTAACCATTAAAATAGATAAAGAAAATTACAAAAAACCCTGTGCTGTTTTATTTCAATCAACAATTGGGCAGCACATCAGACATGCTTTGGAGTTTTACTTGTGTTTATTGGAAGGACTTGATAGCCATATTGTAAATTATGATGAACGCAAACGTCAATACACTATTGAGAACTGTCCAAATATGGCTGCAGAAGTTATAGAAACTATCATATCAAAACTTAATACCATTAATCAAAATCAATTTTTAGAAATTAAAGCCAACTACACATCCGATTATGATATTGAAATCTGTATGAAATCATCTTTGTATAGAGAATTAGGTGTTTGTCTTGAACACAGTATTCATCATCAAGCCATAGTAAAATCTGGTTTAAAAGAATTAGATTGCTTAAACTTAGTGAACCATAATTTTGGAGTTGCTCCATCAACTATAAGAAACCAAAAAAAATGTGCACAGTAAGCTACATCACTCATAACCAAGGTTTTAATTTAACATCAAATCGAGATGAATTAGTCTCTAGACCTACTAAACCACCAAAGATATATGAGGAGTTTAATCAACAACTGGTTTACCCTAAGGATGAATTGGCGGGCGGAACTTGGATAGCAATTTCAAACCAGAATATTACTGTTTGTTTGCTCAATGGTGCTTTTAAAAAACACAAAAGAAAACCACCTTATGCCAGAAGTCGTGGTCAAGTGTTAAAGCAACGGTTTGATTATCAAACAAATCGCGATTTTGTTGACAACCTAAACTTAAAAAATATTGAACCTTTCACGCTTTTGCTTATCGATCATAAAGACAAGATTGATTTTGCAGAATTGGTTTGGGATGGCACTCAAAAACACTATAAATCAATAGACCCGTCAAAAAATCACATTTGGGCATCTGCTACTCTTTATAGCGAAGACCAAAGACAAAGCCGAAAAAAGTGGTTTCAACACTTTTTAAATCAACATCACAACATCACACCAAATGATATCCTAAATTTTCACACAGGAAGCTATACAGATGATAAAAAAAATGATATGCTGATGCAAAGAAATAAAATGTTGAAAACTATAAGTGTTTCTCAAATCAATGTTTTTTTAGATAAAGCATCATTTGTTTACAAAGATTTAGAACAAAATAAAACTCACCATCAAAACCTTGATTTGTTATGCAAAACAGTATAGCCATAGCATTGGCTTGGCCAGAAACACGATGTAAACAAACTGGAGCATGGTATGATAGACCTGCTGAGTTTTTGAGTATTAGCAAAAATAACTACTACAAAGTTGGTCATTCAGCTATTGTATTAATTAATCCTAAAAATAAAAAATGTTTATATTTTGATTTTGGAAGATATCACACACCATTAGGCTATGGCAGAGTGAGAGATGAGCAAACTGATTTTGATTTAAAAATAGAAACATTAGCTGAAATGAGCGATAATTTGATTTTGTCTAATTACCAAAATATCATAGATGAGATTCAACAAAATCCTTCTTCTCATGGAGATGGTCAGCTTTATGCAGCATTAACTAAAATCAATTTTGAAAATGCTTATTCCAAAGCCAAACAAATGCAAAATTGTGGAATTATCAATTATGGTCCTTTTGTAATAAACGGAACAAATTGCTCTAGGTTTGTCAGAAGTGTGTTGTTAAGTGCAGAAATATCATTATTGCTACAATTTAAAATTCGCTTCACCAGAACATTAAGCCCAACTCCAATAGGAGTTGTAAATAATCTAAACCAACAACGTAAAGCAAATTTCAGAAAAAGATATTTTAGTGTTGAAAAAAGCGTGAAAGAATGCGAAATTATAACTTCATAAATAAAACTTTACCAGAACCACAACGCCCTGATTTTTTATCTATTCATGCTCAATGGTTGGCTGGAGAAGGTGCAGGTTCATGGTTTTTGTTAGAAAAAACAAGTGATAATACAATCTATGAAGTTACACGCTTTAGTCCAAAAGGAAAAATAGAATGCGAAGGTTTTTTTAGATTAGAAAATAAGACTAAAGCTTTAAACATAACTAAACCATATCAATTTGTTCATTTAAGTCACTGTGCAATAGTTCATATCAAACAAGATAAAAATATCTTTAAACTGGTAAGGATTTAATTACTTAGTTTATTAAAAAACATTTAAATTTCAATAGACCCTTTTCCTTCTCTAATCAGTATTGGTTCATCTGTTGTTAAATCTATAACAGTAGAAGCAATATTATCTCCATATCCACCATCTACTACAATATCGACCAGTTTATCCCATTTTTCTAAGATTAAACTTGGGTCTGTAGTATATTCAATAACTTCATCATCGTCTTTGATAGATGTTGAAATAATGGGGTTGCCAAGTGTTTCAACTATACTTAATGTAATTCTGTTATCTGGTATTCTTATGCCAACGGTCTTTTTATTCTTAAAAAATTTAGGGAGATTATTGTTTCCTGGTAAGATAAAAGTATATGGTCCAGGTAAATTTCTTTTTAAAATTTTGAAAGTATTAGAATCTATTTGAGCTACATACTCAGAAAGATTGCTTAAGCTTTCGCAAACAAAAGATAGATTAGCCTTTTCAAGTTTTATATTTTTGATTTGTGCGATTTTTTGGAGTGCTTTTTTACTTTTGATACTACATCCTAAACCGTAAACTGTATCTGTTGGATAAATTATTAAACCATCGTTTTTTAAAACCTCTACTATTTCTCTTAGATGTTTTTCTGATGGATTTTCTTCATATATTTTTATAAGTTTAGCCATTGTTTTTTATTCTGGATATTCCACTCTTAGGTGATATATGTTTTTTAATTTTATTTTAAGTATTTTCTTAACCTGTTCAATTTCTTTAAACGTAATATTAGCGTTTAAAAATTGTTTTTCATTAACTTGATAGTCAATTATTTTTTCAACAAAATTATTAATTATTTTGGTATTGGGTTCTTTAAGGCTTCTACTGGCTGCTTCAACACTATCACACATCATCAAAATAGCTGTTTCTTTATTAAATGGTTTAGGTCCTGGATATCTAAATTCTGAATCATCTTCTACTGTTTCATCGCTGATTGCTTCTTGTTTTTTAAAAAAATAATACACCAATGTTGTGCCGTGATGTGTTCTAATAAAATCAATAATCCTATCAGGTAATTTGTGTTTTTTGGCAATTTCTATTCCAAAAGCTCTGTGGTTAATGATAATTGATGCACTTTCTTTAGGGTCTAAATCATCATGGGCAGATACCGAAGTTTTTTGGTTTTCGCTAAAATATGTGGGCTGTTTCATTTTGCCTATATCGTGATACAAAGCTCCAACTCTTACCAGTAGTGCATTTGCTCCAATCTCGTTTGCTGAAGCTTCTGCTAAATTTGCAACATTTAAAGAATGATGAAAAGTTCCTGGTGCATGTTCTGCAAGTTGCTTAAGCAGTTTAGAATTTGTATCTGATAACTCTAATAGAGATAAATCAGAAATTAATCCAAACACCTTTTCGTATGAATAAATCAAGGGTTGAACAAATAGTAAACCTACGCCAGCGAGTAAAAACCATATAAAGGTATTTACTTCAATTTCATAAATGCTGCCTTCTTGAATTAAATTAAAGGCCAGATACGAAAATAAATACACTAAAGTGATTTGAAAAACCGAGATAAATAGATTGGCTCTCTTGTATAGTTCTGATACGGTTAGTATAGTCACAATTCCAGCTATAATCTGCAAAAACATATATTCAAAACTATTAGGGACAATAAAACCGAGTATTAAAACAGTAATCACATGAGTAAACAAACCTAATCTCGCATCAAAAAACACTTTTAATGTCAAGGGTAAAATACAAATTGGAACTATATAAATAAAATCTCTATTAAAGTGCAATACTACTAACGATAAGCCTATGACAAATAGAATATTAAAAAATATAAAAGTTACTTTATTGTTATCTTCATAAATATCTTTGTGATACTTGTTTATGAACAGTAATAACATGAGTAAAGCTAAAGAAACGAGTAATACATATCCAACAATCACCGTGTTATATGAAGAATGATCCCAATCTTGACTTTCATATTCAGCTTTTAGAGAAACTAATTTTTGATATCTATCACTATCAACTATTTCGCCTTTACTTATAATTTTACTGCCTTTTTTAACGGTTCCTCTTGTTTCAGAGATATCATTTAAACTTCGATTTAAACTTTTTTCTGTAAGTTCTTCATTAAAAAACACATTGACTTCAATATGTTTAAAGAAAATAGATGTAATTTCATTTTTGTATATTTCAAATGGCGTTCCGTTTATTTTTTTATGGATTAAGGTTTTGAGTTCGTCTTGTTTTACTATAGCTGAAAGTAAAACTTCTTGAACTTCTGCATTTTTTTTTAAGAAGACTACTTTATCTTCCGGATAGCGATTTTCATCTATTCTCAATCCATATTTATAGATATCTTCAAATGTTGAGACAATTAATTCTTTTAATTTTTGTTTTGATATTTTAAATATAGTATCGGTGTTGAATTTCTGTTCAATTTCAGATAAAAAATCATTTTTAACTTGATTATAAATATTGACATCGTAATTGTAGTAAGGTGTGTGGTTTTTGATTATACTCTCCCGCTCTGCTTTTAATTCGTCTGCGGACTTTAGTATGGAATAATCGAAAGGAGCGTAAAGATTTTCATAAGGCCAGGGCGTGTTTTTATCAATGTCATATTTAAATTTATAGCCTTTTGGAAAAAAATATACAATTAGAAATACCGTTATAAGAACTAAAAATATCTTATATATATTGGCTTGATTACTGTATAAAAATTGCAATATTTTTTTCAAAATCTAACTTTTAAGCTAAAATAAGGGTTTTTTAAATAATACTATAATTTAAAAGTAAGAATCAAATTAAAACTAAACTGTTTTTAACTGATTTATTTTAAAGCGAATTATAGAGTGGAATCTAATCAATAATTATAAAAAAAATCCGCTACTGATTATAGCAACGGATTTAAAAATTTAAAATGCATTTATAGTTTAAAGCAAACCATTGGTTTTCTTAACGCCTTCAGCACTTTCTTGAAGTTTGGCTTTTTCAGCATCAGTAAGATCAAGTTCTACGATTTTTTCAATACCGTTTTTACCTATAATGACAGGAACACCAATACATAAATCTTTAAGTCCATATTCACCGTCAAGCAAGGTTGAACAAGGGAACAATTTCTTTTGATCGCAAGCAATGGCTTGAACAATGGCTGAAACTGCAGCACCAGGTGCATACCAAGCACTCGTGCCTAATAGTTTGGTTAAAGTAGCACCACCAACTTTGGTGTCTTCTTTCACTTGTTCAAGTCTATCTTCAGATAAAAACTCAGTAACTCTAACGCTGTTTCTTGTTGCTAAACGTGTTAATGGCAACATTCCTGTATCGCTGTGACCGCCAATTACTATACCATCAACATCAGATGCTGGACATTCTAAAGCTTCTGATAGTCGGTATTTAAACCTTGCAGAGTCTAAAGCACCTCCCATTCCGATGATTTTGTGTTTTGGCAAGTCTAAAGTTTGGTGTGCAAGATAAGTCATGGTATCCATAGGATTGCTCACAACAATTAAAGTAACATCTGGTGAATGTTTAACTAAATTGCTGGAAACATCTTTAACAATTCCCGCATTGATTCCGATAAGTTCTTCACGGGTCATACCTGGTTTACGTGGC
The DNA here is from genome assembly GCF_053628795.1 of Psychroflexus sp. MBR-150. NCBI lineage: Bacteria > Pseudomonadati > Bacteroidota > Flavobacteriia > Flavobacteriales > Flavobacteriaceae > Psychroflexus > Psychroflexus sp. MBR-150. The sequence goes on from NZ_JBRJHB010000010.1 coordinate 62,844, forward strand.
ACACCACTGGTGATTACGGCAATATCAGAATTTGCTGTTTTTGTGTAATCATTTGTAGAACCCAAAATTTTGGTATCAAATCCGTTTAAAGAAGCCGTTTGCATCAAATCCATAGCTTTGCCTTCGGCATAACCTTCTTTGATGTCTAAAATAACAACTTCTGATGCAAAATTTTTAATGGCAATGTACTCAGCACAGCTTGCACCAACTGCTCCTGCTCCAACTACTGTAATTTTCATATGATATTTATTTTAAAATTTATATTCCTAAACTTATGCCTAAACTGGCAGTATTAAATTCTTGAAACGAATAATCTGCATGTATTCTAAAAAATGCTAAACTTAATTTAAAACCCAAAGTTGCTTTTGCACCACTTACATCAGATGTAACGCTATAAGGATCGACCAAGACTTCACTATCAACCGATTCAATACCCGTGTTTAGGTTATATTGTCCTAATAAACTTGTCGTGGCATCTCCACTAACATAACCTACGCTGCCATAAAAATTTATAACGGGCAATTTGGTTGACACAATAGCAGAAAACAACCACGAATCTGCTTCAGACTCTATTCTTCTATCAACACCTGAAATAAGGTCAGAATTATCAAATTTATATTTGCCTTCAAACTTAGAATAGCCAACCAAAGCCGAAATTCTTATCGGTAAAATTTTATCAAAAGGGATTAACTCTGTCAACTCATTTTGCAAAGCAAAGCCATAAAACTGAGTATCAACATCTTCGATATTAACTTCAGGGAGATATCTCGCTTTTAACTCAAACCCTTTTACTAAACCTATACTGGCTTGAATGAAACCCGTTGGCACAAAATTGATATCTTCAGAAGATATACCTTGCGGTAAAGTAATAGGAATTTGTAATGTTTGATTGGTGTTTGGGTCTTCTACATTGACTATCATATTAATATCGGGATCATTTTCTCCCAAAGCTGTTGCAACAGATTGAGAGTTGGGTCCAGAAGCAAACGACAGATTGTTATAATCGGCAGTGTTTAGTTGAAAGGATTGGTTTTCATCATCTGTAAAAGACAAATTGCCAATGGCCGAAATTTCAAATCTTAAAAATTTTTTGCTTTTTGCCGTGTTAAACCATCCCGAACTCATACCATAAATCACAGCATCAGTTGCTGGCGAAAAATAGCTTTGACTAAATCGTTGAGCGTCTTCAACACCAGCAGCTAGAAGATTATCGATATCCTCTTGTGCTAATGACAAAAAGGTTAAAAATAAAAATAAGCTTGTGAAACATGCTTTCATAAACAGTAAATTTAATTGTTTTAAAATGTTTTGTTTTAACTTAAGGTTAATTTATTTTAAAACAACTGAATTATACTTTTTTCTAAAAATATTTAAACATCAATATTGGCATAAACGGCGTTCTTTTCTATAAATTCTCTTCTTGGTGGCACTTCATCGCCCATCAACATCGAAAAGATTCTATCAGCTTCGCTTGTATTGTCAATCGTTACTTTTCTTAAAATTCTAAACTCAGGATTCATGGTGGTATCCCAAAGTTGGTTGGCATTCATTTCACCAAGACCTTTGTAACGTTGAACACTGGCATTGGTTTTATATTCGCTTAAAATTTCATCTCGTTCTTTTTCACTCCACGCATAGCGTTTTTTGTTTCCTTTTTTGACTAAATATAATGGCGGTGTGGCAATGTAAACATGACCAGCTTCTATCAATTCTTTCATATATCTAAAGAAAAAGGTCAAAATAAGTGTAGCAATGTGGCTACCATCAACATCGGCATCACACATAATAACAATTTTGTGATATCTGAGTTTTGAAATATTAAGAGCTTTAGAATCTTCTTCAGTACCGATGGTTATACCAAGTGCTGTATAAATATTTCTTATTTCTTCATTTTCAAAAACCTTATGTTGCATAGCTTTTTCAACGTTAAGGATTTTACCTCTTAAAGGCAAAATGGCTTGAAATTTTCTATCTCGTCCTTGTTTAGCTGTACCACCTGCAGAATCACCCTCAACCAAAAACACTTCACAGTCTTCTGGGTTTTGCTCAGAACAATCTGAGAGTTTTCCTGGCAAGCCAGCACCACTCATCACTGTTTTTCGTTGTACCATTTCACGGGCTTTTTTAGCGGCGTGTCTGGCTTGAGCAGCAAGAATCACTTTTTGCACAATGGTTTTAGCATCATTGGGGTTTTCTTCCAAATAAATTTCTAACATTTCAGACACCGACTGAGACACAGCGGAAGTTACTTCACGGTTACCCAACTTGGTTTTGGTTTGACCTTCAAATTGTGGATGAGCTACTTTTACTGAAACTATAGCTGTAAGACCTTCTCTAAAGTCGTCACCAGTAATTTCAAATTTAAGTTTTTCTAACATCCCTGAAGCATCGGCATATTTCTTTAGGGTGTTAGTTAAACCTCTTCTAAAACCTGACAAATGTGTTCCACCTTCGTGAGTGTTGATATTGTTGACATAAGAATGTAGATTTTCAGCATAAGAGTTATTGTAAATCATCGCTACTTCAACCGGGATATCATTCTTCTCACCTTCCATACTGATCACGTCAGTAATTAATGGTTCTCTGGTGCCGTCTAAAAATCTTACAAATTCTTTTAATCCTTCTTCAGAATAAAAAGATTCTTTAAGAAATTCACCATTCTCATCTTTAGAACGTTTGTCGGTAATGTTGATTTTTATACCTTTATTAAGAAAAGCTAATTCTCTTAAGCGTTGAGTTAAAGTTTCAAATTTAAACTCGACACTGTCTTGAAAAATTTCAGCATCAGGCATAAAAGTTACTTTAGTTCCTTGCAAATCTGTTGTGCCAACTTGTTTTACAGGATATAGTGGTTTTCCTTTTTCGTATTCTTGTTCATATATTTTGCCATCTCTATAAACTGTAGCTCTCAATTGAGCTGAAAGAGCATTAACTACAGAAACACCAACACCGTGGAGTCCACCAGAGACTTTATAAGAATCTTTATCAAACTTTCCTCCAGCTCCAATCTTAGTCATCACGACTTCAAGGGCTGAAACGCCTTCTTTTTTATGCAGATCTACTGGAATACCTCTACCGTTATCTTCAATGCTTATCGAGCCATCTTCTTCGATAATGACAGTGATTTTGTCACAATGACCTGCCATAGCTTCATCAATAGAATTATCGACAACTTCACTGACCAAATGATGCAAACCTCTTGAGCCTACATCACCTATATACATAGATGGACGCATTCTTACATGTTCAATACCTTCTAAAGCCTGAATACTATCAGCTGAATAGTTGTTTTTTTTGATGTCTTCGTTCATAAATTTTTAATATTAGTTCATAACAGACAAATATAAGCAAACCCATTATTTACAAGACACAATCAAACAACTTTAAACAAGTATTTATCAACAAAAAGATGTTAAATATTCACAATTTAACAAGTCTTAAATATGGCAACCTTTAATTTTGAGTTATCATTGAAAAAAAACATTTATGAAAACCAAAATTTTATCACTATTTATCGTTGCACTATGTTTTAACTCACTTCAAGCTCAAAATTTTCCAAAGGTTGATATAAGCCCAATGGATGCCGTTATCGTTAGGACAGATGATGGACAATCTTTTATGAGAATCATTTACAGCAGACCTCAAAAAAAAGGAAGAGAAATTTTTGGTGGTCTTGTTCCTTATGGTGAAGTTTGGAGAACAGGTGCCAACGAAGCCACAGAAATCACTTTTTATGAAAAAGTTACTTTTGGCGGAAAACCTATTGATGCAGGGACTTATTCTTTATTTACCATTCCAAATAAAGATAAATGGACTGTAATTCTCAACAAAGAGCTTAACCAATGGGGTGCTTATCAATACGATTCTTCTAAGGATGTGACTCGAATAGAAGTTAAACCAAAATCTACAGTTGCTAATGTTGAAACATTTTCAATAACAAGTAAAAAAGTAGATAAAGGTTATCACCTTTTGCTTGGTTGGGACGATACTTATATAGAAATTCCTGTTTATTAAATTAACGTGAATTCAACTAATAAAATACCTCGATTTGTAAGAGATAAAACATGAAAAAAAGTAGAATTTTTATTAAATTTTAAACTTCAATAACCAAATCTTTCACTCCTTTTTCTTGATTGTTGCTAAAGTAAAAATCAATTCTGCCTAGGTTTAAACCTGCCCAACCTACTTGATTGACTAAGGTGATTTTTTCTGCTTGGTTGACAACTTTAGTCGGTCGGTCTAAAAATGTGTGCGTATGACCGCCGATGATTAAGTCAATATTTTTTGTGTTTTTGGCGAGTTGTATATCGCTGACTTTATCTGATTGATATTCATAACCCAAATGAGATAGACAAATTACCAAATCGCATTGATGTTCTTGTTTTAAAATTTTTACTTGGTCTTGAGCGATTTCAATGGGATTAAGATATTTTGTTTCACCATAAAGATTTTTAGACACTAAACCTTCCAATTCAATACCAAGTCCAAAAACACCTATTGAAATGCCATCCACATCGTAAATTTGATATGGTTTCACCAAAGCATTTAAAGAGGTATTTGATAAATCATAATTGGCATTAAGCAAGTCAAAATTTGCGTGTTGCAATTGTGCCGCGATATTATCAATGCCATTATCAAATTCGTGATTACCAATGGTTGAAGCCTGGTAACCCATTTTAGACATCAGTTTATATTCTAATTCTCCGCCATAAAAATTAAAATATGGCGTGCCTTGAAACGCATCACCAGCATCGAGAAGTAGCGTGTTTGGATTTTCAGATTTTATCTGCTGAACAAGACTATATCGCCGACTCACACCACCGCGGTTAGGAAATTTGCGATGCTTATTTGGAAACGGGTCAATGTGACTATGCACGTCGTTGGTGTGCAAAATCGTGATGTGTTTGTCATAAGATTTCTCCCAAATCACAGGATTGACCAAACTGCTCAATCCAACAAGACTGCCAGCTTGTATAGTTTGGCTTATAAATGTTCTTCGTTTCATATTTATCTAATTTTGACAAAACGCTGATCAGCTGTTGCAGAAATGGTATCGTGTTTTTTGAAATAATCTATAAAAAGGTTTCTCAATTTATAATCTATATCAAAAACCTGTGTTGCGTTTTTAAAAAAAATCATGTTATCGCCACCTTGCAACAAATAATCAGACGTAGCGATAAAATATGTTTCATCATCGTTGATGGGTTTTCCATTTATTTTAAAATCTACAACTTCACTATTGCTATTTAAACGCAATTGCATTTTTGAAATAGGATGGGCAACTTGGTTTTTGGCCAAATAATTCACCATTGCTTTTATTGATTTGGCATCTAATTCTGCAACCACCACCATATTTTCAAAAGGCATAATATTGTATGCCGTTCGAGTGGTTATCACACCTTGATTAATACCTGAGCGAATACCGCCATAATTCAATAAAACCCCATCAATTGAATCTTTGTGGCGGCTATTAAAAATAGGATTTGCCATTTCAAAAACCGCATCGGCCATCATATTCCCAATGGCAGTATTTAAAGGATGGTCAGACTTAAACATTGCTTTTTTCGTATAGCTCAAAGGTCGATTCATCTCTTCTTGAATTGAAGTTCTATAAGGCTTGATAAATTTTTCAAGAGATTGGTCTTGACTTAAAGTAGAATCAACAGCAATTTGTTCTCCTTCTATTTTAATGAGTTGAGGTTGATTTTGACAGGAAAATAAAATCCAAAAAAGAGATAAAAGTGAAATTTTAAATAAAAATGACTTCATAACGTTAATTTTTATTTTCTAATAAAGGTACAAACCTAAATTCGCCAAAAGTGTGTTTATCAAATTTATCTTTAGCCGTTCGCACAAGCAAAGTCATAATTTGTGGGTCTTCACCAACAGGAATAACCAATCGCCCACCTATTTTCAATTGAGCCATAAGCGGTTTAGGCACAAAAGGTGCACCAGCTGTAACGATAATTTTATCAAAAGGAGCATAATCAGGCAAACCTTTGTAACCATCACCAAAACTCAGATATTTTGGGCGATAACCCAATTTTTCTAAAAAACGCTTAGTCGATTTATAGAGTTTTTGTTGGCGTTCAATACTGTAAACTTGGGCATTGAGTTCACAAAGCACAGCGGTTTGGTAACCACTTCCTGTGCCGATTTCTAAAACTTTATCGCCCTTTTCAACTTGCATCAATTCGGTTTGAAAAGCCACGGTAAAAGGTTGCGAAATCGTTTGACTTTCAGCAATAGGAAAAGCTTTATCTTGATAAGCAAAATCTTCAAAACTGCTATCCATAAACAAATGTCTCGGAATGCGATTAATGGCGTCTAAAACACGCTCATCTTTAATTCCCTTATCTTTGAGTTTTTCAACGAGTTGTTTGCGTTTGCCCTGATGCTTAAAAGTGTCTTTCAAATGAAAAAATTAAAACGTAAAAGTAAGTAAATAGAATATTTTAAAAAACTAATTAAGCTCGATTTTTAGAAGCAAAAAAAGTTTGGTCATTTTTGCTCAGGACAGTCTCCCGCTTTCCGCTATAGTTGTTTGTCTTTTATTCTTCAATTTGGTCTAAAATCCAATTTAACCAACTCGAAATTGTTGATGAACGTCTCTTAAAGGTAGATTCAGAATTTATTTTATACAAGTTAGATTCTTTCATAATCTTTATAATTTGAATCCAACTAGGCAATTCGCCTTTTTTAAAATATAGTTTTAACACTTTATTAAATACCAAATGAGATAAAATAAGTTCAACAAACTTTAATTGTCTATTAATTAAAGATAAGCTAAATAATTCTTGACCTGATTTAGAAAGAAAATAGAAAACGTCTCCATCTTCATGCTTTTTATCAATTAGTCCTATATATCTACCCGCATTTACATAATAATCAACTTGTCTTGGGTCAATAGAATCTTTTAAACGAAAATCATAATTTTCTAATAATCCATTTTTTGAAATTTGGATTTCTGAGTTTAAAATCTCACATAAATTTATTACTCTTTCAAAAGAGTCAGCTTTTGGAAAAGGAATTGAAGGTTCTTTTACAATTTTGACTTGAATCAAAGTCTTTTGTATAAGTTCTAAATTTATTGCACCATCTCTAATTGCATATTTCTTTTCACGAATTAATTTTATGGAATTGTAATGAGTTGGGTCTTCAAAGACATATTCTTTGAAATGAAAAATTCCATTTGAATATGTTAAAAATAAAGGTCTAACTTTTTTAGATACCTTATTTTCCCATAATTTATATGGATAGAAAACTTGACGAATTAAAAAGTCCTTTGAAATTGAATTTTTAGCTTCGATTAAGTTTAAAGATTCTATGCCTTCGTAACCACCATCAATTTCGATTTGTGAATTATTTACATTAATGTTTATAAGTGATTTTTTTGAATTAATGTTAAAGTCAAATGATAATGAACTCATTCTACCACTAACAGTAGGTTTTAACTCTTCATCCTGAACAAAGTCTTCAATTATACCTGAAACGTAAGCACAATTTAATGCAGTAGATTCGCTTGTGATATTGTTGAAGTCGATACTTTCTAGATAATTAGGAAAGTCAATTTTTGTTATTTCTGCATCATTGTTTTCAAAGTCTTTAAATGTGTCAAAATCAGAAATTACATAACTGCCTTTTGAAATTGGAAGTATAGAAAAGTTATTTGTTATATTTTTTGGGCGTGCCCACAAGGGTCAGGCTATCCGTTGCAAGTCCTCGCTCGTACCTCGCTGTGGGCTTTCCACTTCTATCCTTCACGCAGTTTCTGAAAGTTAATAAACCAATTTGGTGGTATTGAAATTTCTAATAATTCTTATAAATCCTTTCTTTTGCGAGTAGTATAAATTATTAAATATTTTAACGTATTTAAAACCAGATTTTTCAGAATGCTCAAATAACTTATTTAGCCATAATAAAGCATCAATTTTTGAAGAAAATTCTTCAACAAATAAATCTTCTGTTGAATTATCAAAAGCTATCCACTTGGTTTTTTCTTTGAAAAACCCTTTTTGTTTTAGACTTCTATCAGTCAAGTTTTTGTGATAAACCTTTTTGGCTATTCTATTGTTATAAATCATTTATCTTTTTATAATTACCTCTTGATGTAAATTCAATTATTCCTTTGTCACGAAGTATTTGTAACTGTTGCCTAATTTTATCTTTAATGAAATTATTATTTGGATATTTAATTTTTAATTCACTTTCAAATTTATAAACATTTTCAAGTGAAAAATTAGTAGAATTAATTCTATCAATACAATTTAAAACATCTAATATCCAACCTCTGCTACTTAATTTTTTTGACTTCAGAAAGGTTGTTTTATTCCAATTATCGCGGACTTTATTTATTGGAACTGATTCAGAATTTTTAATTAAATATATTCTTCCATTTTGAGGTATTTTCTGCAAATTTATGTTACATCCAATCCAACCTGCTCTTTTTGCGTTTTCACTTAAAGGTTTCCGTTTGTCTATGATGTCAGGAACGAAAAAATGTTTTGGAATAATCAAAAAATTATTCACTTTCCAATCCTTGTTATTATAGGTTAGAAAGAAAAAATTAGGATTTGTATCAGAATTAACTCTTTCAATCATAGTTGAGTAAGCGCCATCTACAATTTGTTTACCAACTTTTAAACCTATTTTGCTTTTTAATTCGTATTGTTCGTTACAAGTATTACAATAAAAATCTGCAACGGGTTTATTATTTTCAAATTCAGTCAAATATTCTTCGTTACAATTTGGGCAATATCCATTGTCTTTTAACCAGTTTTCAGTTAAAACTCGTGAAATTTGAGATTTGCTTTTGTATTCTTTAATAAGAGATAAATCAAAATTTAAATTCATTAAGCAGCAGGTTTGTCAAATAAATCTCTCAACCTAACTTGCTCATACATATCAAATCCTCCTTGAACATAACCTGTAAAATTTGAACTTGCAGAAACAGGATGATAAGGTGGATCAAAATATACAAAAGCTCCTTTTTTAATTCCTTTTAAAGCTTCTTCAAAATCTCCATTTAGAATGGTAATTTTATTTGTGTTTAAATATTTACTAACAGCTCTTATTGTAGTTTCATTTACAATATTTGGATTTTTGTATCTACCGAATGGCGAATTAAATTCTCCCGAGTTATTTACACGATAAAGACCGTTATAACAAGTTTTGTTTAAATAGATTACTCGTGAAGCTTTTTTTATATTTGGTAGATTTTCAAAACTTTCTTTTCTGTCTAAAGCTCTTATCTTATAAAAATAGTCGGATTCGTTTTTGTGTGTTTTTAAGTCGGATATTAATTCTTCTGGGTTTTTTTTTATTGTTTGATAAACATTAATCAATTCTTCATTAAAGTCATTTATTACAGCTTTTTTAGGTTGAAGTTCAAATAAAACTGCTCCACCACCAACAAAAGGTTCATAATAATTTGTATAGTTTTTAGGGATCAGTTCTTTAATGGAAGGCATTAATTGTCTTTTACCACCAACCCATTTCAAAAAAGGTGCTATTAATTTATTTTTCTTCATTTTTAAGTTTAACAAAGTAACAAAAAAGTTTATATTTTAAGTTGACATACGTATTTTTTTTATGCTTCGCGGTAGATTCAGATTTTGTTTCGTCTGTTTAAATGAAAAATCTCCCTCACATGCTTTATTAACTTTAGAAGAATTAGAGAAATCATTAGAAATAGAAGAATACAATATCAAATTAATTTATGAGAGAGATTTAATCTGCCAAATATGAAAAAGTATATTTTCATAGTCATCTTTATTGCATTTATCTTCTGATAGTTTTTCTATCAAGGAATTTATTTCAGCATAACTTCTATCTTCATCTTCTATTACTTCTTCCATATGGTCGGGATAATTATTATTGAAAGTTTCTGCCCAACTTTCTAATTCATCAATTATCCAAGATTTATATATTGGTTTCATTTTATGTTGCGTTAGGGATTGAAGCAATTGTTTGAGCTCTTTTTGAGACGATAGGAACAAAAAAGCGAGTGTGGAAAACCCGATCCGCCATAAGGCGAGTAACACCCAAATCATAATCAGGGATTTCTTCCACATTTCTTTGAACAACTTCATTTATATCTTCGTTTGAATGATTTTCTTTTCCAAATCTCGCTTCATAAACTTTTGATGCGTGTTGTATTTTTGTTGAAGGTTCCCATTGATTACTCCAAACAATTTTATAATTACTTTTTTCTAGACCAAGTCTAAAACCACCTACTCCAGCGAACAATTCTACTACTTTTAATGTTTTACTTTCCATTTGCTTGAGTTTTATAATATTTGATTTTTTCTTCTGCTACTTTTAGTATTTCAGTAGTCAAATCCGTGTATTTTAGGTCATCAGCTATTTTTTCTGAATACCAATTAATCAATAATTCACTTTCTGAAAGTTCGTAAAATTTAGCAAGCCTTTTAATTTGATTCATTGTTGGTTTTCTATCATTTTTCTCAAACTTACTAATCAATGATTGATCAATATCTACTTCAGCTGCAACTTTTCGTAAAATTAATTTTTTATGCTCTCTTGCATTTTTTAAAGTCTCACCTAAAGTTTTCATTAGTCAAAAAAGTTTTAGACAATTATTGTCCAAATATACAAAAAGATTATAGATTTCAAATATTTTTTAATTAATATCAAAAGCGTTGAAGAAAAAGCTCTTTTGGTTTATTCAGCGTTGGCAAAATGAGTAGCAAAAAACTAAATGTAATTTTGTTCGGCTATAATCAGCGTAAACAGAAACCCATACTTTCTCACCTTTATCTTAAAGCTTTACAATCATCAATCAAAATTCAAAAAAGAAATGTTATTTTTGATAAAAATTTAAATATGCTTAAAATAGGTGTAGTTGGTGCAGGTCATTTGGGTAAAATTCATTTGAAATTAGCTCAAGCTTCAAAAGCTTATGACCTTGTTGGTTTTTATGATATGGATCAAAACAATGCTAAAACCATAAGTCAAGATAATGGTTATAAATTTTATGATGATTACCAAAAACTGTTAGATGATGTAGATGTGATTGATATTGTCACACCAACTCTATCCCACTTTGAAATGGCTAAACAAGCCATTGAAGCTGGCAAACATACTTTTATTGAAAAACCAATCACCAACAGCATTGAGGAAGCTGAAGCTTTGATAAAATTGCTTGACAAACACCAAGTCAAAGGTCAAGTGGGTCACGTAGAGCGGTTTAATCCAGCATTTTTAGCGAGTGCACCAAAGATAAAAAACCCAATGTTCATCGAGGCACATCGCTTGGCAGAGTTTAATCCTCGTGGCACAGACGTTCCTGTAGTTTTAGACTTGATGATTCACGATATTGATGCCATTTTAAGCGTTGTCAAATCTGATGTAAAATCCATCAACGCCAGTGGAGTTTCGGTCATCAGTGAAACGCCAGATATTGCCAATGCACGCATTCAATTTGAAAACGGTTGTGTTGCCAATCTCACCGCAAGTCGGATTTCTTTAAAAAATATGCGTAAAGCAAGATTCTTTCAAAAAGATGCCTACATTTCCGTGGACTTTTTAGAAAAAAAATCTGAAGTCGTCAAGATGAAAGATGCCCCAAAAACACCAGGCGATTTTGATATGATTTTACAAAATGCCGAAGGCGTGAAAAAGCAAATCTATTTTGACAATCCCAAGGTTGAAGAAAACAATGCTATTCTTGAAGAATTAGAAAGTTTTGCAAGAGCCATAAACAACAACAAACCTACTCAAGTTACTTTTAGACAAGCGGCAAACGCCCTAAAAGTGGCTAAATCTGTAATTGATAATTTTTAAATTTATATACTATGAAAAATATTGCCGTCATCGGTGCTGGAACAATGGGCAATGGAATTGCTCACACATTTGCACAATTTGGATACAAAGTTAGTCTAATAGACACCTCTCAAAACAACCTTGATAGAGGCATAGCAACCATTACCAAAAATTTAGATAGAATGGTTGCTAAAGACAAAATCACAGAAGCTCAAAAAAAAGAGACGTTAGACAACATCAACACTTATACTGATTTAGAAAAAGGTGCAGAATACGCAGGATTAGTTGTAGAAGCGGCCACTGAAAACGAAAAAATCAAATTAGATTTATTTAGAAATTTAGACAAAATATGTCCAGAAGACACCATTCTGGCAACTAACACCAGTTCAATTCCTATTACAAAAATTGCAGCGGTTACAAAACGCCCTGAACAAGTTATTGGTATGCACTTTATGAATCCAGTGCCAATTATGAAGTTAGTTGAAGTCATCAGAGGCTATAACACTTCAGATGAAACGACAAACACAATTCTTGAATTATCTAAAAATCTCAAAAAAACACCAACAGAAGTCAACGATTATCCTGGTTTTGTCGCTAATCGTATTTTAATGCCGATGATTAATGAAGCTATTGAAACTCTATACAACAATGTAGCTGGCGTTGAAGAAATTGATACCGTGATGAAACTCGGTATGGCTCACCCAATGGGACCACTACAATTGGCAGATTTTATTGGTCTTGACGTTTGCCATTCTATTCTTGAAGTGATGTATGAAGGTTTTAAAAAACCAAAATACGCACCTTGTCCATTATTAGTCAATATGGTAAGAGCTGGCAAATTGGGTGTAAAATCTGGCGAAGGTTTCTACGATTACAGCGAAAGTCGAAAAGCCGAGAAAGTCTCTGCTCAATTTACATCATAAAATATGCCTATTGTCAAAGCTTTTAGAGCCACACGACCTACACGAGATAAGGTCAGTTTGATAGCGTCAAGAGCTTACGAAACTTACTCTAAAAAAGAACGTGAAGCTCGACTAGATAACAATCCTTTTTCATTCTTACACATTGTCAATCCAGGTTATAAATATCAAAAAGAAGTTTCTGGTAAAAAACGTTTTAAGTTAGTTAAAAATCGATTTCAAGAATTTAAAGAAGATGGTATTTTTATTAAAGACAATCAGCCTCTTTTTTATATCCATAGAATTGTTTATCGCAACGAACAGGTTTTTACTGGTCTTGTAGCTAAAGCAAGTTGTCAAGACTATCTTAATGGTAAAATCAAAAAACACGAAGATACTATTTTAGACCGTGAAAATACATTTTCGGAATACTTAAAAACCGTAAGATTTAATGCTGACCCTGTATTGTTGACCTATCCTAAACAAGATCGTATCAACAAAATCATTGAGCGATATACTTCTGAACGTGCGGAATATGAATTTACCACAACTTCTCGAGAAACCCATTATTTATGGCTGATTGATGATGAGAATGATATCAACAACATAGAACAAGTTTTTGCTAAAATGCAAAATATTTACATTGCAGATGGCCATCATCGCTGTGCGTCATCAGCACTTTTGGCACAAAAATTAGCTCAAAACAACGACGCTCACAATGGCGATGAAGACTACAACTATTTTATGAGCTATTTGATTTCTGAAGACCAACTCGATATACACGAGTTTAATCGGTTGATTACAGATTTGAACGGATTGCACAAAGACGAATTTTTGATTAAACTTGACGAGCATTTTAAAATTGAAAATCGTGGCGAAACTTATTACAAACCTCATCAGAAACACCATTTTAGTATGTATCTTGATGGTGATTTTTATTCGCTTTACCTGAGAAAATCTGAATATCAATTTGAAAATGCTTTAGAACAATTAGATGCTCAAATTCTTTACAAAACGGTTTTAAAACCTATTTTGAACATAACGGATTTAAAAAATGATAGCCGTATTGATTACATCAAAGGACAAAAAGATATGGCTTATGTCAAAAGTGCTATTGATCAAAAACAATATGCCGTTGGTTTTGGTATGCTTCCACCAACAATTGAAGAAATCAAAAACATAGCCGATGAAGCTTTGGTCATGCCACCTAAAACTACTTATATTGATCCTAAATTGAGAAGCGGTATAACCATTTATGAATTTTAAGGCCGAAATTAAATTAAACTAAAAAGTTGAAAGGAATATGATAGCAGAGAATCTTAGAAAAATAAAATCAAAACTTAAGCCTGAAATCACTTTAGTAGCGGTTTCAAAAACCAAACCTAATGAAGATATTTTAGAAGCTTACAATATAGGTCATAGGGATTTTGGCGAAAACAAAATCCAAGATATGACTGACAAATATGAAGCACTTCCTAAAGATATTCGTTGGCATATGATTGGTCACGTGCAACGTAATAAAGTGAAATATATGGCTAAATACGTGCATTTAATCCACGCCGTAGAGAGTTTAAAGTTGCTTAAAGAAATCAATAAACGTGCAAAAAATGAAGATCGACAAATTCAGTGTTTACTCCAATTAAAAATAGCTGAAGAAGACTCAAAATTTGGATTAGACAAAAGAGATTTGCTCGACATATTAAAAAGTGATGCCCTTAAAAGTTTTGAACACGTCAAAATTGTTGGCTTGATGGGCATGGCAACTTTTACTGATGATGAGCAACAAATCCATCGTGAATTTTCGCAGCTTGAAAATTTATATTTTGACTTAAAAGACCAATATCACTTTACTACCCTATCAATGGGAATGAGTGGAGATTATGAATTGGCACTTGAGCACCGCACAAATATGGTCAGGATTGGAAGTAAGATTTTTGGGAAGAGAGATTATGATAATTGGTAAAATCAATATCATAGAGTTGTTTAACCTTTTAACGTATAAAATATTTCTATAGAGTTAAAGTGAAATTGAAATATATTGAATACGTTGTGGCGTAATAATTGATAATATTTTATAAATTTGAATAAATCAAAATTATGGTTATTACAATTAAATCAGGCGAAGAAGAAAAAAATATAATTTTAAACTTCCTGATTCAATAATTGTTGCTTCGACTATTTATCTTAATTGCTCTTTTGTATCGGCTGATAAGAAATTATTGAAGACAAATGAAGTTTCAGGTGTTGTATTTGATTTTTAAATTTTGTCTTATAAAACATAAAATTGATTAATTTGTATATTTAATAAAAATCATAGAAATGGACATCCAAACAAGAAAAATAGAATTTGTTCAAGAATTTCTAAAAGTTGAAAGTGAAGACATTATTAAACGCTTAGAAAGTATTCTGCACAAAGAAAACGAAAATTCTGATAAAGAAGAATTTCATCCTATGAGTATTGACGAGCTTAATAGGCGGATTGACAGATCATTGGAAGATTCTAAAAATGGAAGATTGATTAAAGCAAGTGACTTAAAAGCTAAAATGGAGAAATGGCGTTAGAAGTTTATTGGACCGAGTTTTCTGAAAGAGAACTTGAAAATATATTTAATTATTACAAAAACAAAGTAAATTTAAATGTTGCTAAAACAATAACAGATGGTATTTACAATGAAGCTCTCAAGCTTGAGCATCAACCCGAAATGGGACAAATTGAAGAACTACTAAGCAAAAGAAATCAAGACTTTAGATATTTGATTTACAAAAACTATAAAATAATTTACTGGATTAATTATTCTAAAGGTAAAGTTGAAATAAATGATGTTTTTGACACCAGACAAAATCCAACTAAAATAGAGCGAAATAGGTGATTTTAAGTTTCAAAGTGGTTGATTACACTTTCATTATAAAGCCTAATATCGATAGTCCCGACAAAATTCGAAATTCTTCGTTTTACTCGGAAAAATCAGCCAATTTTACGGTTTTACATAATTTAATTATTTACCCCTGCGGGTTTATTCCCTTTTTTCACTTTAGCTTTGCCAAAAATATTTTTAACACCTTAAACAAGTATTAGATTTACGCTGTAATAGACATAGAATCCACAGGAGGTAAATACAACGAAGAAGGTATTACCGAAATTGCTATCTATAAATTTGATGGGCATGAGGTTGTTGATAAATTTTGTAGCCTTATTAATCCTGAAAGGAAAATCCAAGCCTTTGTAGTCAAACTCACGGGCATCAATCAAGAAATGTTGCGGTTTGCACCAAAATTTCATGAAGTTGCTAAGCGTATTGTAGAAATCACTGAAGATTGTATCATCGTGGCACATAATGCCAAGTTTGATTATCGCATTTTACGCACTGAATTTAAACGTTTGGGTTACGACTATCAAAGACAATCGCTGTGCACGGTAGAACTGTCTAAAAAACTCATTCCCAATATGCCATCATACAGTTTGGGCAAGCTCACTAAATCGCTTGGTATTCCCATAGCTGGAAGACATCGTGCAGAAGGCGATGCTCAAGCCACAGTAAAATTACTCAAACTTTTACTAAACAAAGACCGAGACAAAAGCACTTTAAAAAACTATATTCGCCTCAAACCTAAAACACAAGTTGATACCAAGCTACTCAATTTTCTTGACACACTTCCACAAGAAACCGGTGTTTATTTTTTTTACGATAAAGATAAAAAACCTCTCTATGTTGGGAAAAGCAAAAACATTAGAAAGCGAGTTAGTCAACACTTTACAAAAGACAATCCAAAATCAAAGTCTATTCAAAGATTGACCGACGATGTGCAGTTTGATATTACTGGCAATGAGCTGATTGCACTTCTCAAAGAAAACGAATACATCAAAACACTCCAACCAGAATTTAACCGTGCATTGACAAAAACACAATTCACTTATGGCGTTTATGTCAACAAAGACAGTGAAGGTTATCTAAATTTTAAAGCAAAACCCATTCATAACAAATCAAAAGCCTTAGTTACATTTTCAAACTTAGCTTCTGCAAAACGTTTTTTAGAACAACTTGTCAACTCTTACGAACTTTGTCTGAATAAAACAAGCTTGGGCAACCACCAAAAAAGTTGTTTTAACTATGGCATTAAAAATTGCTATGGTGCTTGTCTATGCAAAGAAAATGCTGATGATTACAATGCACGAGCAAAAGAAATCATAGATAGATATAGTTTTGAAAACAAAAATTTTTTATTAGTCACAAAAGGAAGAGAGTTAGGCGAAAAATCATTAGTTTATATTAAAAATGGCGATATTGTTGGTTTTGCTTATTTTAACTTAAATTTACAAATTCAAAATATTAAAATTTTAGAACGGATTTTAACACCAGTAAAACATCAACGCGATGCCAAGCATATTGTTCAAAGTTATATGAGAAAACATCCCAACAGACTTAAAATGATAGATTTATGAAGCTATCTTCAGCATTTAAAATTTTAAAAAAAATAAATATTGGATTAAGTGTCGTTGCAACCTTGCTAATTCTTTTTGATTTTGGTTTTAACCATACCAATTTTGAAAATCAGTTTTTGGTTAGTTTTTTTGTCATTACGATTTTTTTTAATGTAGTGGTATTAAATCTTGAGTATGTAATCAATCAAAAAAAATCTGTTTTTAAAGTTTTAATATTCGATATTATATTCATACTGTTTTCAATCTTTTTATTACTCGCTCAGTTTAAGGTTTTTAAAATTGCTTCTTTTGAGTCTCTTCATTGGTTAGAATTTTTAATTTTTGTGGGATTAGTTAGATATCTTTCTAACTTAAGTTTCAAATATTCTAAAACAAAACTTGATCCGTCTCAAATTTTTGTTGTCAGTTTTATTATAATCATTTTATTTGGCACTTTGGCTTTAATGTTGCCAAATGCAACCTATACTGACATCGGTTTTATTGATGCCTTATTTACTTCAACAAGTGCAGTTTGTGTTACGGGTTTAATCGTGGTTGATACCAGCACATTTTTTACACCATTTGGTCAAGGTATTATTATGGTTTTAATACAAATTGGCGGTTTGGGTATCTTGACCATAGCCAGTTATTTCAGCTTTTTTTTTAAAAGAGGTTCGTCTTATGAAAGCCAGTTGTTGCTCAGTGAAATCACCCAAAGCAATAAAGTTAATGCTGTTTTTGGCACATTAAAATATATCATTGGCATCACTTTTTTTGTAGAAGCTGTTTCTGGTATTTTTATCTTCTTTAATGTAGAAAGTTCAAGTTTTGATAATTTAGGTCAGCATATTTTCTTTTCAATGTTTCATTCTATTTCAGCTTTTTGTAATGCAGGTTTTTCAACACTCAGTAATAGTCTTTATCAAACTGGGTTCAGGTTTAATTATGGTTTGCAATTAGTAGTGGTCTTAACTTTTATATTTGGTGGTTTAGGCTTTCCTATAGTGGCTAATATAGTTTCTTATTTAAAAAATAAATTTTTAAGACTTTTTGATTTTAAAAATCAAATCAAACACAAACCTTGGTTAGTAAACATTAATAGTCGATTGAATTTGATTACCACTGGCATTATTACTTTAAGTGCATTTGTGTTTTTTATAGGTGTAGAATTTGATGGTGCTTTAGCTCACTTAGACTTTAAAGGTAAGTTAGTCAATGCTTTATTTACAGCAGCAACACCACGAACAGCTGGTTTTAACACTATAGATATGGCAGAATTGGCAGTGCCAAGTATTTTGTTTACTATTTTATTAATGTGGATTGGGGCATCGCCATCATCAACTGGTGGTGGAATAAAAACGTCAACAATTGCTGTAGCTGTCCTTAATGTGTTTAATCTTGCTCAAGGTAAAAATAAACTCGAAGTATTTAGACGAGAGATAAGTCAAGTTTCTATCAGTCGAGCCTTTGCTACAATAGTTTTATCTCTTCTTATCATTGGGCTAAGTATTTTATCGATATCTATATTTAATCCTAAACTCAATCTTTTGGACGTAGCTTTTGAATGTTTTTCAGCCTATAGTACCGTTGGTTTAAGTTTAGGCATCACATCAAGTCTTAGCACTTATAGTAAAATTATAATAATATTGACTATGTTTATAGGTCGGGTTAGTATGCTTACAATAATTGTGGCGATAGTGAAGAAAACTATGAAAAAGAATTATAATTATCCAAAAGAAGAAATTTTAATTACATAATCTGAAAAAAAATTGATATGAAATATATAATTGTCGGTCTTGGAAATTTTGGAGCATCTCTTGCTATGAAACTTACAGAAAATAAAAACGAAGTCATTGCCATAGATGATAGCCTTGAAAAAGTAGAGTTTTACAAAGAAAAAATAACACATACCATAAGAATGGACGCCACTGATGAAAACACAGTAAGTGGATTACCTATTCCAAACACAGATATTGTTGTTATTGCCATTGGTGAAGACCAAGGTGCTAATGTTATGGCGACGGCTTTATTTAAAAATTTAAACGCCAAACGCATCATAAGTCGATCTATCAATGTCCTTCACGAAAAAGTTTTAACTGCAATAGGCGTGGATGATATTGTGAGACCAGAGCAAGAGTCAGCAGAAAAATGGTCTAAAAAACTCTCGCTACAAAACATTGTTGACTCATTTGAATTAGGTGTCAATTTTTCAATAGTTGAAGCAAAAATTCCTGAAAAATATGCTGGACAATCTTTAAGAGAAATGCACTTGAGAAGAAAATTTAATATTTTAGTTTTAACGGTTATTGAAGCTGGAAACAAAAATGAGTCAGAATCTTTTCAACTCAACGAAAAGATTGAAGGTATAGCTGATCCCGATAGAGTTGTTAATAAAAATGACGTGTTGGTTCTTTTTGGTGCTAATAATGATCTTAAGGTTTTTTTAAAGCAAGAATTAAAATAGATTTTGACGTCTAAATCAAATACTTTGATATGCATTGTCGGTCCAACGGCTATCGGCAAAACTAGCATCAGCATCAGGCTTGCTAAAGCTTTCAATACAGAAATTATCTCATGCGATTCAAGGCAATTTTATAGAGAAATGAAAATTGGCACTGCTGTACCATCTGATGATGAATTAGCACAAGTCAAACATCATTTTATTCAACATCTATCTATTTTTGAAAACTACAGTGTTGGTAACTATGAAAAAGAAGCATTGAATAAAATAAATGAAATTTTTGAAACTAAAAATACACTTTGTTTAACTGGCGGAAGTGGTTTGTACCAAAAAGCCGTTTTAGAAGGTCTTGATGATTTTCCAGTCGTTGATAAATCCATTAGAGAAAAACTTAAAGCCACCTATAAAAATGAAGGCATCAAGCCCCTACAAGACCAATTAGAGCAACTTGACCCTGAATATTTTAAAACTGTAGATATTCAAAACCCACATCGATTGATACGGGCTTTAGAAATTTGTATTGGCACTTCAAAACCATTTTCTTTATTTATCAATACCAAGAAAACTTCAAATAGAAATTTTACACCTATAAAAATTGGTTTAACCGCAGATAGAGCCATTGTTTATGAGAGAATAGAACAACGCGTCGATAAAATGTTTGATAGCGGTTTGCTTAAAGAAGCCCAATCTCTTTATGAATACAGAAATTTAAACGCCTTACAAACAGTTGGCTACAAAGAATTATTTGACCACTTTGATGGCAAACTAAGCCTTGAAGAAGCTAAGTCTGAAATCAAAAAAAACACTCGCCGCTATGCCAAACGTCAACTGACTTGGTATAGAAAACAAAACGACATCAAGTGGTTTGAATATGATGCAAATATTGACAAAATTATAGGCTACATCAAAACTATTTTACCCGTCAAATAATAAATTTAACGGGTTATAGCAGTATGAAATTATTATCAGTGATTAGAATCAGTGGAATTATCTTCTTCCTTTTCTTTAGCGAACTGAACAAAGTTAATTGATGGTAAAATCACAGGATCATATCCAGACTGTAAAGTCATGTTAGAAACGTAAGCTCTTAAAAATGGAAAGGCTATTGCTGGTGCATTAATTTTCGGGAAATTTGAAAGCTTAAATTCTTCTGTGATATCTTCGTCAAGTTTAAACATAAACATAGCTTCAACCATTAAGTCAAAGGATTTATCTTTTATTTCAATTTCAAAACCAACACCGAAAGAATCATTAAATTTTTTAGAAAAAAAATGCTCAGTAGATAAGTCAAAAGAATTTTCCTCTCTATGTTTATCTTTTAAAGCTTCAAAGTTTACGTTAGTAACTTTCCAATTATCTAGTTGAATTTTCATATTAAGCTGCTAATAGTAAAGATTCCATATCATTAGCATCCAAGCTAGTGTCAGAATTTGAACAATAGAAGTTTTGTCCGACGTTCTTAAAAGATTGATTGTCGATTTCTATATCTACTTCTTCTTTAAAACCGTAACCGATTGCTTTAAAATATAATTCCTCTGGAGTTATATTTTCAAAGTATTGGTCTATTCGATTTTTAATTTCTTTATTCAGTTTCATCTTTTATATTACCTATTTCTATAATATTTGAACTAGTTATATTTTTTGTAGGTTCATATACTGTACATATAGTACAATTAGCAGTTCTTAAAGTAATATTTTTAATTCTTTCTTTTGCAAATTTAATATAAAAATTTCCTTTAACAACCTCTATTGGCAAAATCCCTTCATCTCTGGCAAGATTAATAAGCAAACCATCTATTGGTTTAAATCTTTTATTTAGTTTTCTTAGCTTCTTTTCAAAACATTCAGAGAGATAAGATAATATTTCAACACCTTCTTCTTTGGTTAAGTCCAAATAATCATCTTCTTCAACCTGTATTTCAGAATTAATAACACAATAGTTTTTATATTTATATGTTTTTTTATGCTTATCCCAAGCTTGGACAATTGACCATTTCTTTGCCTGTTCATCTGGCTTTGAGCTTATTCCATCTACAAAAAAATAAACACCATTACCCAACCATTCATCATCACCAATTGAAGATTCATAGTTTGAGCTAACTATTTTTTTTGCCGAACTTAAACTTGTTCCATGAAAACCATTAAAATGTAATAGCATTAATTGGTAATTTGAAACAAAAATAAAAAAACTATTGCCAAAAAAATATTTGTTAACGTGAGTTTTATTTATTGAAAGCTGTAAATCAGATGATTACATATTTTTGTAAGCAAATCTTGTCATTTCGAACGAAGAATGAGGAGAAATCTCATCCTACTGAGATGTCTCATCGCTCATGCTTCGCTCTATCGATATGACAAATGATTAAATATCTGTATTTTATTGGAATTTATATTGAACTCAGGTTTTGTTAGCTATGCTTTTTCATTGTCTTTTCCGTGAACAACCAATCTGAAACCTTCGCCATGGATATTTAAGATTTCTACGGTATCGTCTTTTTTGAGATACTTTCTCAATTTGGCGATGTAAACGTCCATACTTCTAGATGTAAAGTAGTTGTCGTCTCTCCAAATTTTGGTCAAGGCTAATTCTCTGGGCATCAAATCGTTTTCGTGTAAAGCTAAGAGTCTCAGCAATTCGTTTTCTTTTGGCGACAATTTGATGGGTTCTTCATCTTTATAAGTTAAAAAACGAAGTTTTGAATTGAGAAAAAAGTTACCAATTTGAAACTCAAATTGTTTAGAATCTGCGAGGCTATCAACAGATTTTCGCTGCATAATAGCTTTGATTTTCATCAATAAGACTTCGCTATCAAATGGTTTATTGAGATAGTCGTCTGCACCAACTTTATAGCCTTTTAAGACGTCTTCTTTCATGGATTTGGCCGTTAAGAAAATGATTGGGATATTTTCATTTTTCTCTCTGATTTCCTTAGCTAAGGTAAAACCATCTTTGTAAGGCATCATGACGTCAAGAATGCAAAGATCAAAATTGTCTTTTTTGAATTTTTCAAAACCTTCCATACCGTTTTTGGCATGAGTGACATCATAGTCGTTCATACTTAAATAATCTTTAAGCACAATTCCAAAATTTGGATCGTCTTCTACTAATAGAATTTTTTTGTTTTCAGTTTCCATATGTTATGATATTAGTGGTAATTTAATTATAAATGTACTTCCTTTTCCTTTTTCACTTTCAACAGTGATTTCACCGTGATGGTCATCAACAATTTGTTTAACGTAGGCTAAACCAAGTCCATGACCTTTCACGTTATGCACATCTCCTGTGTGTTCTCTATAAAATTTTTCAAAAATGCGTTTTTGAACCGAAGTTGACATACCGATACCTTGGTCTGCAATTTTCAGAACAATATAATTTTTTACATTTTCGGTATATATATCAATTTTTGGTTCGTTTGTTGAATATTTTATAGCATTGTCTAATATGTTTACTATCACATTAGTAAAGTGTGATTCATTAGCTAAAATTGAAGATTTTTTAGCTTCAAAATGTGTTTTTATATAACCTTCTTTATTTTTCACAATCAATTCAACATGGGTTATGGCTTGTTGTATTATGTCGTGAAGTTTCAATCTTTCTTTCGAAATATCAAGTTCATTCTTTTCGAGTTTAGAAATACGCAATACATTTTCGACTTGAGCATGCATGCGTTTGTTTTCATCTCTAATCATTTTGTGATATCGTTTCAGCATTTCAGGATGCTTGGATATTTTTGGGTTTTTTATAGAATCTAAAGCCAAATTGATGGTTGCAATTGGGGTTTTAAATTCGTGCGTCATATTATTGATAAAATCTGTTTTGATTTGAGATATTTTACGCTGTTTGATTAATTGAGAAATGGCTGCTGCAAAAGCTAATACTATAATTAATGTAAAAATAATTGAAACACCACCCATAAAAGCAATAGAAGAAAAGATTTGAGATTTTTTATCTGTAAAACTGACATATAGTTTGTAGTCTAAACTTTGCTCGTTGTAATCAAAAATAGGTATGCCATAAATAGCTTCGTGATTAAGGTCAAAATCTTCTGATTTTACTTTTGTTGGCAAGTCATCTTGATAAATACCAAATTCAAAATCTGAATCTATATTGCGTTTGCTTATTTCTGATTTTATAAGCGATTTAACTTCTTCATTATCTACGCGTTTGTGAATTGGTATTTTGTTAGCTTCGTTCTGTACGCCGTCTGTAATTTGAAGCCTTTCAAGGTCATTGAGGTTTTCTATTTTTTCATATCCTTGTTCTAAGCTGTGTTGCTGACCATCGACATGTTTGTTTCTTACAACTTTTGTGATTTTTTTATTAATGTATTTTTTAAATTCAATACTGTCTTTATCACCTATCAAAAAAGGAGAAGCCATTTTGTAATCTTCTCTCAAGATACTATTGGTATAGATAAAATAATCGGCTGAATAATTTTCTTCATCTATCTTAAAAAGCTCACTGACTTGCCTGTTGATTGGTCTTAATGTATCTGAAATGCTTAAAAATTTGTAGTAATAACTGTCTAATTCGTTTTTTTCGATTTTGTCTGCTACATTAATCAAGACTTCTTTGGCACTAATTGAAAATTGATTTGAGCTATTGACCACCGAATTTTTAATCCAATAGCCTTGAACCATAATTATACCAATAAGCGATAAGCTCATCAATATGACTATAAATTTGAAATATGAGTATTTCATTAAAACTTAAGCTTTTATAAAGCATTATAATTTAACAAAATTATCGTTTTAATGATGAGTTGTTAAGTTGTTTAACCTAATGTTAACATGAGAATATATTTATATTTTTTTAATATTTTTATTAGCATTTTTCTAATATATTAACATTTATTTTATGTATTTCTTTGTTTAAATTATTAATATCTATATTTTCTATAATATAGTCTGCTTTTTTTCTTTTCAGCCTATCATCCATTTGTTTATCCATTCTTTTTTTGACGTCATCCTCAGAAACATTATCTCTATCTTGGACTCGTTTGATGCGTAAATCTTTTGGTGCTGTGACCAAAACAATATAGTCAAAATTGTCTTCTTGGTGTAGTTCAAATATCAAAGCAGATTCATAAACCACATAAGCTGAGTTTTGGTAAGACAGCCACTTTTTAAAATCTTCTCTTACCGCTGGATGAACCAAATTATTAAGAATTTTGAGTTTTTCAGGGTTATTAAAAACAATATCAGATAAGTAAGTCTTGTTGAGTTTACCATCTTCATCATAAGTTTGATTTCCAAAATTTTGTTTGATACTGTTGATCAAATTTGGGTTGGTTTGCATTAAATATTTTGCTTTTATATCAGATATATAAGCTGGTACATCAAAATCTTTAAATATTTCAACAACTGTAGATTTGCCACTACCAATTCCGCCAGTGATGCCAACAACTATAGGTTTTTTCATGATTTTCGTTTAATGAGATAATCCACTTTATTGATATGTAATTTTGGTCCAATAATATTTTTGGGATATTTTTCGAGTTTAGGAATCATTATAGCGTCGTCTTCATATCGTTTTTTATAATCGCATATCACTTGAAAATCTGAGTTTGATATTTTATCAAAAGATTTTAAACTCACCAAAAACGACACTTTAGCTTGGCTTGGATAGGTTGTCAACTGCAAAGTATCAGGAATATTAATGGTCTCAATATCTACCATTAAAGTTTTTTCAGAAAATTTTTCAACGGGCAAATAATATTCAACTTGAGAGGTTGTTGCTTCGATATTTTCAGAAGGTATTTCTAAACTGATTTTGCTAGACAAAGTATCTTTAATATTTTTTAAAATCAACTTTTGAGTTTGAATATAGTTTATGTTTTTTAATTCATTTTTTGGTCCTGTTATGACCACAGAATCTGGTATAGGTTGAATGGATTGTAAAGTGTTGTATCCTGATTTAAAATTTAAATCAGCAATTATTCTAACTGGAACTTTTTTTGTTGCTTTTTTTCTAAATCCAAAAGCTAACTCATTGTCTTCAATAGAAATATTTTCGCTATCAAAAGGAAAGTTGTTAGTCATTTTATCAATGATTGAGTTTTTTGATATTTTTAATAGCGATGTTTCTTTATTAAAGTCTGCATAATTTATTGTTATAGTTTTTGATGATAAATTGTACTGCCATAACTTTAGCCCGCTTGCTTTTATATTTACTTTGATGGTTTTAGTTGTTGTGTCAACTACAAATTGTTTTGGAATTTGGTCAATTTCAACCATTAAATCGGTATTGTAATTGTAGGTTTTAACCAATTGTATGACAAACCATAATATGAATGTTAAGCTTAAAAAAACAGCGTAAGCCTTATAATTTTTAGCTGAAAATAGTTTTATAAGATTAGTTGTTTTCATGTTTTAGGCTTAAAAAATAATTTTGGATAGGTGTTTTCTGGAGGTTTTTTAAAAACAAATATTGATAAAGTGCTATTCAAATAACCCCAACCATAGCTAACAAACTGAATACAAGTTGCATAAATAGCATAAAAAGCAATTTTAAGGTTTTTATTTTGGATGAAAGCATCTATAAAAATTATTGAAAAATATAATAAATATAACAATACAAAAAAATAATAATCAAAAAATAATAGAACAATAGCCATCAAAAACCCCAAACTAAACAAAGTCGGAAAATAATACAAAATTTTATGACTTGATGGATGCCAAGTGTTGAGAATAGGACGAACAAGCCCAAATTTGTACATCTGCTTTGCATAATTTTTCCAATCAATACGTCTTTTATGATAGACAAAACAATCTGAAAATAGAGCTGTTTTAAAACCTAATTGTTGAAGACGAATAGACAAATCAGGGTCTTCACCAGGATGAATGTTTGAAAATCCTTTAGATTTTTGAAATGCTTGTTTAGACAAACCCATATTAAAACTTCGGGGTTGAAATTTTTTCTTTTGTGCCTCACGACCTCTTATGCCACCAGTTGTCCATAGTGAAGTCATAACATAGTTAATCGCTTTTTGAACAGGCGAAAAGCTTTGATTTGCTTTGTCAGGACCACCAAAACAGTGAGTAAATTGTGTTTTGAGGTGTTTTTTTAGATTAATGATGTAATCACTTGGCAATAATACATCACTATCTAATATAATAAAGTAATCAGCTTGAGCATGTTTCATTCCATAATTCCGAGAATCACCAGGACCTGAGTTTTTCTTAAAATAGTAAGATATAGCCAATTTATTTTTAAATAAACTTACAATATCTTTACAAAGCAAATCAGAGCCATCTTCAACAATAACAATTTCGCAGGTATCAATTCCTCTAACATTTACAAAAGACTCAAGCAGTTCTTTGATTTCTTGTGGTCTGTTGTAAACAGGTATAATAAACGAAAACTCAAATTTCATAGCTGTAAATATAGGCACAATAAAAAAATCCCAAAGCAAAATTGCTATGGGATTTTATCTGATTATTATTTAGAACGAACTATTTTTTGATAAATCTGAAGTTTTCAGATGAACCATCAATAGTAACATTCATAATATAAGTTCCAGCCTGTAAAGCTTCAACATTAAGCGAAGGAGAAACCGTATTAGGCGTTTCAGTCATCACTTGTTGACCAAGCATATTATAAACTACCACAGACTCAACTTGTCGAGTTGTTTGAAAGTTTAAAGTATTTTGTGTTGGATTTGGATAGAAACTAAAGTTCTGACTATCAAAAGTTTTAGTAGATAATGTTTCATTAACTTCTATTCCAAATGTTCCTGGTGTAGCTGTATTCCATCTATCAACCTGAATATAATAAGTATTTCCAGGAGTTAGACCAGTAAGGTCAAGAATCGAGTTATAATTAACGGTCGTACCAGCATCTTGATCACAACCTAATTCTGCACCAAGTGTAGTTAAATCAGCACAGTCTGTAGGAGCTTCATAAACGGCTATTTCTGTATCGACAAATGTGCCACCTGCAATATCCGTAGAAACTTCTACAGAACCAGATGCAGGAGCAATAAATGTAAACCATACTGATCTGTCAACTCCTCCAACAAAACAAGACCCAACAGGCTCATCAGTTTGTGCTGTTGCACCAACATTGGTGTAAGCATCGCCAGTAGAAGGTGTACCAATTGTTAAAGCAATAGCATCACATAAATTATCATTTGCAGGTGGTACAGGTAGAGTTGAAAAACTCTCCACAGCAGACCAAGCACTTTCATCACCTACACTACAAACGGCTCTAACATAGGCATCATAATCTGTACCTGAAGTTAAACCCGTTGGGTTGGCTGTTGTTACACCCGTACCGACACTTCCAGTTGGTGTGGTTGTGGCATCTGGTGTTGAACCATCTGTAATTAATACATATTCATAACCACCTGTTTCTGTTGAAGTTGTGGCTGTCCAGTCTAATTGAACTGAAGTTGTAGTGATATTTGATGCGGTTAAATCTGTTGGAGATGCACAACTTGGTGGAAGACCACATATTACATCGGCTTCCCAACCTGAATTTTGAGTAAATCCATCTGAAGTAAACACAAATGTCAAAGCTCCACTTGGGTGAGTTGATGTAAATGTTACACCATTTGCAGAAAAATCACCTGTACCATTCCATGCCCCATCTGGTAATGGACCGAAAGTATTTACGTATCCAGAATCAAATATTGGCTCAGTAGTGTCTGGGCCATCATAAATCATCAGCCCATCCCAATTGGCTTCTGTGTCAAAACTCAAAAAGGTTACACTGACGACGTCACCTGGGTTATTTGGTGAAATTACTATAGTCTCATTAGAGTTTGATAAATAATCTCCCGATAGACCTCCATTGTCAACAAAATTATCTCCACCACAAAAATCTGGTGTGGTTGAAAAACTCTCCACAGCAGACCAAGCACTTACATCACCTACACTACAAACGGCTCTGACATAAGCTTCATAATCTGTTACTGGTGTCAAGCCCGTTGGGTTGGCTGTTGTTACACCCGTACCGACACTTCCAGTTGGTGTGGTTGTGGCATCTGGTGTTGAACCGTCTGTAATTAATACATATTCATAACCACCTGTTTCTGTTGAAGTTGTGGCCGTCCAGTCTAATTGAACCGATGTTGCCGTTACATTTGAAGCGGTTAAACCTGTTGGAGCTGCACAACTTGGTGGTGTTCTTACTTCGAAATTATCAATATAAATATTATAATCTTCAGCATCATCTACAGTGCCTTCAGTTCCCCAAAATGCAAATTGAACACTTGTTCCTGTAATTGATGATAAGTCAACGGTAACCAATTCACCAGCATTTGAAGGTTCTGAACCTGCTGCCCATGTCTGAAGGTTGTTCCAAGTTGCTCCGTTATCATCAGAATACAACAATTGAACTTCATCATCACTTCCCATAGGAGAATCGTCAGTATTATTCCATACCGTAATTCCAATAGTAAAAGCAACTTCAAAACCGCCTGCAGATAAATCAAAGCTAGGTGATAATAACCAATCAGACTTAAATGTACTGTAAAGATTTATTCTCGCAGAACCACTTGAACCGTCATTTAAAAAACCATCTGAAGTCCAACTTCCAGAGCCTAAACCTGTTGGTCCTGTGGTGGGGTCGCCATCTGTGGCTTCATCCCAACAGTCAGGAACAAAATTTGTAAAGTCTTCTAAATAATCTGGTGTAAATACATCACAAGGTGTTGTAAAACTGGTAGAAAGTGACCAAGCACTTTCATCACCTACACTACAAACGGCTCTGACATAAGCTTCATAATCTGTTACTGGTGTCAAGCCCGTTGGGTTGGCTGTTGTTACACCCGTACCGACACTTCCTGTTGGTGTGGTTGTGGCATCTGGTGTTGAACCGTCTGTAATTAAGACATATTCATAACCACCTGTTTCTGTTGAAGTTGTGGCTGTCCAATCTAATTGTACTGAATTTGCAGTTACACTTGAAGCGGTTAAGCCAGTTGGTGCATTACAACTTGGTGGTGTTCT
>NZ_JBRJHB010000011.1:0-84886 GCF_053628795.1 Psychroflexus sp. MBR-150
GACACCGACACATCCCGAATCGCTTCGCTCTCGGGACTTCGCTACGCTCAGCATCTCTCAATTACACAGGCGTAGCCTTGTCCGACACCGACACACATAGTGATTAGGGCGTATTTTTTTTGGGTTTGTTCTAATTCTAAGGCGGCGGTATAGGCGAGTCTTGCCCCTGTGACGCCAAGTGGGTGACCGATGGCTATGGCACCACCATTGGGATTGATACGTGAGTCGTTGTCTTTTAGACCCCAAGCACGTATGCAAGCCAAAGATTGTGCTGCAAAGGCTTCGTTAAGCTCAATAATGTCCATATCTGTTAGACTCAAACCTGCTTTTTTTAAAGCTTTGTTTGAAGCTTCAACGGGTCCAATGCCCATAATTCTGGGTTCAACACCGACTACGGCTGAACTTAATATTTTGGCTTTGGGTTTTAAACCGTATTGTTTTACGGCTTTGTCTGAAGCTATAATTGTTGCCGCTGCTCCATCATTTAAACCTGAGGAATTGCCAGCGGTAACACTTCCGTTTTTACGAAAAGCTGGTCTTAACTTGGCTAAAATTTCAGGTTTGGTCTGTGGTTTTATAAACTCGTCGTCTTTAAAAATGATTGGGTCTTTTTTACGCTGAGGGATTTTGACTTCAATAATTTCTTTTGCTAATCGACCATTTTGTTGAGCTTTTGTAGCTTTCATTTGACTGTTATAAGCAAACTCGTCTTGGTCTTCACGAGATATTTTATGAATATCAACAAGGTTTTCAGCGGTCATGCCCATACCGTCGGTGCCATACATTTCTTGCATTTTTGGGTTGACAAATCGCCAGCCAAAACTGGTATCGTAGAGTTTAGCGTCATTTCCGTAAGCCGAAGAGGTTTTGGATATAGCAAATGGACCACGCGTCATGTGTTCTACGCCACCTGAAATAAACAAATCTCCATCGCCTGTTTTTATGGCACGATGGGCATGAATAATTGCTGATAAACCACTACTACACAAGCGGTTAACCGTTTCACCTGGGACTGAATACGGCAAGCCTGCTAACAATAAACACATTCGTGCTACATTTCGATTGTCTTCGCCAGCTTGATTGGCACAACCTAAAATGACATCATCAAAAGCATGTTTTGGTATGTTATTATTTCGATTGACTATTTCGTTGATAACTAAAGCCCCTAAATCGTCGGTACGAACGGGTGAAAGTGTGCCTTTGTAATTTCCAATAGGTGTTCTGATACCGTCAATAATATATGAATTCATAGAATGTAATATCTTTAAATTGAAGTCTAAAAATAAGGGTTTTTATAGAATTCTGTAAAGTTATTGGCAAATTATTGATATTTCTTTAAAATATAATTTTTTGTGTTAGTTAACAAAGTGACAATAACAACCGTCCATTCTATGTTGGTCTGGCTTAGGGATTGAGGCATTGTTGGAGCTCTTGCCACGCCATAAGCGTGGCAAAGCGACTGCCGAAAGCCCGCCGATGCGACTTTGGAGCAGCGGAAGCCCCAAATTATATATTTTGAAATTTCGTGATTTTAAAAACATGTCTTATCTTGGCATTAAAATTTGATTTGATGGTTAAAGAAACGGCTTACACGGAAGATAATATTAAATCGCTGGACTGGAAAGAGCACATCCGCATGCGTCCTGGAATGTATATCGGCAAACTTGGCGACGGCTCGAGTGCGGATGATGGCATTTATATTTTGCTGAAAGAAGTTTTGGACAACTCGATTGATGAATATGTGATGGGCGTGGGCAAAACCATTGAGGTGTCTATTCAAAATAATCGTGTGATTGTGCGAGATTACGGTCGTGGCATTCCGTTGGGCAAAGTGGTTGATGTGGTGTCTAAAATGAATACGGGCGGAAAATATGACACCAAGGCTTTTAAAAAATCGGTGGGGCTGAATGGTGTTGGAACAAAGGCGGTGAATGCGTTGTCTGAATATTTTAGAGTAGAGTCTAATCGGGATAATAAATCGGTAGCAGCCGAGTTTGAATTGGGCGAGCTTAAAAACAAAGAAGACTTAGACGAAACCTCTCGCCGACGCGGTACGAAAGTAACT
Organism: Psychroflexus sp. MBR-150; assembly: GCF_053628795.1. Lineage (NCBI taxonomy): Bacteria > Pseudomonadati > Bacteroidota > Flavobacteriia > Flavobacteriales > Flavobacteriaceae > Psychroflexus > Psychroflexus sp. MBR-150. Next base: position 2,066 of record NZ_JBRJHB010000011.1, read on the forward strand.
TTTGTGCCTGATACTGAAATTTTTAAGAAATACAATTACCGCAGTGAATATGTGGAAAAAATGCTTAAAAATTATGTGTATCTGAATCCTGGATTGACCATAGTTTTTAATGGACAGAAGTTTTATTCTGAAGATGGTTTAAAGGATTTGTTGAGTGACAATATTAGAACTGAAGATCGACTATTTCCAATCATACATTTGCGAGGTGAAGATATTGAGGTGGCGATGACCTTTAGCAAAGCCCAATATAGCGAGGAATATCATTCGTTTGTGAATGGTCAACACACCACTCAAGGTGGCACGCACTTGACCGCTTTTAAAGAAGCTATCGTAAAAACCATTCGAGATTTTTACGGCAAACAATACGACCCTGGCGACATTAGAAAATCTATTGCAGCAGCGGTAAGCATTAAAGTGATGGAACCCGTTTTTGAAAGTCAAACAAAAACCAAACTTGGCTCAACCGATATGGGTGGCGAATTGCCAACGGTAAGAACTTATATTTTGGATTTTGTCAAGCGAAAATTAGACAATCACTTGCACAAAAATCCAGAAACAGCAGAAAAACTTCAACGCAAAATTCTTCAAGCCGAAAAAGAACGAAAAGACTTATCTGGCATCAGAAAATTGGCAAAAGAACGAGCTAAAAAAGCGAGTTTGCACAATAAGAAATTAAGAGATTGTCGCATTCATTTGGGCGATACTTCAAAAGCAGGAAACTTAGAAACCACATTGTTTATCACTGAGGGCGATTCGGCGAGTGGGAGCATTACCAAATCTCGTGATGTGAATACTCAAGCGGTGTTTAGCTTGAAAGGAAAGCCTTTGAATAGTTATGGTTTAAGCAAAAAAATTGTTTACGAAAATGAAGAATTCAACTTGCTTCAAGCCGCTTTAAACATTGAAGATTCGCTTGAAGATTTGCGCTACAACAATATTGTGATTGCCACCGATGCCGATGTAGATGGCATGCATATTCGCTTGTTGATCATCACGTTCTTTTTGCAGTTTTTTCCAGAAGTGATTCGCGAAGGGCATTTGTATATTTTGCAGACACCTTTATTTAGAGTTAGAAATAAAAAGGAAACCATTTATTGCTACTCTGAAGATGAGCGAAGAGAAGCGATAAAAAAACTCGGCAAAAACCCAGAAATCACACGTTTCAAAGGTCTGGGTGAAATTTCGCCTGATGAGTTTAAAAACTTTATCGGTGACGATATCCGTCTTGATCCAATTATGCTTGACAAAAACAAAAGCATCGAAGAGATTTTAAAATTTTATATGGGCAAAAACACACCTGACCGTCAAGAGTTTATCATTGACAATCTTAGGTTAGAAATTGATTTGGTGGAAGATCTTGAAGAGGAAATTGAAGCTTAAACATTCTCCACTACAATGTTTAGGCTATAAAATTATAATAGCATTTAATCGACTCGTCCTAAAATTGGCTTAAGTTGTCAAAATTTCAAATAAGTATTTTGGACATCTTATAGGTCTGCGAGTTTGTGCGGATATAAAAACTAAAATCACTTTTGCCGTCGCAACAATTTCATCAGCGTCATTTAATAATTTATAGTCAAATCCAATCTTGACATCGGGAGTTTTTGAGCATTCAACTTGAACCTTAACGCTACCGCCAAACACCAAAGGTTTTTTATAATCTATTTCAATTTTATAAACAGGTAGCATTATGCCATCTTGTTCTAAATTGGAGTATTTTACACCCTTTTTTTCGAGCCATTCAATCCTTGCTTGTTCTAAGTATAGCAAGTAATTGGCATGATGAACCACACCCATTTGGTCGGTTTCTGCATAGCGGATTTTATATAAATATTCCATGTTTTATAACGTTAATAACTTTTATTTTTCTATTTTTATAAAAGTTTTGTATAGGCAAAAAAAACTTAAAATTCAACAGCAATTTTATTTTTTTATGAAATGATTTGTTCACATATTTGCCATATCAAAACGGGGTAATTTTCACCTCCAAAAATTGTAAATTTAAGATTAATTATGAATAAAACTGCGGAATCAGTTTGGGAAAATTGTTTGTCTTTTATAGAAGATAACATCACACCACAAGCATACAAAACATGGTTTGAGCCCATAAAAGCTGTTAAGCTATCTGATAACGCATTAAGTATTCAAGTGCCTTCTAAATTTTTTTATGAATGGCTTGAAGAACACTACGTCAAATTGCTTCGCGTAGCACTTAATAAAACTTTAGGCGATCATGCTAAGCTTATTTATGTGATAAGAATGGAAAATGCAAGGGGCAAAAAGCCAGCTTTTACAGAAAAAATACCAAGTTCACAGCGAAGCAAAGTCAATTCTCAAGACGTTAATATGGCACTTAACACAAAAAATCCCGAGTTAAAAAATCCTTTTGTCATACCAGGTATTAGAAATTTAAAAATTGATTCACAACTCAATTCTAATTATAATTTTGATAATTTTCTTGAAGGCGATTCTAACCGTTTAGCTCGTTCTGCAGCAAAAGCAGTTTCGGCAAAACCTGGTGGCACGTCTTTTAATCCACTACTTGTTTTTGGTGGTGTAGGTTTGGGCAAAACACATTTGGCTCACGCTATTGGTGTTGATGTTAAAGACAAACACCCCAACAAAACTGTGCTTTACATTTCGGCTGAAAAATTTACTCAACAATATATAGAATCGGTAAGGAAAAACACCAGAAACGACTTTATCCATTTCTATCAAGTCATTGATGTACTTATTGTGGATGACATTCAATTGCTGTCGGGCAAAAAAGGCACACAAGATGTTTTTTTCCATATTTTTAATCATTTACATCAAAATGGCAAGCAAGTCATTTTAACCAGTGATAAAGCACCAGTTGATATGCAAGAAATAGAAAAACGCTTGCTATCACGTTTTAAATGGGGCTTATCAGCAGAATTGCTCAAACCTGATTACGAAACCCGTAAGAAAATCATTAGCAACAAACTCTATCGCGATGGTGTAGAAATAGGTGAAGACATTATAGATTTTGTTGCCCAAAACATCAAGAGTAATATCAGAGAACTTGAAGGTGCTATTATCTCCTTAATCGCTCATTCTTCATTTAATAAAGAAGAGGTGGATTTGATTTTGGCAAAAAAAATCGTAGATAATTATGTCCACAATTCTAAAAAAGAAATTTCTATAGACCACATTCAAAAAGTGGTAAGCAGTTATTTTCAAATGGATACGTACACATTACAATCTAAAACCCGTAAGCGACACATCGTTCAAGCCAGACAAATAGCAATGTATTTTGCCAAAAAAATGACCAAAGCTTCGCTGGCTAGCATTGGTAAACAAATTGGCGATAGAGATCACGCTACCGTTCTGCACGCTTGTAAAACCGTTAGCAATTTAACTTCAACGGACAAGCAATTCAAAAAATTTGTTGAAGACCTTGACAAACGCTTAGTAGAGTAAATTTATGAACACTAAAATTCTTATGGTGTGCCTTGGAAATATTTGTCGCTCGCCACTCGCCGAAGGCATTTTAAAAACCAAAGTCAACACCAACAAAGTTTTTATAGACTCCGCAGGTACTGATGACTATCACGTAGGTCAAAAACCTGACGAACGCTCTATAAAAATTGCTAAAGAACACCATATAGATATCACTGACCAACGATGCAGACAATTTAAAGTTTCAGATTTTGACCGATTTGATCTCATTTATGTGATGGATAATTCAAATTACGAAGACGTCTTGAGTTTGGCAAGAAACGATGACGACCGCAACAAAGTTCATCTGATATTAAATGAAGTTTTGCCTGGTGAAAACTGCGACGTTCCAGATCCTTACACTGGTGGCATTGATGGTTTTAAACGGGTTTATGAAATGCTTGATCGGGCTTGTGATAAGATTGCTGAGAAGTTGGGGTGATCTACTTTAACCTTTAGCTTAAACTTGATAGTCCTTCCAATACGCATTATAAAAATCTAACCTAAAAAATCAACTGGAAACGATCTGATGAAATCAAGACATTATACTTATTTGCAGATTAAAAACACCAAAAACTGACCAAAATCAAGTTCGGGCGTTAACTTTAAATTAAAATCACAACTTTAAAGTCCACTTCAATTAGATTTTTTAAATTTGCACTGTTTCAACTTAATCTAAATAAAAATGATGAGCATTGCCGATTTAAAAAGCGGACAAAAGGCAACCATTACTGATATTTCTTCTGAGACTATTCCTTTAAAACTTCTCGAAATGGGCTGTTTGCCAGGTAATGCAGTTGAAGTAATCAAAATTGCTAAAATAAAAGATCCTTTATATCTTAATATCAACGATACTTTTTTAGCCATCAGACTTGAAACGGCAAGAGATATTTTAGTAAAACTCATAGAAGAATAATCATGAGGCAAATCAATGTAGCACTTGTCGGCAATCCTAACACAGGGAAAACCTCTGTCTTTAACAACTTAACAGGATTAAATCAAAAAGTTGGTAACTATCCTGGCATAACGGTTGAAAAAAAAGAAGGCGTCGCTAAGCTCAATCGGGTTCTAAAAGCCCATATCATTGATTTACCTGGTACTTACAGTCTAAACGCTTCTTCTTTAGACGAAAATATAGTCATTGAGCTTTTGCTTAACAAAAATGATAAAGACTATCCCGACGTTGTTGTAGTTGTCAGTGATGTTGAAAACTTGAAACGTAATCTATTACTTTTCACTCAGATTAAAGACCTTGGAATTCCTACAATTTTAGCCATCAATATGGCTGATAGAATGGAACGAAAAGGTATTAGCCTTGATGTTCCAAAGCTTGAAAAACAACTCAAAACCAAAATTGCACTGATTAGTGCAAGAAAAAAAACGGGTTTTGACAAACTTAAAACTCTCATTACAAATTATAAACAACTTTCTACAGAAGCCTGTTGCAACGCATCGAGAGTGGATACCGAATATTTTGGTAATCTCAAAAAAACATTCCCGAATCAAAACACTTATAAGCTTTGGTTAGTCATTACTCAAGATGTCAATTTTGGCAATTTAGATCGCAATCAGATCAAAAACAAAGCCAAAAGTTTTGAACCCAAAAGCGATTCTGAACTCAAGCGTTTACAGCAAAAAGAAATTATTGCCCGATATACTTTCATCAACGACACTTTAAAATCAACGATGACCAAAGACATCAATATGGCAAAAGGTTTAAGGGCGAGTTTAGACCGATTGTTGATGCATCGCATCTGGGGTTATCTTATTTTTGCAGTGATTTTGCTTTTAATTTTTCAAGTGATTTATGATTGGGCTGCCTATCCGATGGATTTTATCGATGAAAGTTTTGCACATTTCAGTGAATGGACAAGAAACACACTACCTGAAGGGCAGTTCACAAAACTTATTGCCGAAGGTATTATACCAGGAATTGGTGGTATTGTGATTTTTATCCCACAAATCGCATTTTTGTTTTTCTTTATTAGCATTCTTGAAGAAAGTGGCTATATGAGTCGTGTCGTATTTCTCACTGATAAAATTATGAAGAAATTTGGGTTGAGTGGAAAAAGCATTGTGCCTTTAGTTTCAGGAACGGCTTGTGCTATTCCCGCCGTGATGGCGTCTAGAAACATCGAAAATTGGAAAGAACGACTCATCACCATTTTAGTCATCCCGTTCACGACTTGTTCTGCCAGATTGCCTGTTTATTTAATCATTATCGCCTTAGTTATTCCAGATAAAAGCTTTCTTGGGGTAAATTACCAAGGTTTAGTTTTGCTGTTGCTGTATTTTATAGGATTTGGCATGGCAGTGTTTTCAGCATGGCTTTTGCACAAAGTGATGAAAACTTCACATAAAACTTATTTTGTAGTTGAAATGCCAAACTACAAAATGCCTATTGCTAAAAATGTATTGATTACGGTTCTTGACAAAACCAAATCATTTGTATTTGGTGCTGGAAAAATTATTTTGGCTATTTCTATTATTTTATGGGTTTTAGCAAGTTATGGGCCTAATGAAAAATTTAAAAACGCAGAAAACATCGTCAAAACCGAAGTTAAAACTGAAAATTTAGTTTTAACACCTGAAGAATTAGATACCAAAATTTCATCCTATAAATTAAGACATTCCTATATTGGTTATATGGGCAAAGGCATTGAACCTGTAGTTCAACCCTTGGGTTATGACTGGAAAATCGGGATAGCTGTTATCAGCTCTTTTGCAGCACGAGAAGTTTTTGTAGGAACACTCGCCACCATCTATAGTGTTGGTAATGAAAATGAAGAAACCATCAAAAAACGAATGTCTAAAGAAGTAAATCCTGTGTTTGGTGGTAAACTATTTAACTTGGCAAGCGGTATTAGTTTATTACTGTTTTACGCTTTTGCAATGCAATGCATGAGCACACTTGCCGTAGTCAGACGCGAAACCAATACTTGGAAATGGCCTATCTTACAACTTGTTTTTATGACAAGTTTTGCTTATATTGTGTCTTTAATTGCTTATCAAATCTTAAAATAAATTATGTCAGTACAAGAAATACTCGTTTGGATAACATTTATAACTGCCGTTGGCTTTTTAATTAAAAAATTTTTCTTCAAGAAAAAAACAAAAAAAGCTTGTGGTCAAAGTGATTGTGGGTGCTAAAAACTAAACGACTTGAAATTCAACCGAATCAAAATCATCAATACTTGCACTAAGTCTATCACCTTTTTCAATTACAGTCATCGGACCTAAAGCACCCGACAAAATAATTTCACCTGCTTGTAATGGTTGATGGTGTTTTTGCATAGTTTGAGCCAACCATAAAACAGCCTTGAGCGGATTGCCCATACAAGCTTGACCATTTCCTTCAGAAACGATGTTGCTATTTTTAAACATTTTCATTTCACAATTGACCATATCAATTTTAGACCATTCAATTTTTTTTGAACCTAAAACAAAATGACTTGCCGAAGCATTATCAGCTATGGTATCAGTGATTTTGATGTTCCAATTTTTAATACGGCTACCTACAATTTCAATAGCTACAACAGCATAATCAATGGCATTTTTGACATCGATTAGTGTTATATTTTCAACATCTAAATTGTGTTTTAAAACAAACGCCCATTCGGCTTCGGCTTTGGGTTGCATTAAGTTTTCAGAAGATAGTTTAGCGTGATTTTTAATTTGCATTTCATCGGTTAAAACGCCAAAGTCGGGTTCGTCAACACCGAGTTGTTTTTGCACGGCAAAGGAAGTTAAACCAATTTTTTTACCTACTGATTTAGCTCCTTCGGCTAATTTTTTTTGAGTAACAAGTTGCTGAATTTGATAAGCAGCATCAATATCTCTTTCGTTAGGGAATGCTGTTCTAATGGGTTGTATTGGTTTGTTTTGAATTTCAGCTGTATAAAGTTGTTCAGCTATTTTCTCCAATGGATTCATATTTTAAGTTTAAGCATTTCAGTGTGAGTATAAAATCTTTGTGCCTTGGTGTCTTTTCGTGATTTATAAAAATTACAAATCTTTCTCCCGCATTTCGTCTAGCTTTTTTTTATCAAGCACATAATCTTTGATATCTTTGCCTTTCCAACGGTGATATAGAAATAAAGGCATAAAAATAAAAGAGGTAAATAGCACAGAAAGACCAATAATTTTATCGCCTATTTCAGGATTGGTTTCCACAATTTTAATATAAAATCCCGTGCCGAAACCACCGATCATAATGACAAAACAAATCCATATTATTATTTTCATGATTGTTTATTTTTTTGAATTCACTTCATATTTTAAACTGTCAGCTCAATAAGTTTTTCTCTGTAAGCTGTTAAAAGTTTTGATTTTGATATAAATCCAATATAACGATTGTTTTGGATAACTGGCAAATTCCAAGCCTGAGTTTTTTGAAATTTTTGAATTGCTTTTCTTACATTATCAGTATCTATATCAATAAAATCAGGAGGTTGATGCATAAAATATTTAACCTTTAGGTTGTTTTGAGAATCTTCATCAAACATAAATTCTCTGATATCATCTAAGGTAATTACACCCACAAGTTTGTTTTCTTGATCTAAAACAGGAAAAAGATTTCTATGAGATTTTGAAACCGCTTTAAGCAACATTTCTTTAAAGGTCATTTCGGGGTTGACCGCTATAAAATGAGTTTCAATTAGTGATTTTAGATTTAATAACATCAAAACTGTTTGATCTTTGTTGTGGGTAATCAACTGATTATTTTTTTTGAGTTGACGAGTATAAATATTGTGATCGACATATTTTTTTGAAATCCAAAAAGAAATTGATACCGTCAGCATTAACGGAATGATGATTCCATAGCCACCTGTAATTTCAGCAATTAAAAAAATAGCTGTAAGTGGTGCTTGAAGTATGCCAGCCAACAAGCCTGCCATACCTAACATTGCAAAATTACTAACGGGTAAATAAACATCAAATAAATTTAGAAATTTGGTGTAAAAATTACCTGCTAAAACGCCTAAAAACAATGTTGGTGCAAAAATACCACCAACTCCGCCACCGTTTAAAGTTAGAGATGTTGCAATAGGTTTAACAAGAATTAAGAAAAGGATAAAGACTAAAAAAATCCAAGAGTTATCAAAATATTGAAATAAAATAAAATCATCTTTAAATTCTATCGTATTGTTTTGAATGAGTTGGTTCATAAATTCAAAGCCTTCTCCGTAAATAGGATATGCTATAAAAACCAAAACACCAACACCAACACCAGCTATCACTGCTTTTTTATATTCATTTTTAATTATTTTTAGTCTTTCTTCTATAAAAACATAGGATTTTGTAAAATACAAAGACAATATTCCTGTCAAAATTCCAAAGGCAATAAAGTATAAAATATTGTTTATATTAAAATTGTCAAGATTATGAAAGTCTAAAATATATTGCTCTCCTAGAAATAATATTCTTGTAAAAACAGCAGAAATTGAAGCAAAAAGTAGAGGAAGTAAAGATGCTAAAGTAAGATCTAAACTAAAAACTTCAATAGCAAATAGAATAGCGGCAATGGGAGCTTTAAAAATTGCGGAAAGCGAAGCTGCAGCACCACAGACTAAAATTAGTTTTCTGGTTTTAGCTTTAAGTCTAAAAAAACTTGACACATTTGAAGCTATTGAAGCTCCCGTTGCTACTGATGGTCCTTCTAAACCTACAGAACCTCCAAAACTAACTGTGATTGGTGCGGTAATGATAGAACTAAATATATTTTGAACTTTCATTCTTCCATCGTGCTTTGATAAAGAAGCTAAAGCCATAGGGATACCGTGACCGACTTTTGATTTTAAAATATATTTTGAAATTAAGACAACTAATAAAAATCCGATGACTGGTGTGAAAAAATAAAACTCCCTAAAGTAAATGCTGATAAATTCATTTTTAAACAACAAACTCAATACATAAGTAACGTTTTTGATAACTACAGCTCCTAATCCAGCCAAAAGTCCTATAAAAGCACTAAGAATATATAAAAACGTTTCGTCGCTGATGTTTTTATATCTCCAAATTAAAAAATTCTTGACTATTTTATTTTTTTGTGGCATTTAATAATTTTAATTTCTGCCTAAGAAAATCAGAAAATAAATTGCAAAGTTACTTTTAATTTATATAGAAGCAACCTCTTGGTAAAAGCATTTTTAAATAAACTTCATTAACTTTTTAATTGCTTTGAGGTGTTTTATTCCTTTAAGGTGTTTTGTGTTTTTATTAGAAAGCAACAATAAATGTCAATAAGAATTTTCATGACTTCTTAATGGTTGGCATTTATTTTTGAACCATTAAGAAATGAAGGTCATTAAGGAAGTCAGTAAGTCTTAATCTGTCTTAACTTCTTAATGGTTAGATTTTTTAGTTCAAACTTTGATTGATGTTATGAATATAAGCTAAAATATCATCTTTACCTGTTTTATCTTTGGATGATGACAAAAAAATGGGCATCAATTCTTCCCAATATTCCATTAATACAGATTTGTAGTGTAAAATGTTTTTGTCTAAGGCTTGAGGTTTTAACTTATCGGTTTTAGTGAAAATAATTGAAAACGCAATAGCATTGGCACCAAGCCATTGCATAAATTCAAGGTCAATGTTTTGCGGTTCGTGACGAGAATCAATTAATACAAAGGCATTGACGAGTTGTTTTCGTTTTTTGAAATAATCAGTGATAAATTTTTGAAAGACTTTTTTTTCTTTTTTACTGACTTTAGCATAACCATAACCAGGTAAATCAACCAAATGCCAAGTATCATTGATCAGAAAATGATTTATCAATCGGGTTTTACCAGGTTTTCCTGAGACTTTGGCTAAGTTTTTTTTACCCGTTAACATATTGATGAGTGAAGATTTACCAACATTACTTCGCCCTATAAAAGCGTATTCGGGCAATTGAGAGTTGGGGCAATCTTCAACTTTAGAATTACTGATAACAAATCTGGATTGGGTGATATCCATAATTTATAATTCACGTTTCTGTAACCAACTGTGCAAAATACTATTAAATTGCTCGGGATGTTCCATCATTGCAGCATGACCGCATTTATCTATCCAAAACAAATCTGAGTTGGGGAGTTTTTCGTGAAATTCTTCTGCAACATTTGGTGGTGTAACATTATCTTGTTTTCCCCAAATTATACATGTTGGTTGATGTATATTGGGTAAATCTTTAGACATATTATGTCTTATAGCACTTTTGGCTATAGCCAATGTTCTGATGAGTTTACTTCTGTCATTTACGACTTTATAAACGTCGTCAACGATTTCTTTGGTAGCAATTTTAGGATCGTAAAAAACATTTTCTGCTTTCTTTTTGATATAATTATAATTACTACGTTTGGGATAACTCTCGCCCATAGCACTTTCGTAAAGTCCAGAGCTGCCAGTAATGATAAGTGCTTTTGCAGATTCTGGATATAATTTTGTTGTTAATAATCCGATATGACCACCGAGAGAGTTGCCTAACAAAATGACATCTTTGTATTGTTTGTAGTCTATAAATTCTTTGATGTAGGTAGAAATATTTTTGATATTGGTTTTTAAAATCGGCAAAGTGTAAATGGGTAATTCTGGGATGACGACTTTGTAACCTTGTTTTGGAAAAAAGTCAACGACGCCATCAAAGTTGCTGAGACCACCCATTAAACCATGTAGAATAATTATGGGTGTTCCTTCACCTATTTCAATAAATTTAAATTTTCCATCGTGTTCTAATTTGTATTCCATCAAATGTATTTGTTTCTAGTATTCAAATATAATTAACTTTTTTAATTCGTGGTAGATGTATAATAAAAATGGTGAATTGAAAGCCGTACTTAGCTTATGGATTCCCAAAAAATATTGAATAAAAATATATATATATTCGGACAAGATATGTGGCAAATCCCGTCTAATACGAGAATTTAGCGAATAGACCATATAAAGCTAAAATAATTCATTAAATTTTATCTATAATTTTGCTGATTCGTGCTGTGATTTCTTCAATGCTACCGACACCATCTACGCCATAATATTTGTTAGCTTTTTGGTAATAGGTTTTTAAAATAGCAGTTTCGTCATAATAGACTTTGATGCGTTTTCTAATGACATCTTCGTTGGCGTCGTCGGGTCTGCCTGAGGTTTTGCCACGTTCGAGTAAACGCTCAATCAAAACTTTGTTATCGACTTCTAAGGCAATCATAGCGTTGATTTGAGTTGATTTTTGGGTCATCAATTGGTCGAGGCTTTGGGCTTGGGCTTCTGTGCGTGGAAAACCGTCAAAGAGAAAGCCATTACACGGTAAATGCTTGTCCACTTCAGCATTGAGCATTTTGATAGTAACTTTGTCTGGAACTAATTTGCCTTTGTCGGTATATGATTGGGCGAGTTGACCTAAGTCGGTTTTGTTTTTGATGTGGTATCTAAACATATCACCCGTTGAGAGGTGAATGAGGTTATACTTGTCTTTTAGAATGTCGGCTTGTGTGCCTTTGCCAGCTCCTGGTGGACCAAATAAAACAATGTTTGTCATAATTTATGAAGTTTTGAGTTGATAGATATCTGGTAAATTTCGACCTAAACCGTTGTAATCTAATCCATAACCTACAATAAACTTATCTGGTATTTTGAAACCAATATAGTCTATAGAATAGGGCTTTTTGTAGGCATCGGGTTTGTAAAACAGACTTGCAATGCTATATGATTTAAGATTTTTGGTCTTGAGGTTTTGGATGATGTATTCAATAGAATTGCCTGTATCGACAATATCTTCTACAATAATGATATCTTGGTTGTCGAGCTGTTCAGCTTCTAAATAGGTGCTGATATTGCCAGTGGAACGTGTGCCACGATATGAAGATAGACGCATAAAACATATACGACATTCGCCTTGGTAATGCTTGATTAAATCTGAAGCAAACATAAATGCTCCATTTAAAATGATTAAGAACGTTGGGGTTTTGCCTTTGTAATCTTTTTGTATGGATTTAGCCAACTCTTCAACACGTTTGTTTATATCGTCTTGTGTGATAAAAAGTTCAAATTGTAAGTTTTGGATGATCATAATTCAGCAAAAAACAAAGATAAGTAAAGTCTCGTAATGCGAAGTTATATGGGCTTTGATTTTCGATTAATTTAAATCAAAATAAATAAGCATTGCAAAAAAGCTTTTTTTGAGTTAATGTTGAAGTAGTAATTTTACAGATGATTTTGGGTCAAGCAAAAAAGTTGGGAGATTAAAAATTTACCTTACTCCACAAACTTTTTGCTTGATTCCACTTGATTTTGGTAATGCATAATTCGGATTTGATATCCTGAAAATCAATATATTAAACGATTAAAATCACATAATATTAAAATATGATTTCCGAGGCTAAAATCCATACATATTTGGTGGCAGAGTGGTTCTTCAAAACAGAATCACACCAATGCCACCAAATTGATTACAGCATCTTAATTTCACCTGTTTTTAAAGAATAGACTCCTCCTACAATTTTTATTTGACCCGAATCTTCAAGGTCTTTTAAAATAGGACTTTCTTTTCTAATACGTTCAATATTGAGCATCACATTTTTTTCTACTACGGCTTGAACGTATTCAGCGTTTTTAGAGTTGCGTTCTCCTTTGGTTTTTGTCTGTTCAATTGCGGGTTCAATGTTTTTTAACATAGCGGTAATATGCCCTAATTTAACATGATCACAAGCTGAACTTACGGCTCCGCATTTTTCGTGACCAAGTACAAAAACCAATTTGCTTCCAGCTACTTTACAAGCAAACTCCATACTGCCAAGAATATCAATGTTGACAAAATTGCCAGCTACACGAGACACAAAAATATCGCCAATACTTTGATCAAACACGGTCTCTACAGGCACACGACTGTCCACACAAGATAAGACGATGGCTTTGGGATATTGACCATCAGAGGTGCTTGTTTTTAACAAGTTATAATCGCGATGCTCTAAGTTGTTTTTTACAAATCGCTGATTGCCTTCTAGTAAATCTTTGAGCACACTTTCTGGTGTCATAGATACTTGTTCTTGTTTAGAAATGATTTTATCCATAATGTTTATTTTATTTATCTGTTAATGCAATTTTATCAAAATACTCTTTAAAACTATCTGGGTTTTTAACTTCTCCTTTTTTATGAATCAATTTTATATCAATATTTCTGTTTTTGGCTTTAAAGGCGTAATCGTCCAGAATTTCTAAAATATCATAATCTAAAAACTTTGTTTTTCGTATATCGATTTCTACAAAAGAATCATTTTCAATATTTTTTAATTCTCTCATAATTGCCCCTTTATTGAAAAAAGTAACTTCTTCGGCTAAAGTCATATTGATGTGTTTTTTATTGCCATTTTGTCCTTTTATGTGTAAAAAGTGTGAGTTTTTATAGCTGTTGTAAAGTACTGTTAAAAGTCCAGAACCCAAGCCTAAACCAATACCAATCAATAAATCAGTGAATACAATTCCTAAGACAGTGATAATAAAAGGTAAAAACTGAGATTTGCCGAGAAAATACATCTGTTTAAATAAACTTGGCTTAGCTAACTTATAGCCAACAACAAATAAAACAGCAGCCAAAACACCAAGCGGAATAAGGTTGAGCAACTTAGGAATAACGATGATTGAAATCAACAATAAAAAACCGTGAACAATTGCCGATAACTTAGTTTTGTTTCCTGATGTGACATTAGCTGTACTTCTTACAATTACTTGTGTAATTGGTAATCCACCAATAAGACCAGAGAGTATATTGCCCGTACCTTGAGCAAACAGTTCTCTATTGGTTGGTGTTATGCGTTTTTCTGGGTCAAGTTTATCAGTTGCTTCAACACTAAGCAAAGTTTCTAAACTGGCTACAATGGCAATGGTAATTCCCGTAATCCAAACGTTTGGATTAGTAATCACTGAAAAATTAGGAAATGTAAACTGACCTATAAAGTCAGATGTATTTTCTGGTACTGGAACATTCACAAGGTTGTGTGTTGAAATAGCTAAAACCGAACCTTCTGGTATTAAAACATAATATAAAACCCCGACAATAACTGCTACGACTGGTCCTGGGAAAATTTTAAAAAATTTAGATCTTTTTTCAAGAACATTAGACCATAAAATGATAATACCAAGACTGATAAAGGTAATAAAAATTACTCCTATAGAAATATTATCTAATAGGGTTTGAAAGTATTCTGCAAAAGCCACGTGATCATCTGTGACATATTCTGAAAACTCTACATTATCGCTCAAGCCAAGTGCAAATGGAATTTGCTTAATAAAAATAATAATTCCTATACCAGCCAACATACCTTTAATCACTGAAGTTGGAAAATAATAACCTATAACTCCTGCTTTGGCTATACCCAACAATATCTGAATAGCACCGCCAATAATTACTGCTACAAGAAAGTTCTCAAAACTGCCAAGACTAGCAATAGCACTCAGCACAATAACTGCCAATCCAGCTGCTGGTCCACTTACACCAACCTGTGAGCCACTTAGCGACCCAACTACTATGCCACCAATGATACCAGCAATTAATCCAGAAAATAAAGGTGCGCCAGATGCTAATGCTATTCCTAAACATAATGGCAGAGCTACAAAAAAAACAACGACACTTGCAGGAAGGTCTTTTTTTAAATATTTAAACATAAAATAAGATTTAATGCCCTTTCAGGCAGGATAAAAAATGAAATTAAAAAGAAATGAAATGCTTTTAAAGTCTATGCTAAAGCATCAGGTGGTGGTGAAGGAATTCGGATATGGTTAGACTTTATTGCAAATTGATAGTTGTCAAAAACTAAAGCATCTTTAGTTTCATGCACACTTAAAGCTTCAAAGTCTTGTTTATTGATATCAAAATCAAAAAAAGAACTTACAGGGTTTTCAGATCTTTCCTCTTCTGCAAGGTTGTAAACTATGCTTACATCTGCATTTTCATCTATAAGCTTAACAACAGTAGGTGTTGCCAAAAAAGCTATAAATAAAAATAACAAATATGTAGCATAAATTCTTTTCATGTTTCAAAGATATAATAATTATGTGAATTTGAAACTTTGTTTTTGGTAATAGGTGAGGAATTGAGATTTATATTTTCTTAACATTTTCTGTCGTCATCCAACCCATTGTACCGTCAGGCAGTTCAACTTTGTAGAAAGAACGAAACTGATCAAGAATTTTAATTTTTGTGCCTTCGTGCAGTTGAAATAAAGTATTGCTTTTGGGATTGGGTTCTTCTAATAAAGCTTTTTCTTCTTGAAAAATAATGCCGTAAACCGAAGATTTAACCCGCTGAAGTTGTAGTTGTGCCATTGCAAATGAACCACCTGATAAAAGCAAAAAAGCTATACAAATTCCAAAAGCTAATCGTTTAACAAACGTGCGTTTAAACAACAAAAAGACACCAAAACACAAGGCCGAAATACATAGAAATACAATTCCGATAATAGACCAAGTATCTATTGAAAAAGTGGTGATAAAATCGTCTAAAGTTTTATCAACTTCGGAGTCTGGTAAACGTTTAAATTGATCTAAACGCATTCGCTCTGCAAAGGCTAAATTGTTTTGAATACTTTTATCTTTGGGGTTGAGCTTTAACGCTTTTTCATAATAATAAATGCTGTTGGCGAGATCTTCAAGTTTGTAATACGTATTCCCTAAATTAAAATACAGCTCGCTTGATGCTTGACCATTTTTTAAAATATTTTGGTAAAGCCTTTGAGCCTCTTTGTAGTTACCATCAGCATAAGCATCGTTGGCTTGACTGAAAATAGAATCGTTTTGAGCCGTAACAGAAAGGCTTAAGGCAAAACACAATATGGAAACAATTATTTTCATAAACTTCTATCGAGTTGTGCTAATGTTGTTTTGGCTTGTTGATAATCTTGATCGATTTCGGATTGGGTTAACGGCGAATATCTTGCCATTTCGCAATTTTTGAGCAATTCTAAAAAGGCATGGACATCATCTGATTTTGCACCTTTTTTTAATAATAATTCTTCTATTTTTTCTTTGCTCATTTCACTTGTGGTAATACGCAACTTGGCTTTTAGATAATTGTGAAGCGCTCTTTCTAAAGACAAATAAAAAGCTTTTGAATCATTTTGGTGAGATTTAGCTTCCGACAAAAACTTCTTAGCCAACTTGTTTGCCTTTTTACGATTTCTTTCAGATTCTGACAAACCTTCACGGTTTTGAACTTTTCTAAAAACAATGAAGAAAGGAAATAATGCCAAAGCAGAAAAAGAAATCACCCAAAAGGCTGTGCTTTTAAAAAAGCGTTTTTTCTCTATTGGAGCTAAATTAGTATCAAGCTTGATAAAACTGAATTGTGCATCAGGTGGTTTTATAAATGAATAATTGTTTCCCGTAGTATCCGAATTTGAAATGATATTGGTCAAACTTGTATTGGGTTCAACTTCAATTGAAATATTACTTGAATTTAAAGTCACGTATTTTTTTTGGGACGGGTCAAAATAAGAAAACTCTAAACTTGGCAACACCTGTTTTCCTGCTTGTTGTGGAACTAAAGTGTAAATATTTCGCTTTGTTCCCACCATTCCTTTAGTGGTTGTGCGGATATTATCTTGTTTTTCAGGCTCAAATATTTCTGTATTATTTGGAGCTTTTAAAGCTGGCAACTCAAATAAACTCAAATTGCCTTCACCACTTATTTTGACTTCAGCCTGAAGTGATTCCATTGCTTTGAGTTTGTTTTTGTCAACACTCACATCAAAATCAAACTTTCCTACAGCACCAGTAAAACTGGCGGGTTTATTTTCTTGTGGCAATGGTTTGACATCAATTGTTCTTGTTTGAGCAGAATAGGTTTTATCAACTGTTTCATAAAGTCTTCTGCCAAAAAGGTCTCTGCGGTTCGTTGGCACTTCAACACCAATAGAAAGGGTAAGCGGTTCAATTTTGAGCTTTCCTGTTTTTTGCGGATACAAAATGGTTTTTCGCAACTCTACATAGCGGTAGGGTTTGCCAGCAAATTCTCCATTTTTAACTTCAAGCTGTTTCACGTCAATGCTTTGACTCCAAAAGTTTTCATATTTAGGATTATCAAGTGCCCGCCAATTTCTAATATCTGTTGATGGACTGACATACAGCTTATAGACCACATAAATTCCTTCGTTGAGGTAAGGGCTTGTATCTGAAACTTCAGCAACCAAATGAATGCCATCCAAAGCTTTAGACTCTGGTGAAGCATCAGCGGTTTCACTTGGGTTATCTACAGCTGCTGTAACTTCAATAGTTTGAGGTGAGGTTTTATAAACTTGACCGTCAATGGTCACTTCGGCTTGACCAATGGTGAGTTTACCGCGTTTTAAAGGTTGCAAGAAAAAGGTATATGATTTTTGAAAACTGCTTTTGCCATTTATCCAACTTTGACTCACAGATTGATTTGGTCCTGCAATTTTTTTAAAGCCTTCAAAAGATGGTGGTATAAAGTTGTCGCCATCTTTATTCATGCTAAATTCAACGCGCAAGCGTTCATTAATTCCAAGCTTTTCACGGCTGACTTCAGCAGTAAACTTAACTTGAGCTTGACTCCAAGCACAACTTATAAAAATCAATATGTAAATTAATTTTTTCATTTACCAGTCTTTCTCTGTTTTGATTTTTACACCCTTTACTTTTTGGGCATTGAGTTTTTCTTGTGTATCTTTTTCTTTATTTTGAATGGCCTGCAACAGGTTTTTAATTTGTTGCTCGCTCATTTTTCCTTTTTGAGGTTTTGGTTGAGACGGTTGCTTTTGCTTTTTGCTATCACCTTCTTTTGGGTCTTTTCTAGCATCGTCTTGTCTTTGCTTGTTTTCCTTTTTTTCTTCGCCGTCTTTACGGTTTTGTTGGTCTTGTTTTTTCTCGTCTTTATCGCCTTCGCCACCTTTATCTTGTTCTTTTTTCTTGTTCTTTTTTTGTTGATCTTTGTTTTTGTCTTTACCGCCACCTTCGTTTTTTTGTTTTTCTCTTTTTTGCTTGGCTAAGGCTAAATTATATCGTGTTTCTTCATCCGTAGGATTGTTTCTCAAGGCATTTTTATAAGCTTCAACGGCTTTGGCGTATTGTTTTTCTTTCATCATCAAGTTGCCGAGGTTGTGATAATTCCTGTGTTTTACGGTTTTATCTTCAGAAGATTTTGCGGATTCTAAATACCGCAAAGCCGATTGTTTGTTTTTTTGGTTTTCAAAATATAAGTTTCCAAAGTTATAAGCGGCTTTATCGCCTTCAGGGTTTTTGTCTAAAGCTTTTCTATACAAGGCTTCTGCTTGAGCAAAATCGCCGTTTTGAATTTCTTCTGCGGCCAATGCAGAATATTTTTGATATTGTTTTTGTGTTTTTTTGATGTTTTTGTCTTGAGCGTTGACCGAAACAAACAAAAACATTAAAACACCTAATAAACTAAATTTCATCATCATAGTCTTTTTCATTAAACAAGTTAAGTCGTCGCAACCATTGGGTTTTTCTTTCTAAAATCAATATATCTAATAGTATAAAAAGCATGCCAAAACCAACAAACCATTGATATTGGGTCTTAAAATCTGAAAATTGTTTGGTTTCGAACTCCGATTTTTCAATTTTTTGTAAATTTTCTAATAAAGTTTTAACAATTTCGTCGGTTCTCATTTCATCAATAAATACACCATTGCCTTTTTCGGCGATATTTTTTAAAGTCATTTTGTCAGCCCGAGTAATTACCGTTTGACCTTGATTGTCTTTTTTATAAGTTATACCGCGATTTTGTTTGATAGGAATTGGACCACCTTTTGAAGTGCCAACGGCAATGGTAAAAATTCTGATATTATTTTCTACAGCACGCTCAATGGCTGCATCAGCTTTATTGCCGTGGTCTTCGCCATCACCGACTATAATCAAAACCCGATTGGTAGTCTCATCGCGGTCGTAATAAGTGGCAGCCAAATCAATAGCATCGGCAACGGCTGTGCCTTGGCTGGATACCATATCGGTATTCATTGCTTGTAGAAACGTCTTGGCGGCTCCGTAATCAGTTGTTATGGGTAATTGCGGAAAAGCACTACCAGCATAGCCAATAATGCCCACACGGTCAGATACTAAGGCGTTTAGTGTTTGAGAAATTATTTGTTTGGCTTTTTCTAAACGGTTGGGTGCAATATCTTCGGCTAACATACTTTTTGACACGTCAAGTGCAAACACGATGTCAACGCCTTGGCGTTTTACCGTTTCCATTTTTGTGCCCATTTTAGGATTAGCTAAAGCAATTATGAAACAGGACAAAGCCAAAATAAAGAAGATAAATTTTATCCAAAGCTTAAAAACCGAGCGTTGCGGTGCTAAAAACTTAAACAATTTTGGGTCGGCAAAACGTTTTTGTGCACGGATTTGCCAAAGTCTATAAAAAATAAACAATAAAACAATCACACCGACAAGGGCGAAATACCAAAAGTAATATGGGTGTTCAAACTGTATCATTTATACTAAACTTCTCATTATGGTATATTTCATCAAAGCAACCAATGCCATTAATAAACCTGCAATAATGACGAAAATGGGATATTTTTCATCATAATTATAGTATTTGGTCTCTTTGATTTCTGTTTTTTCTAATTTGTTGATTTCTTCATAAATTGATTTCAACTTATCTTCATTGGTCGCTCTGAAATATTGTCCACCAGTTTTAGTAGAAATATCTTGGAGAAGTGCTTCATCAATTTCAACTTTAGTATTGCGGTATTGAAATTGTCCATTTCTATCAATCGCAACAGGCGAAAGTGCAGTGCCCATACTACCAACGCCAATGGCATAAACTTTTATGTCGTATTCTAAAGCTAAATCGGCTGCGGTATTTGGCTCAATAAAACCAGAATTATTGACCCCATCAGTCAACAAAATAATGACTTTGCTTTTGGCTTTGCTGTCTTTAAGTCGGTTAACAGCTGTAGCCAGTCCCATTCCAATGGCAGTGCCACCTTCTATTTGACTGGAATATGAAATGTCTTTAAGGGTGTTCAGAACAATACTTTTGTCTGATGTTACAGGGGTTTTGGTATAGCTTTCGCCAGAAAACACCACCAAACCCACACGGTCGTTTGGACGATTTTTAACAAATTCTGAAGCCACTTCTTTGACGACTTCCATCCGATTAGGCTCAAAATCTTTAGCCAACATACTGGCAGAAATATCAATAGACATCACAATATCAATACCGCGTGTTTTTTTGATATCTGTAGTCACGTCAACGGTTCTTGGTCTTGCCATTGCAATAGTTAAAAACACCCAAGCCAAAATTTTAAAGGCAAACATCGTATGTTTAATGTAGCCCCAAAATGATGAGCCTGAAAAAGCCTGCGTTGAAGTGAATTTGACTGGCACTTGACTTTCCTTACGCTTGATTAAATACCAAACCACAAACAATGGAATGGCTAACAAAAGCCAAAACCAAGCGGGATTTTCAAAAGTCAAGTTGTTGAACATACTTAGTTGTTTTCCAATTTAAATTCTACTGTATTTATAATTCTATTGGCTATTTCGTCTGCAAACTTATCTTTTTCATTATGAACAATAGTGATTTGTTGATAATTGCCACCTACGCCAAAATTTAAAATATGATAAGATTTGTCGATTTCATTGCCAGTAATTGGGTTTTTAATTTTGAAACTTCCATAGACTTTGATGCCTTTGGTGCCATCTAAAGTTTCAATTTCTTCGTCTTTACTCAAAATATTAATAGCACCTTTTTGTTCTAAATTTTTATAAATGCCGTCAATGGCTTGATTGAGATCAAATTTGGTTTCTTTTTTAAATTCTACGGTGCTCAACACCACATAAAGGTTTGAAAATAATGAACCGTCAACAAAAGTTTCGGTATCGAGAACCATATCATTTTGTTTGATGTTTTGATTGAGGCTATCAATGGGCTTTCTCACGAGAACTTCAGGTGTAGAAATTTGAACTGGCGGATAGCCGTAAGTGCTGGTGATCCAATCTTGTTCTAAGAGCTCTTTTGAAGCATTGCCGAAATAAGCATCTTTGACATAGTCGTAACCTTTGGTGGCGACTAAAGCAACGGTAGAAATTGTCACAATGGCCAATACAGCCAAAATAGCAAAAGCGATTTTTCGACGTTGACGTCGCTTTTTCAAAATGGCTTGATAGGCTTCATCGCGTTTTTTCTCTTCGTCGGTTGGCTCAGGAATTGCCGTTTGCATACTGTTGGTGAATGTTTCAACGTTTTTACGATCCGTTTTTGCCGTCAAAACATCAGGTGCAGATTTGGCAAACTTAGCAAGGTCAGCCCGCTGCAAAACTTTTTTAAAGTCTTCAATCAGGTCTTGACTGATGTTGAGTTTTTGATTTTGGCGTCTGTTTTCAAGCTCATCTACCAACTCATTACTGGTATATTCTAAAGCCTTGATTTCAACTTTTTCTTCAAGATATCTTCGGCTGATGTCGGTGAGTTGAGAATAATATTCTTTTAAATTTCTATCGTCAATCAATTTAGAATTGTCTAATTCTTGCAAAGATTGAATGGCGCGTTGATACGGCGGAATGCGTTTTTTCTTCTCGTCTTTTTTCTTTTTAAATTTAAAAATGAGAAAAATTAAACATAAGACCACAACAATAGCCAACAAAGTCCACCAAATCCAGGATTGAATTTCGAAAGGCTTCTCAAAATCGATATAAGTTTTAATGGGGTAAAGTTTTTGCTTAGTCGTATCAACCACCACATCGTTGACACGAACTTTGATACTGTCGGTTTCAATAAAACTGTCGTTGAGCTTTAAGGTTTGTTTCCCAATGGTATAACTTCCTGAATCAAATTGAGTTAGAGCATAAGTTTTAGATAAAATTTTAAGTGGTTCGAGCTGTGTGGTGTCAATTTTGTAAGCTTCTACCATTTCTAATGGCGTAAAAGTTTGTCCTTCAGGAAAAACAATAACATCTTCAGGTTGAACCTTTGCTGTAATTTTATATTTAATTTGTTCGCCAATTTTAATAGTATCGCGGTCTATTTCTGCCGAGACTTCTTGTGCATTAATTTCAAAATTAGATATCAGTAGAACTAGTGTTAAAATTAATTGATATGTAAGTTGATCTAATCTCATTAATGGCTTATCTGGCTTTAAAATAACTTAATAATTTTTTGACGTAACTTTCTTCTACTTGAGTAGAAATGCGACCAGCACCGCTCAGTTTAAAAGTTTTATCAAAATATTCTACACGGTCTAAATACTGTTTTCTATAGGCTTGTCTTGTGCTTTTTAAAGCAGAATTGAGCCATACCAACTTCCCACTTTCGGCATCTTGAGCTTGGATAAGCCCGACATTGGGCAATTCGGTTTCGCGTTTATCATAAATTCTAATCCCAGTCACATCGTGGCGTTGTGCTACAATTTTTAAACTTCGCTCATAATCATCGTCCATAAAATCTGACATCACAAAGGCAATTGCTCTTTTTTTAATCATATTGCTTAAAGATTTTAGTGCCAAAGAAATATCAGTTTTTTTGTTTTGAGGTTTAAATTCAATGAGTTCACGAATAATTCTCAAGACGTGCATACGTCCTTTTTTAGGAGGAATGTAAAGTTCAATTTGGTCTGTAAAGAGCATCAAACCCACTTTATCATTATTTTGAATAGCAGAAAAGGCAAGAGTTGCTGCAATTTCTACCAAAATATTTCGCTTATAGGTGGTTTGTGTGCCAAAAGTTTCTGAAGCCGAAATATCTATTAAAAGCATCATAGTCAGTTCGCGTTCTTCTTCAAAAACCTTGACAAACGGCTCGTTGTAACGTGCCGTAACATTCCAATCAATTGCACGCACATCATCGCCAAATTGATAACTGCGAACTTCGCTAAACGTCATTCCACGTCCTTTAAAAGCCGAATGATACTCGCCACCAAACACGTGATTGCTCAAACGACGGGTTTTGATTTCGATTTTTCTAACTTTTTTAAGAAGTTCTTTGGTATCCATAGTAGCCCATCCTAAATCCTTCCCAGAGGGAAGGACTTTAATTTTGATTATTTTTTAAATGTTTTTATCATTAAAAAACTATAAATTACTTGTCCTAAATCCTTCATTTCGAATTCGCTCAATGCGACGCCAAGTGGAAGGACTTTAATTTTTAACTTGTTAAAAATTGGTTTATGTTCATACTAAATTTGTTTTTTGATAAAGTAAAAAGTGATTGGTTATGGCACTTCGACTTCGTTGACAATTTTGGCGATGATGTCTTCTGAGGTTACATTTTCGGCTTCGGCTTCGTAGGTAATGCCAACACGGTGTCTTAATACATCCATCACAACAGCTCTGACATCTTCAGGAATCACATAACCACGGCGTTTGATAAAGGCGTAGCATTTGGCACAAATTGCCAAGTTGATGCTACCACGTGGAGAAGCTCCAAAACTTATGAGGGGTTTGATTTCACTGAGTTTGTATTGGTCTGGATATCGGGTTGCAAAAATCAAATCTAAAATGTATTTCTCAATTTTTTCGTCCATATAAACATGCTTAACAGCTTCTTGTGCTTTTAGGATTTGATCGATAGAAACAACGGATTTGACCTTGTTGTAATCGCCAGCCAAATTAGCTCTAACCACTTGTTGTTCTTCTTCTATTTTTGGATAGTCAATTACGGTTTTAAGCATAAAACGATCTACTTGCGCTTCAGGAAGTGGGTAAGTTCCTTCTTGTTCAACGGGGTTTTGAGTCGCCATTACTAAGAAAGGTTTATCTAAAATAAAGGTTTCATCGCCAATAGTAACTTGCTTTTCTTGCATAGCTTCCAGCAATGCGGATTGCACTTTAGCAGGTGCACGGTTGATCTCATCTGCCAAGACAAAGTTGGCGAAAATCGGTCCTTTTTTAATGCTAAAATCATTGACTTTCATATTGTAAATCATCGTCCCTACAACATCTGCTGGTAATAAGTCTGGCGTGAATTGAATACGACTAAAAGACCCGTCAACAGCGTTTGACAAGGTGTTGATGGCAAGGGTTTTGGCCAAACCAGGAACTCCTTCAAGCAAAATATGACCGCGACCGATGAGTCCGATAAGCAAACGTTCAAGCATTTGTTTTTGCCCGATAATGACTTTGTTCATTTCTTGGGTGAGAATTTCGACAAAGGCACTTTCTTTTTCAATTTTTTCATTGATTTGTGCAATATCAACATTGGTATTTTGAGCATCCATAGGCGATGTGTTTACTATTTTATTTAGCAACGCAAATTGATAAAATATTTGTATTGAGCTTGTTAAGGTCTGGTTAAAAGTTAAAAATAGTTTTTCTTGACTTTAACTTGTTAAAAATCAATTGAAAATTAGTCTGTTGCCTATGATTTTAAAGCGTTTAATCCTTCGTGTTTAAAAAACTTTAATCATTCCTTAGGAAAGTGCCAAAGAAATATGCTTTACATTTAGATAAAAAAGAAAATGAAGGTATTGATAACAGGGGCAACAGGATTGGTGGGGAAAGCCTTGACCACACAACTCTTAGAACGCGGTGATGAAGTGAATTACCTTACAACACGAGAATCAAAAGTCGAAAATAAGGATAATTTAAAAGGTTTTCAATGGAATCCTCATAAACAAAAGATTGATAAAGCCTGTTTTGAAGACGTAGATTGTATTGTCAATTTAGCTGGTGCAAGTGTCGCAAAACGTTGGACAAAGGAGCACAAAAAAGCCATTTTAGATAGTAGGATTGATACATTAAATCTTTTACATAAAAGCCTATCAGAAATTAAGCACAATATCAAGCATTTAGTTTCAGCGAGTGCTGTTGGGGTTTATCCCAGTTCATTAACCAAGCTTTACGATGAAACTGAGACAGAGTTAAGTGATGATTTTTTAGGTCAAGTGGTTCAAGAATGGGAAAAAGCTTCAAACCAATTTGAAGACTTAAATATAAATGTAGCTCAACTTCGCATTGGTGTTGTGCTTTCTGGTGATGGTGGTACTTTAGAACAAATGGTTAAACCGATAAAAAATTATGTTGGTGCAGTTTTAGGTTCTGGCAAACAATGGCAATCTTGGATACATATTAAAGATTTGGCGTCTATGTTTTGTTACGTTATGGATGAAGAATTAACGGGCGTTTACAATGCCGTTGCACCCAATCCAGTGAACAATAAAAAATTAACCCAAGCTATTGCTAAAGTTTTGGATCAACCCATACTACTTCCACCCGTGCCAAAATTTGCTTTAAAGCTGTTGCTTGGTGAAATGGCTCAAATTGTGCTCGGCAGTCAATTGGTCAGTGCTCAAAAAATTCAAGATCATGGATTTGTATTTGAATTTGTTCATGTTGAGCAAGCTTTGGGAGATATTTTAAGGGAATAATTTTTCTTTTAGTATCAATAGCTTATTTTAATCCCACAACTTTTTTGCTTGATTTGTGGTTTTGCTGAAGACAAATACAGAAAGGTCTTGTTAAAAGGTTTAAAGCTATGTTTTGAGCCTTGCGTTGATTAAATTAAAAATCCCAACACCGACGATGTTGAGATTCTGCTTGCCGTGGGTCATACTGGATTCGAACCAGTGACTTCTACCCTGTCAAGGTAACACTCTAAACCAACTGAGTTAATGACCCGAGATAAAAAAACCCAAACTAAGTTTGGGCTTGTGGGTGCGAAGGGATTCGAACCCCTGACCTTCTGGGTGTAAACCAGATGCTCTAAACCAACTGAGCTACGCACCCCAAAATGCGGATGCAAATATAAACTAATTTTAAATTATCAAAAACTTTATGTTGAGATTAATTTAAAATTCTTCTTTGGCTTCTGAGTAATAATCGTAAAAAAGGCTGAGAATATTAATTCCAGCTGTAATCATATCTTTAGTTTCTAAAAGCAACCCGAAATAAAATTTGGTATTTTGTTGACCCATATCAGTGGTTCGTATGCGTTCAATTTGTTTTTGTATCAAATCTGATACTTTTTCTTGGAGTTCTTTTTTCTGTTCTATCAAAAACTCGATATCATCAAACTCGTTTTTATTAAAAACCGATTTGATATGAGCAAAAACAGCTGACAAATCACGGCTGATGCCTTTCAGTTCTCGTATTTGATTAAATTTTAAATTCCTATGGGTATTATTCACATATTTGAAACTTGTCCGTATCATATAAGCCATAGATTGGACCATCTCTTGTAAGTAATCTAAAGTAAGAATGTAAAACTTGCTTGATTCAACGGTATCATCTTCAAGAGATTTGATATAGTAAAACACGTTATCCTTTAAATCGTCAATTTCGGTTTCAAGTTCGGGTAAATCTTTAAGTATTTTTTTGAGTTTAGATAAGTCATGATAACCTAAGCCATTCACCATTTCAGTATATCTCGCGTCTATGCCTTCTATAACAGAAACAATGTTTTGAGAAGATTCTGCTGTAATATCATTAATGGTTATAATATCACTTCTTTTAAAACGCTTATTTTGTTTTTGAGATTTTATGCGTTTTGAATGTTTAATTCCGCTTCTTATTAAAGAAAATACAACAAAGGCCGTTAAAAAAACCATAGCATAAATCTCACCATAATAAATAATAAGAGCCATCACTGCAGCTAGACTAAAAGCAATTATAGCCGTAATCATCCAAGACCCTATCACGTTAAGCACTCCAGAAACACGATAGACCGCACTTTCTCTTCCCCAAGCTTTGTCGCCAAATGATGTTCCCATAGCAACCATAAATGTGATGTAAGTTGTTGATAACGGTAAAGTAAAATTAGTTGCGATAGAAATTAAAATACTGGCTAACACCAAGTTAATTGATGCCCGAAGCATATCAAAAGATGGTTTTGTAATACCTTGGTTTAGCTTTTGAGTTTGCCCCTTTTCAAATCTTGCCTTGGCAAATTCATTAAAAGATTTTGGTATGATAGATTTTACACCTACACCAACATGATAAAATAGTCTAACAACTTTTCGAGATAATGTGTTGGCTTTAAAACGCTCTTCGCCTTCTCCCTGACGACTCAAGTTTACCCCAGTTTGAACCACATATTGTGCTTTACTTGAAAACCAAAGCGTAAAAACCATCACTAAACCTGCAATAATTAAAATATATTCAGGGGTTTCTACTTCGCCAGAGAGAGCTTTCATGCTAAAATCTGATGGCAAAACACCTGTAAGTTGATAAGCTTCACTCCATAATTCAAAAGATTGCCAAGCAGCAACACTCACGCCAATAAAATTGACCATATCATTACCCGCAAAAGCCAATGCTAATGCAAATGTGCCAAACACAATAATAAATTTAAAAAGATTGATTTTTAAAATTTGTTCAACAATCCAAGACAATATTGTCCATATCAACAAGCTAAACAAAATGATAACCCTAGCATTGCTTTTAACAATATTTACAAAATCATCATCTATAAATTGTATGGTATTAATCCCTTTGATGAGTATAAAATAGGTGATAGCACTAAACGAAACGCCACCAAATAAAGCTTTTAGCCAAATGGGCTTCTGTTTAAACTCAAAAGTAAAAATCAATCTGCTTATATATTGTATAATAGCTCCAACAACAAAAGCCAAAACTACTGATAACAAAATACCTAAGGTAATGTCTGTGGCCTTACCAACATTGATGTATTCACTCAACACCTTATCGACTTCAGATCGACTATTAATTTTTAATAAAGCTAAACATACCGATGCTCCTAATAACTCAAATACAACTAAAACCGTTGTAGATATCGGAATCCCATACGAGTTAAAAACATCAAGAAGTAAAATATCGGTGACCAATACCGCTAAAAAAATTATTATAATTTCATCAAAAAAATAAAGCTCAGGCATAAAAATACCTTTTCTAGCTACTTCCATTAAACCGCTAGAAAACACAGCACCAACCAAAACACCTATACCTGCAACCGTCAATATGGTTCGCATTGGAATTGCCTTTGACCCTATAGCAGAGTTTAAAAAATTAACCGCATCATTACTTACACCAACTATTAAATCTGCTATGGCCAGACCAAAAATCAGTATAATAATAATGCTGTAAAATGTTTCCATATCAATTTTGACAAAATAATCTGCAAAAGTCAAATAATCTTTGTTGATAACTTTCTAAAACTTATTATTAAATTGTTAAGACTTATTTTAAAACTTGATGCCTTATTTGTAATCATAATATCTTAAATTTACAAAAATTTGATTAATGAATATTTCATTAACTACACCAGCACTACTTTTCCCTGCCATATCTCTCTTGCTTTTAGCTTATACCAATAGGTTTTTGACTATCGCTGGACTGATAAGAAATCTATACAATGGCTATAAATCTGACCCTAAAGACAGTATTAGAGCTCAAATCTCAAATTTAAAAAAACGGGTGGTTTTGATTAAAAATATGCAAATTTTTGGTATTCTTTCCCTATTTTTATGCGTCTTAAGTATGTTTTTGATTTTTGAAGAAGTAAGCCTTTATGGAAACTTAGTTTTTGGGCTATCTCTTGTTTTGCTCATGGTTTCCCTAGCTTTGTCTATTATTGAAATTCAAATCAGCGTCAAAGCTCTCAATATTCAATTATCCGATATGGAAAAATAAAATCTTATGAAACAAATAGCTTTATTTTTAATACTATCGCTAATAGCTTGCAAAAAGCAATCTAAAAACCAAAATAAATCCAAAGAGCTAAATGTAAAAATAGAGATGGTCAAACCTGTTAAAAAATTGGTTTCAGGCTTTAAATTTACAGAAGGTCCAGCTGTTGATGCCAAAGGCAATGTTTATTTTTCTGATATTCCAAACTCTAAAATTTGGATCTGGACTACTGCCGATAGCCTTAAACTTTATCGAGAAAACAGTCATGGCTCAAATGGTTTGTTTTTTGATAACAACCAAAATCTTTTAGCCTGTGAAGGTCTAAAGGCTCGTATTACTTCTACCAACCCTGTTGGAGATTATAAAACTTTAGCATCACAATATCAAGGCAAGCCCTTTAACCAAACCAACGACCTCTGGTCTGACAAAAAAGGTGGCGTTTATTTTACAGACCCAAAATATGATGGTAATATAAATATTTTACCTCAAGGTGGAATGCACGTGTTTTATATCACTCCATATGGCAAAGTCATTAAAGTTTGTGAAGACTTAACCCGACCTAATGGAATAATTGGCACCCCTGACGGAAAAACCCTTTTTGTCTCTGACCGTGGTGCTGGCAAAACTTATCAATATCACATAAAAAAAGACGGCTCACTAATCAATAAAACCCTTTTTGTCAATTTGGGTAGTGATGGCATGACTATAGATCAAGCTAATCATATTTATATCACAACTAAAGATAAGTCTCAAATTGATATTTTTTCTAAAAACGGACAACATCTTAAAACTTTAAAAATCCCTGAAGTACCTACAAATGTTTGCTTTGGCGGAAAAAATAGGAATAAACTTTTTATTACCGCTCAAACTTCATTGTACAGTATAGAGCTAAATATGAAAGGTGTAAAATAGAAATACTCTATCCAAATTTTATAAAATCCACAGAAAAGATTAAACCTCTTTAGCCATAAACGCTTCAGCCTTTTCCACCATTTTTTTGCTCCCACAAAAAAACGGCACACGCTGATGAAGTTCAGTAGGTTGGATATCCATAATGCGTTGTTTGCCATCGCTGGCTTTTCCGCCAGCTTGTTCAACTATAAATGCCATTGGATTGCACTCATATAACAGGCGCAATTTACCATCAGTTACCTTTGAACTTTTAGGATAAATATAAATGCCTCCTTTTATCATATTTCTATGAATATCAGACACTAATGAGCCGATATATCGAGAAGTGTAAGGTCTGTTGTCTTTTTCTTCTTGACAGTATTTAATGTAATCTTTAACGCCTTGTGGAAAATGCACATAATTTCCTTCGTTAATTGAATAAATCTGTCCAGTTTCAGGAAATTTCATATTAGGATGAGACAAATAATAAGTTCCGATAGCCGGATTAAGTGTAAACCCATTCACACCATAACCTGTGGTGTAAACCAACATTGTCGAAGTGCCGTAAATGATATAACCCGCAGCCACTTGTTGATGACCAGGCTGAAGAAAATCTCGCATCTCAACAGGTTGTCCGATTGGTGTAACGCGTCTATAAATTGAAAAAATTGTTCCAACAGATACATTAACATCAATATTTGAACTGCCATCTAACGGATCCATTAGCACCACATACTTGTTGTCATGAGCTTTGTTATGACCTTGAACGGTTATAAAACTGTCTTCTTCTTCAGAAGCAATCCCACAAACAATTTCACGATTGGTCAAGGTTTCTATAAATAAATTGTTGGCATAAACATCCAGTTTTTGTTGTTCTTCACCTTGTATATTGGTTTCTCCATGTTGACCAAGAATATCGACCAAACCTGCTTTATTGACTTCGTGATTAACAACTTTAGCCGCCAAGCGAATGGAGTTGATCAATCTTGAAAGCTCGCCTGAGGAATACTTAAAAGATTTTTGATGCTCAATGATAAATTCACCTAGCGTTTGATGTGGTTGAGTCATAACGAAAACGTTGTAGTTTGTGCAAAAATATAAAATCATTTCATTAACAACTTATTGAAGTTGGTTTTTTAAATACATTTGTTTTTTAAATAATATTGTGTTAACTATGAATTTTAAAATCCGATTTGCAAAACCCGAAGATGTCAAAAGTGTTATGCAACTTATACACGAATTGGCAGTCTATGAAAACGAACCTGATGCTGTAGAAATAGACGAGAATTATGTTTTGAAATACGGGTTTGGCAAACACAAAGCTTTTGATTGCTTAGTCGCTGAAAGTGAAGATGATGAAATTTTAGGTATGGCTTTGTTTTACAATCGATTTTCAACTTGGAAAGGACTTAGCATTCATCTTGAAGACTTGATAGTAAAGCAAAAACACAGAAAAAAAGGCATTGGCAAGGCACTTTTTGAAGCTTTAATCAAACACGCCAAAACAGAAAATATCAACCGATTAGAATGGGTGGTTTTAGATTGGAATATTGATGCCATTAAATTCTATGAATCTTATGGTGCTAAAGTGTTTCAAGAATGGCGAACGGTTCAAATGGATAAAGAGACTATTCAAAATTTTTAAAATAAAATGATACAAGTGTTTAAATTTGGTGGTGCATCGGTAAAGGATGCCAAAGGCGTACGAAATGTAGCGAAAGTTATTGAGCTTACAGGCAAAACTCATAAGGTGGTTGTGGTTTCAGCTATGGGTAAAACCACAAATGCACTTGAACACATCATCGATCTGTATTTTTCTCAAAATAAAGCCTTAAAATCTGAAATTGAGAAATTAAAACAATATCATCATAACATTTTAGATGATTTATTTGAAACCAACCAACATCCAGCTTACACCAAAACCAATTACTTTTTTGACGAATTAGAGATTTTTTTAAGTCGAAATAAATCGCCGAATTACGACTTTGTTTATGACCAAGTCGTGGCGTTTGGCGAGTTGATCAGCACGAGCATTGTCAGTCAATTTTTAAACCATAAAGGCATTGATAATGCTTGGCACGATTGCAGAAATCTTATCGACACCAACAGCACACATCGTGATGCCGAAGTGAATTGGGAGCAAACCCAAACCAAAATTAAAGCACATATCAATCCTGAAGAGCTCAGCATCACCCAAGGTTTTATCGGCTCAGATGAAAACAATTTCACAACCACTTTAGGTCGAGAAGGTAGTGACTATACAGCAGGTATTATTGCCTATTGCCTTAACGCCGAAAGCGTAACTATTTGGAAAGACGTCCCTGGGGTTTTAAACGGCGATCCAAATATATTCAACAATACACAATTGCTCAATCAAATTTCTTACGAAGAAGCTATTGAATTGGCATTTTATGGTGCTTCTGTCATTCATCCTAAAACTTTGCAACCATTACAACAAAAGGAAATTCCTTTGTTTGTCAAATCTTTTTACAACCCCAAATCGCCTGGAACTTGTGTCTCTAAAGGTAAAGCTATTGAACCAAAAGTGCCGTGTTATATTGTCAAAAACAATTTGATCATGTTGTCGCTGTCAACTTTAGATTTTTCGTTTTTTGTGGAAGATAATATCAGTGAAATTTTTGCCTTGTTCCATAAATATCAAATTAAAGTAGATTTGATCCAAAATTCAGCAATAAGCTTTTCGGTTTGTATTGATAATAAATTTAAAAATGCCGAGAAATTGATTGAGCATCTCAAAGCTAAATTTAAGGTTAAATATGAAAAAGATGTAACTTTACTCACTATTCGTCATTATACAGACAAAACATTAAAAGAGATGACTAAACAAAAGAAAATCTTACTCAAACAATATACACAACAAACGGTTCAGCTTGTGGTAAAGTCTTCTCAATAAAGTTGTTTATATTTACACTAACAAAAAAAACAAACCAACGATGCCAATTGTAACTGCAACAGAAGTGTCTAAAGGCTTAAATTTAAATAAATTTGGTGCTTTTGGTGTTTTTTTTGGTCATATTTTCCTAAGACTTTCTAAGTTAAACAAACTCAATACCGTCTATGATCGTTATAAGCATTTAGATGCTGTAGATTTTATAGATGCGGTGTTGATTGAGTTAGGTGTTGCTTTTGAAATTCCTGAAAAAGATTTAAAACGTATCCCTAAAAATGGAGCCTTTATCAGTATTTCAAATCATCCACTTGGTGGCATTGATGGCTTGATTTTGCTCAAACTTATGCTTGAAGCACGTGAAGATTACAAAATTATTGCCAATTTCTTATTGCAACGTTTAAAGCCTATCGAAGATAAAGTCATGCCGGTTAATCCGTTTGAAACACGACAAGAAGTCAAATCAAGTGTTATAGGTCTCAAGCAAGCTCTACAACATCTTAAAAACGGATATCCCTTAGGTATTTTTCCTGCTGGTGAAGTCTCAACTTACAAAGTAGATAATGATATTGTTGATAAACCTTGGACTGATGAAGCCATAAAATTGATTAAAAAAGCAGAAGTTCCTGTTTTGCCTGTATATTTTCACGCTAAAAACAGCTTGGCGTTTTACAACTTAGCTAAAATTAGTGATAGCTTAAGAACAGCCAAACTACCAAGTGAAATGCTTACTCAAAGCCACAGAAATATAAAAGTCAGAATAGGTTATCCTATAAATCTCAATGATCAAAACCAATTTGAGAACTTACAAGATTACAAGGCTTTTTTACGAAAGAAAACTTATATGATGTCAAGCAGTTTTGAAAAAACAAGTTTAATCAAAAGCTTTCCAAGACAAATCAAATTTCCAATTCAAAACAAAGTTAAAAAAATTGTTTCAGAAGGTTCTCA
Source organism: Psychroflexus sp. MBR-150 (assembly GCF_053628795.1). Lineage (NCBI taxonomy): Bacteria > Pseudomonadati > Bacteroidota > Flavobacteriia > Flavobacteriales > Flavobacteriaceae > Psychroflexus > Psychroflexus sp. MBR-150. The sequence goes on from NZ_JBRJHB010000011.1 coordinate 35,805, forward strand.
ACAGCTTATTTTAAAAGAAATTGAAGTGTGCAGAACGCAGAAAAAATGTTTGCTAAAAAGTAAAAATTACGAAGTTTTTTTTGCAAAGCGAGCATTAATTCCTAATGTGGTCAGAGAAATAGGGCGGTTAAGAGAAATCACATTTAGATCGATTGGCGAAGGAACAAACAAACCTATAGATTTAGATGATTACGACAACTATTACCACCATATGTTTTTATGGGATCACGATGCCCAAAAAATTGTGGGTTCATATCGTATGGGTTTGGGTAAAGAAATCTATAAACAATACGGTATAGAAGGATTTTATCTCAGCGAACTCTTTAGGTTTGAACCCGAATCTCATCGCTTGATGAGTGAAGCTATTGAAATGGGTCGAGCATTTATCATACAAGAATATCAACAAAAACCCATGCCGTTGTTTTTGCTATGGAAAGGTATTGTGCACTGCACGTTGAGATTTCCAGAGCATAAATATTTAATCGGTGGTGTGAGCATTAGCAATAAGTTTTCGAATTTCTCTAAATCGATTATGATTGAATTTATGAAATCTAATTACTACGACCCGTATTTAGCACAATATGTTCATCCAAAAAAAGAATTTAAAGTCAAACTCAAAGATGTGGATAAAGATTTTGTATTTGATGCCACTCAAGCCGATTTAAATAAATTTGACAAACTCATTGACGAATTAGAATCTGACAACTTGCGTTTACCTGTTTTGATAAAAAAATACATCAAACAAAACGCTAAAGTTGTGGCTTTCAACGTTGATCCTTTATTTAACAACTCGGTTGATGGTTTGATGTATATCCGAATTAAAGATTTGCCCGAAAGCACCGTCAAACCTGTTTTAGAAGAATTTCAAGCCGAACTTGAAGCTCAACAACAACAAAAAGAATAAAATTATGGCTACAATTTTCACAAAAATTATCAATGGCGAAATCCCGTCCTACAAAGTTGCTGAAAATGAAGAATTCATTGCATTTTTAGACATTAACCCTAATGCCAAAGGCCATACGCTTTGCGTGCCAAAAAAAGAAGTCAATAAACTATTTGATTTAGATGAAGTGACTTACATCAAATTGATGTCCTTTTCAAGACAAGTGGCTTTGGCTTTACGACAAGTTGTTGACTGCAAGCGAATTGGTATGTCAGTTGTAGGATTAGAAGTGCCACACGTACACGTGCACCTGATTCCCATCAATGCTATGAAAGATATGACGTTTCAGCACAAAGTCAAAATGTCTGATGATGAGTTTAAGGCTTTGGCTGAAAAGGTTGCTAAGGTTTTTAATAAGATGTAATTCCGTCTTAATTGTAACTTTAATTATATAAATACCGTCAAATATCTGACGGTATTTTGTTAAATTATAAATCAGGGTAATTTTAGTCAATGGTTAAAGGTTAAGTAACGTGAGTTCGATTTATTGAAAGCTGTAAATCAGATGATAACATCTTTTTGTTAGCAAATTTTGTCATTTCGAACGAAGAATGAGGAGAAATCTCATCCTACTGAGATGTCTCATCGCTCGTGCTTCGCTCTATCGACTTGACAAATGATTAAATATCTATATTTTATTGGAATTTATATCGAACTCACCTTAAATAGGGAATCCTCATTCTTCTATAAACCACTAAATTTCAGTTATTAAACTTGAAGAATTTGGTGATCTTTGCCAAATGAATTTAAGTCAAAATAATAGATGGATAAAATTAGCCTGTCATTTTCCTTGGGATGAATGTGTTAAAATTTATTCGAATGACTTACAGGGAAGAAATTGAAATCATAGAAAATGGATAAATCCATTCACCATCGAATATTTGCAATCCATAGCCCACGGTTTAAACCGTGGGCTATGGAAAATGCACAATCCTTAGCGTTTCAACGGTTTTTAATAGTTATTTTTTGTGGGCGTGGCGTGGCGACCAACGGAAGCCACGAAACGCGCAGACAAAAAAACAAAAGACAAACAACTATAGCCGAAAGCGGGAACTGACCTTAGCAAACAAGACTAAAGTTTTTCTGCTTCTAAAAAATTTTGTTTATCATTAATAATACGTAAACCGCCTGACTTTCGCTATGTGTTTTGCCAGACGGATAACTTGATGGCTGTAGCCGTATTCATTATCATACCAAACATAAAGTATGCAGTTTTTTGGATGTTCTGATATTGTTGCATTGCTGTCAAAAATGGCTGGTGCGGCGTTGCCAATAATATCGCTTGACACCATTTCATTGTTGATGGCATATTTAATTTGTTCAACCAATTCGCCTTCAAGTGCATAAGTTTTGATACACTTGTTTATGTTTTCAAGGCTCACTTCAGATTTTAGGTTGAGATTTAAAATTGCCAAAGAGCCATTTGGCACAGGAACCCGAATAGCATTAGAAGTTAATTTGCCTTCTAATTGAGGAAGTGCTTTGGCAACCGCTTTGCCCGCACCTGTTTCGGTAATCACCATATTGATGGCAGCAGCACGACCACGTCTGTATTTTTTATGCATATTATCAACCAAGTTTTGGTCGTTGGTATAGGCATGAATGGTTTCAAGATGACCGTTTTCGATGCCAAATGTATCTTCAATGGCTTTTAAAATAGGCGTAATAGCATTGGTTGTGCAAGAGGCTGCCGAAAAGATATCGTGTTGGTCTAAATCAAATTGGTTTTGGTTGACACCGTGAACGATATTAGGCACGCCTTTGCCGGGTGCGGTAAGCAAAACTTTTGACACGCCTTTGGCTTTGAGATGTCGGCTCAAAGCTTCTTTATCTCGAAATGCTCCGGTATTGTCTAAAACCAAGGCATCTTGAATGCTATATTGTGTATAATCGATATTTTCTGGCGAATTTGAGGTGATCAAATAAACTGTAGTACCGTTTATAACCAAAGCTTGATTTTCATAATCTGCAACCACATTGCCGTGAAATTCGCCGTGAATGGAGTCGTTTTTTAACAAAGACAAGCGTTTGTCAATAATCTCATCGGTGATATTTCCTCGAGTTACAATGGCTCTTAACCTAAGTTGGTTGCCACTTCCCGTTTTGGTCATGAGTTCACGAGCTAAAAGCCGACCAATTCTTCCAAAACCATAGAGAATAACATCTTTTGGTGTGATATCAGAATGGTATTCAATGCCTATAAGTTTAGAGACTAAAAAATCGTTGACATCTTCGTAGTCTTGACTTTCATGTTGAAATTCGTGGGTAAGTTTGCCCAAATCTATTTTAGCTGGTGGCGTTTCCATTTCAAGCAGTGCTTCAGCTATGTTTAAAGATTCAAAGACACTGATGGGTTTTTCTACAAATGCACGTGTGTAATGGTGCAAATCTAAAACCTCAGCAACACTTTTGTTGATAAGTGAATTTCTAAAAAGAACGAGTTCAACCGCTCGGTCAAACCATAAATCTTGCACAATTTTGATGAGTTGAGCAGCTGTTTTGCTCATTTTGGCTTGCTCTGACAATTGAATATCGATGTGTTGTAATGTAGGCATAATAGATTTTTTTTTGCAAAAGTATCAAACTATATCGTTTTCGTTTATATAATTATTCAATATTTTTCTCTTTTGCCACTAATGCATTAAAAATCTTGTAGTCATTAATGAATTAGTGGCTTAAAAAAAATTCTTATAAACGTGAGTTTGACAAACAACATATAATGACTTTTTAACATATAAGATAAAGAATATTTTCATCATAAAGCATAGTTTCGATAATTCTGACAAATTTCGGGATTCTTTGTTTTACTTCGAAAAATCACTCAATTTGACGGTTTTATAAAATTGCGATATAGCTTTAACCATAAAAAAAATTACTATTCGATAAACATCATTTATTTTTAAAAATCATTAAATTCGCAAAAACTTAAGCATTGAATATACTTGTTACAGGCTCAAAAGGTCAATTGGGTTCAGAATTCAAATGTCTTGAGGAAGATAGTGAACATCATTTTCAATTTACAGATTCCAAAACTTTAGATATTACAGATATCGAGGCATTAAATTTTTATTTTAACAAAAATCATATTGATTTGATTATCAATTGTGCAGCATATACCGCTGTAGATCAAGCAGAAGACGATGTTGAAAAGGCATTGAGTATCAATCGCGATGCTATATATAACTTGGTTAATATTTGTGAAAAACATCAAATAGCCTTAATCCATTTTTCAACAGATTATGTGTTTGATGGTCAAAATTACAAACCCTACACAGAAGATGATGCGGTTAGCCCTCTTGGTGTTTACGGACAATCTAAACGTGCAGGTGAAGAGGCTATTTTAAATTCAAAAGCGAGCAGTTTAATTGTTCGTACTTCTTGGTTGTATTCAAAATATGGTCATAATTTTATGAAATCAATGTTGCGTTTGGGGCAAGAGCGTGATCAGCTTCAAATCGTTTATGATCAAATCGGCACGCCAACACATGCACGAGATTTGGCAAAAGCCATGATGACTTGTGTAAGCCAATATATGATTTGGCAAAATAAACAAAGTATTTATCACTATGCCAACGAAGGCGTTGCCTCATGGTATGATTTTGCTAAAGCTATTTTTGATAAGGAAGCTATTGACTGTAAATTAATTCCTATATTGTCAAAAGATTATCCAACAAAAGCTAAACGTCCTCACTATTCGGTTATGGATAAAAATAAATTCAAAACGGTTTTTGGGATAGAAATTTTACACTGGCAAGACTCCCTCAAAAGCCTTTAATATTAAAATATTAAAGTTTAAAGTTTATTTAATTTTTATTAATTTTGCACTAACTAATCCAATCCTTTTGAAGTTCAATATTAATCTTAGTATCAATTATTATTTATATGGCTCAATCTAAGCCACAGTATATAAAGGCAAACCCAAAAGTATCATCTTCAAAACATTGGTTTGTGATTTATTGCAAACCCAATACAGAGAAAAAAACCGCTCAGCACCTATCGGAAATAGGCATAAAAAACTATTGCCCTACCCAAACTGTTGTAAGACAATGGAGCGATAGAAAAAAGAAGATAAACATCCCGGTCTTGCCTTCTATGGTTTTGGTTTACATCAATGAAAAAGAGAGAAACAGTGTGTTTCAAGTCACAACAGTGATGCGATATTTATTTTGGTTGAACCAACCCGCAAAAGTAACAGAAACCGAAATTGATAATCTTAAAAAAGCCTTGTCAAGCAATTACAAAGGCATTGATATAAAACAGATTAGTCCTAATAGCTCTGAAGTCAAATTAAAAGGATTTGGGATAGAAGAGAAAGATGGACAAATAAAATACAAAACCAAGTCGCATTATTATATATATTTAAATCGGCTTGGTTATTTGATTAAGGTCAAACGGTAGCATCTTAATCATCTTATAATCAAAATTTTAGCGATTTCAAATGGGACTCGCTTTGGCGAAGCCGTGCCAAGTAGCGAGATAAAATGTTAGCCTGTTTTAAAAAGTATGATTTTACTTAAAAAATTAAAAACACACTGTCGTAGTGCAAAATTTTAAATAAATTACACAATAATTTTGTAATCAGAAATATTTGAGCCTTGCCAAATACTGGTGAAATAGAGAAAACATAAATCATTTTATTTAACAATGCATATTACTAAAACCAACTTGAACAATTGCCTAATTATTCAGCCCGATATTTTTAAAGATGAAAGGGGCTATTTTTTTGAAAGTTTCAATCAGCAAAGGTTTGAAGAAGCTACAGGCATATCACCTCATTTTGTTCAAGACAACGAATCTCAATCGCAATACGGCACCATAAGAGGCTTACACATGCAAACTGGCAAGTGGTCTCAAGCCAAACTCATCAGAGTCATCAAAGGGAAAGTTAAAGATGTGGTGATAGATATGAGAAAAGATTCACCGACGTTTAAACAAAAATTTGAAATTGAATTGTCTGAAGACAACAAAACACAACTCTACGTGCCAAAAGGCTTTTTGCATGGCTTTTCTGTGTTAAGTGAAACAGCCATATTTTCTTATAAATGCGATAACTATTATCACAAAGCTGCCGAAACAGGCGTCAATCCTTTAGATAAAACCTTAAACATCAATTGGGGTGTTTCAGCAGAGGAAGCTATTATTTCGGGTAAAGATAAGGAAGCAAGAGGGTTTGAGATTTTTTAGATTAACATCTAGTTTATAAAAAATTATGAAAATTACAATTATAGCTGGTGCAAGACCCAACTTTATGAAAATCGCACCGATTATTCATGCGTTTAAAAAAGCTAAAAGTCAAGACAAAAATATCAACTACAGGCTTGTACACACAGGTCAGCACTACGATGAAAAAATGAGTGAAACTTTTTTTAGGCAACTCAATATACCCAAACCTGATATCAATTTAGCTTGTGGTGGCGGGAGTCAAGCTCAACAAACGGCAGCGATTATGTTAGCTTTTGAAAAAGAGCTTTTGACCCATCACAGTGATTTAGTAATGGTTGTTGGCGATGTTACTTCAACAATGGCTTGTAGCATTGTGGCTAAAAAACTTAATATTAAAGTTGCCCATGTGGAAGGAGGAATCCGTTCTTGGGATCGTAGCATGCCAGAAGAGATTAACCGAATGCTTACTGATAGTATTACCGATTTGTTTTTTACCACATCGACCTTAGCTGGAAAAAATTTAATTAATGAAGGTCATCAAGCTGATCAAATACATTTTGTAGGTAACGTGATGATTGATACACTGCGTGCCAATGAGAAGCGTTTTAAGCAACCTGAAGTTTGGGACATTCTAAGCCTAAAAGCTAAAAACTATTTAGTGATGACTATGCATAGACCTGCCAATGTAGATGAAGAAGACAAGTTAAAGGCCTTTATCAAAAGTATTGACCAAAATACCAATGGTATGGCTGTCGTTTTTCCCATTCATCCACGGACCAAAACAATTTTGGAAAAGGCTGGTATTCAAATGAAACATATACACTTAATAGAACCTTTAGGCTATTTAGAATTTAATTATTTGGTAAAACATGCCAAAGGTGTTTTGACTGATTCAGGTGGGATTACCGAAGAAACTACAGTCATGAATGTGCCATGTATAACCCTTAGGGACAATACAGAACGACCTGAAACTGTAGATATAGGCACCAATGAATTGGTTGGTACGAACCCTCAAAAAATAAAACCTGCCCTTGAAAAACTTTTAAATGGGGATTGGAAAACAGGACAAATACCAGAAAAATGGGATGGGAAAGCGGCGGAGAGGATTGTGGATATAATTAGTAAATTATACTAAAAGATATTAATACTATTGATTGATAAACTAAAGCATAAAAAACAAACCATATCAGGTCTGAGGTGGACAGTTTTAAATCAAGTCATTACACAAGCAGTATCATTTGGTTTAGGTATATTTTTAATGACCTTACTACCACCAACATCTTTTGGTTTATTAGGTATGGTAACAGTATTTAGTGGGTTTTTATCTGTATTCAAAGACTTTGGATTAGGTTCATCAATAATTCAACGAAAAAACATAACCAATCAAGACTTAGATACAGTGTTTTGGGTAACTGTTGCACTTGGAGTTTTTTTAACAATCCTCTTGATGGGATTATCTCCAATCATTGCAACCTACTACAAAGAACCTAAACTTGTTAATATATCAATAGGGCTTTCTTTTTTGTTTATTATTCAATCACTTTCAAGCATTCATTTAAGCTTGCTCAAAAAGAAAATGCGTTTTAAATTTTTATTTAAAATCAATGTTACTGCAACACTTTTAGCAGGGATTACTGCCTTAGTGATGGCTTATTTAGATTATGGAGTCTGGGCTCTCGTAGCACAGCAGTTAATAAATGCTACTCTACTTACAATATTACTTTTCGCCTATAGCAACTATACTCCTAAAATTCAATTCCACAAAAAAATATTGAATTCTCATATGAAATTTAGTGTTCCATTAGTAGGTCGTGGTTCAGTAAATTATTGGGCCAGGAATGCAGATAATTTTTTAATAGGCAAATTCCTAGGTGCTGAACTTCTTGGAATATATACGAGGTCTTATTCAATCATGATGCTACCAGTCTCAAGAATTAGTGGTGTAATTTCATCTGTGATGTTTCCATCACTTTCTATAATTCAAGATGATAAAGAAAGGGTTAATACCATTTTTTTAAAAATAACTAGAACTATAGCATTTATCACATTTCCTTTAATGGCTATGTTAGCTCTTTCAGTAGAAAATTTCGTAAAGTTATTTTTTACAAAAGAATGGTATCAAATGATACCTATTTTACAAATATTAGCTAGCGTTGGAGCCATACAATCATTAGGCACATTGAATGGCAATATTTTTTTATTGAAAGCTAAAACCAGTTTAGACTTTAAACTTACCTTATTTAATAGCATAGTTTATGTAATCGTTTTTATTATTACTAGTCAATATAATTTAATGCTTTTGGTTTCTGCTTATTTAATAGCTAGCGTAACTTTAATTGTAATCAATTGGATTTTTGTAGCAAGAATAATGAATTTAAGCTTTTATCAAATTGTCATTAATATTTTACCTCACATAATTTTTTACTCATTGATAGTGATAAGTGGGCTAGTTTTTATTGATTTACAATTTTTTAATACTAATTTGTTAAATTTAATTTTAATTTTAATTTATGTTGCAATAATTTGGACACTAATGTTTTTTTTGTTTCAAAGAAAAGAATTGTTTGGTATAATAAAAATCGTCAAAAGTTTTATTTTAAAGAATTGAGAATTATACACCTAACAACGAACGAAAAGTTTATCGATGAAGCAATGTTTATATATAATAAAGCATTTTCAGATCAAAATCAACTTTTGTTTTTAAAACCACTCGCCAATCCACCAACAAAATACATTAGTCAATCTGAAATTTATAAAGAACTTGTAAAAAATAGACATCCCCTGACTCAAGTTATGGTATTAACAAAAAATGCTGATTGGATAATTGTATATAAACTTAATGAAACTGAGGAAAATTTATACACTCATGGGACACAAGTAAAATTTTATATGTGGTTTGGGATGTTATGTTTTTTCGACAAAGGAAATAACCAATAATATTAAATTAAAAAACTTAGAACCGCAAATAAAAAACAATATTTACTTAAAAATAGTTTATCTTCATCAATATTAATAAAAATTCTTAAAAATAAGATATGGTAAATTTATACTTATTAGGAAAAAAAGGTTTTATCGCATTAGAAAAACTAAATAAAACACATCTGAATTTAATAAGTTATGTTATTGTTGGATACGATAAGAGTGTTGTAAATGATTATTCTGATGATATCATAAGAAAATGCAATGAGCTTAATTTAAGTTATGGTCTGCAAAACAAAACTTATACTAATCCAGCTATGTATAGTATAGCTATTGGGTGGAGATGGCTGATAAACGACAATTCGAATTTAATTGTTTTTCACGATTCAATCCTACCTAAATATAGAGGCTTTAATCCATTAGTTACAGCTTTAATTAATGGAGACAATGAGATTGGTGTTACTGCATTAGAAGGGGCGAATGATTATGATAGTGGTAATATCATAAAGCAAGAAAAAATTTCAATTGATTACCCAATTAAAATAAAAAAAGCTATTGATTTAATATCTTTATGCTATGCGAAACTACTTAATTCTATATTAGAAAAAATTACATTAAAGGAAATTAAAACTTACCCCCAAGATGAATCATTAGTCTCTTTTAGTCTTTGGAGAGATGAAGAAAACTATAAAATAGATTGGTCACTTGATGCGAAAGTAATAAAAAGATTTATTGATGCTATCGGTTTCCCTTACAAAGGGGCGTATTCAATAGTTAATAATCAGAAAATTATTATAAGAGACGCTCAAGTTGTTGAAGACGTTAAAATTCCGATAAGAGAAATGGGCAAAGTTATTTTTAAAGATAAAAAATCATACACTATTGTTTGTGGCAAAGGTTTATTAAAGGTGATGAAGTTTTTCGATGAAAACGGTAGTGAAGTTAATTTAAAAAAATTTAGAATAAGATTTAAGTGAAGAATTATATCGTACCTTTTAACAAACCCTACCTATCAGGTAAAGAAACTGCTTATGTTGAGGATGCTGTAGCATCGGGCAAAATATCAGGAAACGGCAAATATACCCAAAAATGCCAAAAGTTTTTTGAAACAAAGTATGGGTTTCAAAAAGCCTTACTTACCACATCTTGTACTGATGCATTAGAAATGGCGGCTATTTTGATAGACATAAAATTTGGCGATGAGGTCATAATGCCATCTTATACTTTTGTAAGCACTGCCAATGCTTTTGTCTTACGAGGTGCAAAAATAGTGTTTGCCGACTCACGTGCTGATCACCCAGGAATAGATGAGTCTAAAATTGAAGATTTAATTACTCCAAAAACCAAAGCCATTGTTCTTGTACATTATGCAGGTGTTGCGTGTGATATGGATGTTATCATGCAAATTGCCAATAAACATAATATCTACGTCATAGAAGATGCCGCTCAAGCTATAGATAGTTATTATACCAGTAAAGATGGTGTTAAGCGTGCATTGGGTAGTATTGGTCATTTAGCAGCCTTTTCCTTTCATGAAACGAAAAACATCATTTCTGGTGAAGGAGGCCTACTAGCTATAAATGATGAGCAATTTATAAATCGAGCAGAAATTATTTGGGAAAAAGGCACCAATCGTTCTGCCTTTTTTAGAGGGGAAGTTGATAAATATGGATGGGTAGATATTGGGAGTTCATTTCTTCCTTCTGAAATTATTGCAGCTTTTCTTTGGGCACAGCTTGAAAATATAGAAGACATTCAAAATCGCAGAAAAGAAATATGGGAAGATTACTATCAAAATTTAAGTAAGTGGGCTAAAGAAGAAAACGTAATGTTACCTTATATACCAAAATATGCTACCAATAATGCACATATGTTTTACATGGTTTTTGATAAAACTGCAAATCGCTCAAGATTTATTAGTCATATGAAAAAGAATAACATACTATGCGTTTTTCATTATTTAAGCTTACATAATAGTCAATTTTATAAGCATAAACACGACGGCAGAAAATTAGTCTTATCAGATTATTATTCAGAAACTTTAGTAAGATTACCTATGTTTTATGAATTAGATGAAGAAAAAGTAATCAACTCAATAGTCAAGAATACCAAAAAAAACACTTAACCTTTCGCATTTGCTTTATCTAAAAATCACATACTTATTAAATCAGCCAAGTTAGTCGAACTTATTTTTTTATCAAAAACTAATAAACATAAGAACCTTTAATTAAGTATAATCAATTATAAATGAAAATTGTTCACTTTACAGTCGATGAAAAATTTATAAATGGGGCAATGTCAACATTTGAGCTAGCTTTTCCTAATCAAAATGAATTGTATTTGCTTAAGCCAAAGTCAAACCCAGTTACAAAATACATTAATGCTAAATATATTACTAAAGAATTTGTTTATACCAATAAAATTTTAAAAAAATATCAGTCTTTAGCAAAAAAAGCTGATTGGGTTGTGATACACGGTATGAATCAAACATGGGCTAATTTGATGTTGACTATTGGGACAAAAAAATTTATAAATGTAGTATGGGGAGCTGAAGTCTATGACAATCCTTTTTTATATAAAAAAGAGACTTTAGGTAGTGAAACGATGAGACTTAAAAATTCAAATTCTAATGTAGATTTAAGAGAGGGCATCAAAAATATTTTAAATTCAATAGGTTACAAAAAATATAAGTCCAAAAAAAACATTCAAAAACTTATAAAAAAAGCATATGGAGAAACGCAAAATCTTGCTATGCTTTACGAGGAGGAATTTAAAATATATGTTGATAATAATATTTTATTAAAATCAGTCAATTTTTTAAAATTTGGATATTATCCAATTGAATATTTTGCCAAGAACCTCAATATAAATGCAACATTAGGTGATAATATTTTAGTAGGTAACTCTAGCTCTTACACAAACAATCATTTAGAAATTTTTAAAAAGTTAAGTCATCTATCAATAGGTGACAAAAAATTAATTGTCCCTTTAAGTTATGGTGATCCAATTTTAAGACAACAATTGATAGAAAAAGGAAATAAAGTATTTAATACTAATTTTTTTCCCATATTAAAATTTTTGCCGTTAGGAGAATACAACAAATTAATACAGTCTTGTAATATTGTAATTATGAATCATTACAGACAGCAAGCTGTTGGTAATATAATTAGTGCGGTTTACATAGGAGCAAAAGTTTTTTTAAACACAGAAAATTCAGCTTATTTATACTTAAAAAATCTAGGTTGTCATATATACAATATTGAAAAAGACCTTAACAACGATGAAGGTTTAAAAGGTTTGTCTCAAAAGCAAATTGAGCATAATCGTTTTTTGTTAGAAAAAGACATTAATCAAAAACAATTAGCTGATAATCTAATTTCATTTTTGAAAAATTAAATTAAAAATTAGTTTTTAAATTCAAAATAATAATCCTCCTAAATCTATATTTTTAAAGATCAAAAGAAAACCTAAACAGTTCAATGCAGCATTGGAATAAAGAAATAAAAACAGATAAGGCAGCAAAAGCTATTTTATTTATTCTAAACCCCATACTTGGTGTTCTGTATTCTTTCAAAAGAATTAACACAAAATCATCTTATTTGGTTTTTTTTTTATTTGCTATTGTTTTTGGGCTTTCCTTTACAGTACAATCTGGAAAAACAGTAGCAAATCAATTTGATGGTGCATCTTACAGAGAAAAATTTGAAAGATATATTGCTTATGGAGAGGTATTATATTTTACAAGGCTAAAAGAGTATTTAGAATTTGAAGATGGAGATAAAGATTTCTATTTTGACACGTTTGCCTTTTTTATATCTAAATTAACACATAATTATCATGCCTTATTCTTTGTCCTTGCAATAGTTTTTGCATATTTCGCTTTAAAATCATTCCGTTTTTTAACAGCTGAACCTAACTTTACTTCATCGCTAAGTTGTTTTATTTTAGCTTATTTATTTATGATTAATCAGATATTCAACATTAATGGAGTGAGATTCTGGACAGCTGCTTGGATAGGCATTTATTGCGTATTTCAAGTCTTTAAAAATGGTAACAAAAGATATTTATGGCTATCTATACTGACTCCTTTTGTTCATGGTGCCTTTTGGATATTTGTAGTTCTTTTAGTTTTTGGTTTTTTTTTTAAAAAACTTAACCATAGATTATGGGTTTTTTTATTTTTAATAAGTTTCCTTGCTTCTAATCTTTCAGTAGAACTAATTAAAGTTGTTGTTGATTATTTGCCACAATTTTTATCTAAAACAGCTGAAGCTTATATTGATAAAGATTACATACAAGAACGTGAAAATGTGGGGTCGGGTTTTATATGGGTAGCAGAGTTTTTTAAATTTTTAGTTAGATTTTATATGAATATATTAGTTTGGTTATTTATAAAAAATTCTAAGATGATTTTATCAAATCCAAAAACTAGTAGATTATATCCATTCTTATTAATCTGGATGGTGTTTGTTAACTTTACTATGCCTGTTCCGTCTTTAGGCGGAAGGTTTATGATGCTAGCTTATCCGATGATAGCTTATATTTGGTTAGTAAATTTTAAAGGGATTAAATATCAACGTATTTTATTAGCTATGCCTTTAGTTTTTATCTTTTCATTTTATACACAATTTATTTTGTACTCTAAGGTTTTAGAACCTAAATTTTACATTTCAAGTCCTTTCTATTTAATTTATAAATATTTGATTGCAGTATGAAATCACTAAAAATAGTTATAATTTCAAAAAACTGCTATCCTGCATTAGGGCCTAGAGCACACAGAACAACAGAACTTGCAAAAGAACTAGTGAGAAGAGAACATCAGGTAATTGTTTACGCGTTACTTGGAAATTATGATTATTCCCAATATAGCAAAGAAACTGGGGTAACTTTTAAGAATTTAGGGGTTTCTAAGTTGGGCGTAACAGACAATACTGGATACTATAACAAAACAATATGGGCAAAAGGATTAAGAAAGCTTTTTTCTAAATGGTTAGAAGTGCCTAATATTGAGTTGATACCAATGGTGAAAAAAGCTTTAAAAAAAGAAAATAATATCGATTATTTAATAACAATTGCACACCCTCATACTATCCATTGGGGGGCAGCGAGTTATATTAAAAGGCATAATAAAATAAATTTTTGGGTAGCAGACTGTGGCGATCCTTATATGAAAGACCCATATAATTTTAGACCTAAATACTTTTCTTATTTTGAAAAAAGTTGGGGTAAGTTATGTGATTATATTACTGTGCCTCTTGAAGAGGCAAAAAATGGTTACTATCAAGAATTTTATGAAAAAATAAAAGTTATACCCCAAGGTTTTCAATTTAATGATTTAAAATTGACAAATTACACCAAGAATAAAGTACCAACTTTTGCTTTTTCGGGTAAAGTTTATCCTGGGTTAAGGGATCCAAGTAATTTTTTGAGTTATTTAATTACCCTTAAAACAGATTTCCGTTTTATTTTATATTCCAAACACAACCATATTTTTGAACCCTACATAAGTAAGTTAGGGGAAAAACTTGAAATTCGTAATTATGTTCCAAGGGAAGAATTATTATTTGAGCTGTCTAAAATGGACTTTTTGATCAATATCAAAAATGTATCAGCAGTACAACAGCCGAGTAAACTCATAGATTATGCACTTACAAAACGACCTATTTTGGAAATTACTTCAGAATTTAAAGAAATTGAAAGCTTCAATCAATTTATAAAAGGAAACTATACAAATCAATTAGTTTTTAAAAACATAGATCGTTATAATATTAAAAATGTAACATGCCAATTTTTGAATCTATATAATTAAGGATTATGAAAAGGAAACTTTGTCTTATTTTATATTATGGTTTCGCTCGATACTTACCAAAAAGCAACTCCCCTTTTGGTGGTAAATTATTTAAGAAGTTTCGTTACATATTATGCAAAAATATTTTTGAATATTGTGGAAAAAACGTAAATATACAACGAATGGCTTTTTTTGGTACGGGGCAACATATTAGAATCGGTAACCATTCTGGTTTAGGTATCAATTGTAGAGTACATAATAACACAATTATTGGTAATAATGTAATGATGGGGCCAAACTGTTATATGATGGCAAATACACATCTTTTTGATCGCACAGATATACCGATGAGAAAACAAGGTCGTAAACCAACTCAAGACCAAGTTATCTTTGGTGATGATGTTTGGATAGGTCGAGATGTGATGATTATTGGCTCTAAAAACATTAAAAAAGGAAGTATTGTAGGTGCAAGATGTGTGTTGACTAAAAACTTTCCTGAGTATTCTATTGTTGGTGGCAACCCTAGTAAACTTATCAGAAGTAGGAAATGAAAATAGCCAGAATATTTATGGGAGATATTTACAATCGAAAAGGCAAGTTTAATAATGTCATAGAACGTATTAAACATTTACAACAAGTAAACGAAGTTAAATCTGATATCTATATCATACAATATAAATATACATGGTCATTTAGGTGGTTTCAAAGTGTACCTAAAAAAAATGAAGATAAAAGTGCAACTATAGATGGTATAAAACTAAATATTTTATGGGTTAAATTTTCTTTATTTGAATACCTACTCACTTATAAATTGAGATTAAAAGATATTGCTTGTAAAAAACAAATGAATAAGTACGTTGATGTATTTAAAAATTACAACATACTGGCTACTCACGATTTACTAAGCTCATTCTTGGCATCATCGGTAAAGAAAAAATATAAAACTCCTTTTGTAGTGACTTGGCACGGCTCTGATATCAACAAGTACCCTTTTAGAAGTAAAGTAACATTCAATACAATTAAATTCTTATTAGGTTACGCTGATTACAACTTTTTTGTAAGCAAAGCCTTAATGAAAAATTCAGATAAAATCACAAAAATTGATAAAAAAAGCCATCTCTATTCTGGTCCTGCTGACAACTTCTTCAGAAAACCTAATGAAGAAATTGACTGGCTCAATAAAAAGTCACAAATCACATCTAAGAATGTAGTAGGCTTTATAGGTAACCTAGAATCTATAAAAAATGTACTTACATTACCCAAAATATTTAAAAGTATTCAAAACAAGGTCGAAGATATAACATTTGTCATTATTGGTGATGGTCGGCAAAAACAACAGCTTAGAGAATCTATAAAATCTCAAGGCATATCAAATATTATTTTTACAGGAAAAGTAGAACCTGAAAAAATACCAAATTACTTGAACACATTTGATGTCTTACTATTACCCAGCTTAAATGAAGGAATGCCAATGGTCATTCTTGAGGCCCAGGCCTGTGGGGTGCACGTTGTAGGCTCAGATGTAGGTGGGATTCCAGAAGCAATTGGGAAAGAAAATTGTTTTTCTTTGAATCAGGATTTTGAAAAGAGTGTAGCAGAAAGAACCATAGATTTGTTGACTCAAAATATAACTCCAAGAAAGCTACCTGATGAGTTTTCTTGGAATAAGACGTTAGAAAAAGAGATGGAAGTTTATCGTAACGTTTTAAAGGATTAGTCATCATATTTATAAAAAATACTTATTGATAAAATGAAAAATGAACAAATTTTATATGTACCAGAAATCGATATTTCGATTGATGATGGTTCAGGTATTAATGAAAGAAATTTTGTTCGAGCTTTGCTTGAAAAGAAGATTAATGTACTTATTCCAAAACCTAAAAATAGAGAAGTTATAAATAATTTATTTAGTTATGATAGCTTAAAGACCACATATCACTTAAATAGAAGAAATCCTTTTGATTATTTATACTTTATTTTTAAGAAAAACTATGATATTTATAAAATCAATAAGCATAAAAACATTGGTGTAGTTTCTTTTAGAATGGGTCTTATTCCCTTAGATATATACTTAACAAAAAAGATACTGAAGAGAAAAGTATATTTAAAGCATCTAACATTTATGACTTCTTCACAAACAAACAATATTTTTCTAAACATTGCTGGAAAAATACGATTGAGGTTTGTAAATAAAAATTACATTGATGGGTGCGACACCCCTTCATATATGACAAAACAAATAATTGAGAAAGAGTATGGGGTTAGCAATGTTTTTATTGCAAGAAATGGAACATCCAAAGTAGCATTTATTAATAAGGAAGTAAAAAGAGAAAAAGATTACATTTATATTGGTAGATTAAGTAAAGGTAGGAATACAGATAAATTACTTGAAGCATTTGCAAAGAGTAATAAAAACATAGATATTTATGGTTTTGGGGAAATGGAAAGTTTAGTGAGAGGATTTTCGAAAAAATGTTCAAATATTAATTTTTATGGAAAAGTTCCCTATACACAATTAACGAAAATACTATACCAATACAAGTATGGTATAGATTTAACTTACGTTGATACGGAATTTGGTAAAGCCTCGTATTCTCAAAAAATAGCACAATATCTGTCATTTGGATTAAACGTTTTGGCGATTGACTGCGTTGATAATGAATACATAAAAGAAAATAATTGTGGAGTACTATATAACGTGGATTCAAATTCGCTTATTGAAATTGTTAATTCTTATGAATACAGAAAAATTGATTTATTAAAAATTGAAGATGCAATATATAGTGATAAAATCGTCAATCAATTAATAGAGTTTTGGAAACAAAAATAATATACATTGCAGGTTACGGTAGAAGCGGTTCTACAATTCTTGATATAGTATTATCGAATTCAGGTAATGGGATAACAGTTGGGGAAATTAGCAATGTTTTCGATGAGTTAAATAACACAACAAATAAGTATTACGCCGATAAATTAGTCTCTACTGTTAAAGAATTAAATCTATCAAATGAAGAAATATACAATATTAGAGAAGCAGACAAAAACTTTAATAAGATTAGCCCAAACTATACTGCTTTTTGGTTACTTTTTTTTCAGAAGATAAAAGAGTATCAAGATATCCATTTTTTTGTTGATTCTTCAAAAACAACTTGGCGTACATTATTTCGTCCAAACAACTTAAATAAATCTGGGTTTGATGTTTATATTATTTTTTTAAAAGCTTCCTATCTCAAGGTTTGGAAATCTGCACTTAAAGGTTCGAATAAAGCCCTTCAACATTCAGATAAAAAAAATAAAAAGCATTATCTGTTTGCAGTAAAGTCAGTTTTCTCAAAATTTTTAATAGATTTATTTACAGAAATATTTTATTCAAACAAGAAATATAATCTATTGAAGATTAACTATAGCGACTTCATAAATAACACACTAAAAACTTCGAATAAAATTTCAAATCATTTCAAAATTGATTTCATCGGTTTAGATGATAAGATAATTCGAAACGAGTTTTTAGTTAAAGGAGGCTATTTGGGTAATAGATTGAGGAAAGAGAATTCAATTATTAAGATAAAAAAGAATGATTAATTTTTTTTAGGAATTTTATTTTATGCCTAATCCCAAACTCCTCCGCCTCACCACAGTACCACTGTCGCTACAGTATTTAATCAAAGGGCAGTTGAGGTTCATGAGTCAGCATTTTAAAGTCTTGGCCATGTCGTCTGGTCCAAAAGAAGAGTTAGGAAAAGTTGCCACTCACGAAAATGTAGAGGTCAGGGAAGTCCATATGACACGGCAGATTACGCCTTTTCAAGATATAATTTCATTACTTCAACTCATCCAGGTTTTCCGTAAAGAAAAACCAACAATAGTTCACACGCATACACCCAAAGCGGGAATTTTAGGAATGCTAGCCGCAAATATCGCTGGTGTGCCCTTACGTTTGCATACGGTGGCGGGTTTGCCACTTATGGAGGCAAGTGGTATAAAACGTAAAATTTTAGACGCTGTAGAAAAGCTAACTTATACCTGTGCCACACGGGTTTATCCCAATAGCAAAGGCTTAGAACAGTTTATACTTCAGCATAAATACGCACCAATTAATAAACTAAAACTCATCGCCAATGGCAGTTCCAACGGCATCGACACTACCTATTTCAGTCCAGCCCATTTTTCAGAACAACAAAGCCAAGACTTAAGACAGCAATTAGGCATTCAAAAAGAAGATTTTGTTTTCATTTTCGTCGGTCGTTTAGTCAGCGATAAAGGCATTAATGAATTAGTCAGTGCGTTTAAGTCCCTTTCCTTTGGAGAGGGATTTAGGGAGAGGCTCCTACTGGTTGGTCCCCTAGAATCCGAACTCGACCCGTTATTACCCGAAACGCTTAAAGAAATAGAAGTTAATCCCAACATCATCACCACAGGCTTTCAAGACGATGTCCGTCCTTATTTTGCGATGAGTGACGCCTTAGCATTTCCAAGTTACCGCGAAGGTTTTCCCAATGTCGTGATGCAAGCCGGCGCGATGGGTTTGCCGAGTATCGTCAGTGATATTAATGGCTGTAATGAAATTATAGAAGAGGGAAAAAATGGTTTAATTATTCCCGCTAAAGACACAAAAGCTTTACAGCGTGCTATGATAAAATTAATAAAAGACCAAAATCTATATGAAAAGCTTAAAAGCAATTCCAGGGAGATGATTACCTTACGCTATGAACAAAGGTTGGTTTGGGAGGCAATATTAGAAGAGTATAATCAATTAGTCAAAAACAAAAATGTATAGATCAGCTCTAAAACCCATATTCGATTTCTTTTTCGCTCTTACCAGTTTACTAATACTCAGCCCGATTTTCCTTATCGTTACAATCGCCCTGTTATTTGCTAACCAAGGGCAAGCTTTCTTCCTTCAAAAACGACCAGGGAAAAACGAACGCATCTTCAGCATCATCAAATTCAAAACCATGAATGATAAAACAGATAAAAACGGGAATTTATTACCTGATGCAGAACGTTTGACTGCTGTAGGAAAGTTGGTTAGAACAACGTCTCTTGACGAAATACCGCAACTGATCAATATACTCAAAGGTGATATGAGCTTAATCGGGCCTCGACCCTTACTGCCAGAATATTTACCCTTATACAATAATAAACAAAAAAAACGCCACCAAGTCAGACCAGGTATTACTGGTTGGGCACAAGTTAATGGTAGAAACACTGTTAGTTGGCAAGATAAATTTGAGTTAGATGTGTATTATGTCAATCATTTAAGCTTTAAATTAGATTTAAAAATTATACTTTTGACCTTCAAGAAGGTTTTTAAAAGAGAAGGCATTAGTCAGACCGGAGAAGCTACTGCAGAAAAATTTAAAGGAAACCCATCATGAGTATGATTCAAATATACGGTGCCAGTGGTCACGCTAAGGTGGTTTTAGACTGTCTTTTAAGTCAAGGTGTTTCAGAATTTTATATCATTGATGATGATCCTAGGATAAAGTCAATTCTAAATTTTGAAGTTCATCAAACTCATAAAGCTAAACCTATACAAAGCATAATCGCGATTGGGAATAATTATACCAGACAAAAAATCAGTCAGACTTTAGATTTTAATTACACAAAAGCCATACACAAAACGGCTTTAGTCTCTAATTTTTCATCTATAGATAAAGGTAGTGTTGTTTTTGCTTATGCTGTGGTCAATGCTAATTCAAAAATTGGACAACACTGTATCATCAACACCTCTGCTGTTGTAGAACACGATTGTATTGTCAATGACTATGTGCATATTTCACCTAATGCCACGCTTTGTGGTGGTGTTAGTGTGGGTGAGTTAAGTCAAGTTGGTGCTGGTGCTGTTGTCAATCCTGGAGTTTCAATAGGCAAAAACACTATTATTGGAGCAGGTGCTGTTGTGACTAAAGACGTTCCTGATAATGTGGTGGTGGTTGGCAACCCTGCAAAAGTTATTAAGACCATAAACAAAAAAATATAATGATTTGTGAGCCTTAATAGTAAACAGAAATTTATTAAAAGAGCAATAGACCTAGGGCTTTCAGTTTTAGGTTTAATTGTTTTATGGCCTTTTTTTTTAGTATTGTTTATTTTCACAAGTCTAGACACAAACTCTTTTGGATTAATTGCACAGACGCGCATCGGTAAGGGAGCTAAACCTTTTAAATTACTTAAATTTAAAACCATGCGAGACACTGATCAACCGCAAAACTATATCACAACCCTAAACGACCCGCGCATCACAAAATTCGGTCGCTTTTTACGCAAAACCAAACTCGATGAAATCCCTCAACTTTGGAATGTACTCATTGGCGATATGAGTTTAGTCGGTCCACGACCCGATGTGCCAGGTTATGCTGATCAACTTCAAGGTCAAGATAGAATAATTCTTTCCGTAAGGCCAGGTATCACAGGCCCAGCATCTCTAACTTTTAGAAATGAAGAAGAAATTTTAGCCCAACAAAAACATCCAAAACAATACAACGACGAAGTCATTTGGCCCAAAAAGGTAAAAATCAATAAAGCTTATGTTGAAAACTATAGCTTTTTAAACGACATAAAAATCATCGTCAAAACTATTTTTGGATAAAAAATGAAGTAAAACACTACTATTACAAAAGCCACGAATGCACAAATGAGATTTGAAATATGAAGAATCCCTCAGTAAACCCAAAACCCTCTTGTCATTCCGAGGTAAACGCAGTGACGAGGAATCTCCCAGTGAACCAAAAACCCTCTTGTCATTCTAAACGGAGCCTGCGGAGTGAAGAATCTCTCAGTGAAATGAAAACCAATACGTGAGAAAGATTCCTCCTGCCGTCGGAATGACATTCCCTTGTCATTCTAAACGGAGCCTGCCGACCCCTTGTCATTCTGAACGGAGCTTGCGAAGTGAAGAATCTCTCAGTGAAATGAAAACCAATACGTGAGAAAGATTCCTCCTGCCGTCGGAATGACATTCTACTTGTCATTCTGAACGGAGCTAGCGAAGTGAAGAATCTCTCAGTGAAATGAAAACCAATACGTGAGAAAGATTCCTCCTGCCGTCGGAATGACAACCTACTTGTCATTCTGAACGGAGCCTGCCAACCCCTTGTCATTCTGAACGGAGCCTGCCAACCCCTTGTCATTCTGAACGGAGCTTGCGGAGTGAAGAATCTTTTCGTGAACCGAACCTCAATACGTGAGAAAGATTCCTCCTGCCGTCGGAATGACATTCTACTTGTCATTCCGAACGGAGCTTGCGGAGTGAAGAATCTCTCAGTGAAATAAAAACCAATACGTGAGAAAGATTCCTCCTGCCGTCGGAATGACATTCCCTTGTCATTCTGAACGGAGCCTGCGAAGTGAAGAATCTCTCAGTGAACCGAACCCCAATACGTGAGAGAGATTCCTCCTACCGTCGGAATGACAACCTACCGTCGGAACGACAACCTACCGTCGCAATGACAAACCCACTGTCATTGGTAGTGAATTTTTCGATTGCAATAAAAAAAATTTGTATCGAGATGCTTTGGTTTCGAAATATACACCTCATCATCCATTAAAAAGTGGAGAATATCGGGTTCGAACCGATGACCTCCACGCTGCCAGCGTGGCGCTCTAGCCAACTGAGCTAATTCCCCATTAAAGACAGCAAATTTACTATTATTTTTATTTTTAAGTCAAAATTATATGATATTTTGCATCTTAAAATTAAATTAACATTCTATGTTTTCAGATTTTTGGTTTAATCTCAAACTTGGTCTTTTTCATGTTTTAGATTGGAATGCTTATGACCATATTTTATTTCTTATTGCCTTAGTGGCTGCTTACACTTTCAGCCATGCCAAACGCGTGTTTTGGTTGGTCAGTATTTTTACTTTAGGTCATACATTATCGCTTATTTTGGCAGCTTACAAAGTTATTGAAATCAACAATATTTGGATTGAATTTTTGATTCCAGTTAGCATTTTGTTTACAGCACTTTACAATATCATTTTTGCTAAAAGCAATATTGCAAACCAAAAAATAAATGCCCTTTATGGGTTCACTTTGTTTTTTGGATTAATTCACGGTTTTGGGTTTTCTTATTATTTCAATATGATTTCAAAAGGCACAGAAAGCAAGCTACTTATGCTTATTGAGTTTGCTTTAGGTGTAGAATTTTCTCAGGTTTTAGTGGTTATTCCAGTTTTATTTATAGGCTACATTGCTCAAAATATTTTTAGATTTTCAAAAAATGATTGGATACTCATCTCATCTTCTATTGTCATCGGACTTTGTATTCCTATTCTGAGAGAAACTTGGATTTGGTAAGTAATCTTTAAGAAAAGATAAAGACACCAACACGCATAAATGTTATACATTTGAACATTGAGTCGCTGTTAAAATTTTTGATGATTGGATAATGGATCTGAAAAAACAAAAAAAATTTGATAAAGCCTATCTCCGAATGGCTGTTGAATGGGGAAAGTTGTCTCGGTGTAAACGCAAACAAGTCGGGGCAATCATTGTTAAGGATAGAATGATTATTTCCGATGGCTATAATGGCACGCCAAGTGGATTTGACAATAATTGTGAAGACGAAGAAGGCCTTACCAAGTGGTATGTGTTGCATGCAGAAGCCAATGCTATTCTAAAAGTCGCTTCTTCAACGCAATCTTGTAAAGGTGCTACGCTTTATATCACACTTTCGCCATGTAGAGAATGTAGCAAACTCATTCATCAAGCTGGAATAGTAAGAGTGGTATATAAAATTACTTATAAAGATGATTCTGGACTGAAATTCTTAAAAAAAGCTGGGGTTAAATTGGAGCATTTAGACTGTATTAAAGCATAAAAATGAAACGTGTAAAAATTATATACATCCCTTTATTACTGAGTATTGCCTGTGTAATAGGCATTTACATCGGTAGTTTGTCTAGTGTTAAGTCCTCATTCCACTCAAGCAAATTATTTAGCCAAAAACATAAGCTGAACACCCTTATCCAATTAATTGAAAACAAATATGTAGATGATGTTAACACCGATAGCATTGTGAATGTTACCATCAACAAGATAATAAAAGATCTTGATCCACATACAGCTTACCTTCCTAAAGCTCAACTGGATTCAGAAAACCAAAGTATGAATGGTGGCTTTGTTGGTATAGGAATAAGTTTTTACAAAAAAAATGATACCCTTACGGTGATTAGAACAATACCCAATAGCCCTGGACAAAAAGCGGGGATAAAAGCAGGTGATAAAATTTTGTACGCTGATGGCATTGAACTATCCAAACCCGAAATTAGCTCAGACTCTTTAGTGAAATTGCTAAAAGGCGAAAAGAACACAAAAGTACACCTAAAAGTAAAACGCAATTTTGAAAGTGAATTACTCAATTTTGAAATTATCCGAAATCAAGTTCCTCTCAAAAGTGTTGTTGCGGGCTTCATGATAAACGACAAAACAGGATACATTAAAATTAAGCGTTTTGCTAAAACAACTTTTGAAGAGTTTATGCAATTTGCTTCTAACCTAAAAAAACAACAACCACAAAGCATCATTATTGACTTGAGAGACAACGGTGGTGGATATCTGAAAGAAGCCGTTGATGTTGCTAATCAATTCTTAACAAAAAACACTCCTATCCTTTACACTAAGGATAAGTCTAAAAATATCAGCGAAACCTTAGCCACATCAGATGGTTTGTTTCTAGACGAAAAAGTTTTTATTTTAATCAATGAAACCTCAGCTTCGGCCAGTGAAATTATAGCTGGTGCTATACAAGATAACGACCGCGGTATCATAGTTGGTCGGCGTTCATTTGGTAAAGGCTTAGTGCAACGCATCATGCCTCTTGGCGATGGAAGTGCCGTAAGAATGACCGTGGCAAGATATTTTACTCCAACAGGCAGATCTATTCAACGATCCTACAAAAATGGCCGTGAAAGCTATTTTAATGACTATTTGAATCGGTATAAAAACGGCGAACTACAACATGCTGACAGCATTGATGTGATTGACTCTTTAGCTTATAAAACCCCTATGGGAAGAACAGTTTACGGTGGTGGTGGTATTATTCCTGATGTGTTTGTGCCTCAAAACAAAAATTCAACCTATACTGTTTTTAGGAATATGTTTGAAAATGGTATTTTAGACCGATTTATTTTTGATGAATTAAGCAAAAATAATTCATACTACAATGATATAAATGAAACAGATTTTTTAAAATACTACCAAATCAGTCAGTCTGTGTTAGTAGATTTTAAAAACTTTTTAGAAAGTTTTGATATTGATTACAAAAACGATTCTATCTTCAAACCTTTGGCTCAAAATTATTTGAAAGCAACTATTGCTAGACAATTGTTTGATGAAAATTTAGCCCATAAAATAATGGTTTCTCAAGATAAAATGATCGATAAAACTCTTGAATTAAATTATCGATCTTTTAATCTAAACCTTTAACAGTTATGACAAACTCTCCTTTTGGTTTGCGTTCGGCGTAATATTCCAAAATATCTTCTACTGTTCCATGACGAATTTCTTCAAACATTTTACTTATTTCTCTTGATAAGCTTATCGGTCTATCCTTGCCAAAAGTAGTTTTAAAGTCGTTTAAAGTTTTAATGAGTTTATGAGGAGATTCATAAAACACCATTGTCCTTGTTTCATTGTTTAAAAACTGAAGGCGTTTCTGTCTCCCTTTTTTTGGTGGTAAAAATCCTTCAAAAACAAACTTATCGGTTGGTAAACCACTACAAACTAAGGCAGGAACAAAAGCCGTTGGTCCTGGCAAACAAGTTACACTAAGTTTAAGTTCGGCACATTTTCTTGCTAATAAAAATCCAGGATCAGAAATTAAGGGAGTTCCTGCATCTGATATGACAGCTATGTCCTCTCCATTTTTTAATTTTTCTTCAATTGACTTTGTGATTTGATGCTCGTTGTGTTGATGATAAGCTCGCATTGGCGTTTCAATATCATAATGCTTGAGCAACTTGCCACTTACTCTTGTGTCTTCACATAATATAAGACTTACAGCTTTTAAAACATCAACGCCTCGGTAAGTCATATCTGCTAAATTACCGATTGGAGTTGGCACAAAATACAACATAATCAACTAAATTTTTTATTGATGATGTGCATTAAGCGTTTAAAAGTCTCCTCTTTATCTTTCCAAAAACTATATTCACCGCTTAATAGTTGTTCTATATACGATTTTACAGATTCAATACTTTCAAAACTATTGATGTTTTTAATAAATCTCTCATAAGCTTTTGTTTCTCCTTTAAAGAGTTGGTTTACAAAAGTAAGCCTATCGTTAAGCCCTATTTTAAGTGTTTTATTTAAGCTATCGTTGAGTGATTTTTTATTTTGAGAAAACAAGTCTATTGTTCGTTCTTCTTTTTTAGAATCATCATTGTTGTTTTTGTTTTGATTTTCATCATTGTCTTGATCATTGGGTTCTGTTGATTTTTTGTCATCTTCTTGAGTGGTATCGTCTGTCTCTTTTTGTTCTGGTGCAGGCTCAAAATCTGGTAAATCGTCAAAATGGACACCAAAGTCTTGCACGTTGTCTTCAGTTTGTGGTTGATTTTTAGAATTATCTTCGGTATTTTCTTTAAACATTTCGTCAACCTGTTCAGACTCATATGGCATTTGAGACACGATGTCTTTTATCTTCTCAGTATTGTGCTCGTAGATTTGATCTTCGCTGTATTCTGTACCGTCTGGATGCTTAAAATCTTGATGCTCATCAGAGTAATCTGCTTCAATAGCTTTTTCTACGTCGTGTTTTTTTATGGTTGGCTTGAAACCTTCAAAATGTTTTTCAGTAAAAGAAAGCACAGAAAGTTTTTCGTAAAGTACAGCCGCTTGTTCTTTTAGCTCATGAATTTCAGCTCTATTTCTTAATTTTAATATTCTATGAGCCAGACTCATTAACTCGTCTTCTAAGACTTTTTTCATTTTTTGTTTTTCTTTGTCGGTTTATTAAAGCTTTTTTTTTCTAATTTTAACGACCGAAATTTAATGAAATTGTTTTGTTATACATCATAAAATTAAAAAATGTTTCTTGAAAACACCGTAAATCACAAAGAGCAATTTGGTTGGATAGAAGTGATATGTGGAAGTATGTTTTCGGGTAAAACTGAAGAACTTATACGTCGGCTAAAACGAGCTCAATTTGCTAAACAAAAAGTGGAGATTTTTAAGCCACAAATCGATACCCGATACAACGAAGAACACGTGGTTTCTCATGATGAAAACCAAATTCGCTCTACTCCTGTTCCTGCTGCTGGCAACATCCCTTTGATGGCAGACAACTGCGATGTTGTTGGCATAGACGAAGCTCAGTTTTTTGATGACGAAATCGTCAATGTTTGTAATAATTTAGCCAATACTGGCATCAGGGTTATTGTTGCTGGTTTAGATATGGACTTTAAGGGCAAACCTTTTGGTCCGATGCCTAACCTTATGGCAACCGCCGAATACGTTACTAAAGTTCACGCTGTTTGCACAAGAACAGGTAATTTAGCTCAATATAGTTATAGAAAATCTCCTGATGATAGATTAGTCCTTTTAGGCGAAACCGATGAATACGAACCCCTAAGTCGTGCTGCTTATTTTAAAGCTATGCAACATGAAAAAATCAAGCAAATAAATATAAAGGACGCCGAAGAAGTAAATCCTAAAAAAGGATGAAAGCAGCATTAGAAACGCGTTTAGAAATAGATTTAAATGCTTTAAAACACAATTTTGAAGTCATTCAAAATCAACTTAAACCCCAAACAAAAATTATGGGAGTCGTCAAAGCATTTGCTTATGGATCTGATTCTGTAGTAATTAGCAAAACGCTTCAGGATTTTGGCGTATCTTATTTAGCCGTTGCTTATATTGAAGAAGGCGTACGCTTGCGTAAAGCCAATATTTCTTGCCCTATTTTGATTTTTTATCCTCAATTAGAAGAAATCTCTGAACTCATACAATTTAATTTAACGCCAAGTGTTTATAGTTTTCATTTTTTAAAATCTCTACACCAATTTTTAAAGTTTAAAAATATAAAAAACTTTCCGATTCATCTTAAAATTAATACAGGTATGAATCGCTTAGGCTTTGATAAAAACCAGTTTGATGAAGTCAAGACTTGTTTGTCTGATAGACATACCTTAAAATTGACTGGTATTTTTTCTCATCTTGCTGCCTCGGGTATGCCAGAAGAAAAAGATTTTACATGGCAACAAATCCAAGAT
Organism: Psychroflexus sp. MBR-150; assembly: GCF_053628795.1. NCBI lineage: Bacteria > Pseudomonadati > Bacteroidota > Flavobacteriia > Flavobacteriales > Flavobacteriaceae > Psychroflexus > Psychroflexus sp. MBR-150. The sequence goes on from NZ_JBRJHB010000011.1 coordinate 63,835, forward strand.
TTTAAGACTGCTGTTAAAACTTTTGAAACTTATGCCCACCAAGATTTATTAACTCACTTGTGCAATTCTAGTGGTATTCTCAATTATGCTGAAGCTGAAATGGATATGGTCAGGGCTGGCATAGCTCTGTATGGATATGGCAATCATCCTAAAGAGCATAAAATGCTCCAGCCTGTTTCTTCACTAAAAACACCTATCGCTCAACTGCGTTGGATTCAAAAAGGAGAAAGTGTTGGCTATGATAGAAAATATATCGCTCCAGAAAAAAGGCATATCGCTACACTTCCTTTAGGTTATGCCGATGGCATTTCTAGACTATATGGAAATGGCAATGCCGTGGTGAAAATTCATGAAAAACTAGCCCCAATTGTTGGCAATGTATGCATGGATACAATGATGGTTGATGTTACAAACATGAGCTGTAGAGAAGGAGACGAAGTCTTAATTTTTGGAAAAAACCATTCTGCCATAGACTTTGATTTTAAGCATTTAAGCATCCCTTACGAGTTGATAACTCGAGTTTCTCAAAGGGTAAGCCGGGTTGTAATTCCTTTAAATAAATAACAACATATTGTTTTATCACAAGTTCAAATTAAATTCAAAATTTTAACCCCTTAGGAATTAATTTTTAATCTTGGCATTTATATCGGTGTAAATACTGCCAACATTTGACCGAATATAATATAGCAAGATTCTCCGTGTAGGTTTAGAGATTTTACAATAAGTAACAATAGCTATGTTCAATTCTATTTTGACTTTGGTCAGCTAAAAAACTTTTATCAAATGATAAAATTGATTTTGTTTCACGTTTTAATGTTAAGATAATCAGTATGTTGTGTTTTTGTTAGTTGAACTCATGTTAAATACTAAACTTTGTAAAGCTTATTTTTGTTATTTTGTTGTCATTGTTTTATAAACATATTTCGTTTATATATTTCTATCAAAACAATTAAATTTTATATGATTTTCAGAAAGGAGATGAATTTTTAAGTTACTCGCTTTCAGATAATTAAATTTTTAACACCGATAAAAATGATGAAGTATTTATTAAGTATTTTATTGCTTACAGCAGTTTTAGCAAATATATCAGCCCAAAATATAAGCCTAGCGATGAATTATGCTGAACAAGGCGAATATGAAAAGGCAAAAAGTATTTATCAAAAACTATATGAACAAAACCCTAACAATCAAGATTATCTGTTAGGTTTAGCTGATACTTATATACAGCTTAACGAATTTAAAAAGGCTGAAAAGTTGTTATACAACTACATCAAAAAGTCAACTAAATCACCTAACATTATGGTAGAATTAGGCTATGTTTTTCAAATTCAAAAAGACTCTGTCAATGCTAATATTTGGTATGAAAAAGCCATTGATATCGTAAAAACAAGAAATGTCTATGCCTACACTACTGGTCAAGCTTTTCAAAAACACAACCTCCTTGAGCGTGCTATTCAAACTTATGAAATCGCTAATGAAAAAGAGCCGAGAATAAATTATAGCATACAATTGGCAAGGCTTTACGGCGAGAAAGGCAACCAAAAGAAAATGTTTGAAAACTACATTAAATTAATTGAAGAAAATGAAAAATACATTGAAGTTATACAGCGTAATTTTAATGCTTATATCAACGACAATCCGCAAAATGAGAGTAACATAATTCTCAAGCGTCTATTGATTCAAAAGCTTCAAAATTCTCCTAATATACTTTACAATCAAATTTTGAGTTGGTTGTTTGTACAAGAGCAAGATTTCAACAAAGCCTTTGCTCAAGAAAAAGCTATATTTAAAAGAAATACGACGCCTGACTTTAGCCGATTAATGGATTTAGCTCAAATCGCTTTTGAAAACAAAAAATACAACTCTGCATTTGATATTAATGATTTTGTGATCAATCAAAGTCAAGATATTTCAATTCAAATCAAAGCCATTGAAAATCAAATGCAAATAAAATTGATACAAAATAATAATCCCAAAGATATAGAAAAGTCGTTTTTGTCTCATTTTAATACTTACGGTTATGGCTTAGAAACCTTAAATTTACAACTGTTGTATGCCAAGTTTTTAGCCTTTGATCAAAATCAACCTGACAAAGCACTTTCAAATTTAGAAGTTGTGTCTAAAAAAAACCTCAACAAATTTCAACAAGCCAAAATACAAATGCTTATGGCTGATATTCTTGTTGCTCAACAACAATATAACCAAGCATTAATCAAATACAGTTTGATCAGTAAAATGGTAAAAAACACTCCATTAGCCCAAAAATCTCGCTATAAAAGTGCTCAAACAAGCTACTATAAAGGTGATTTTAGTTGGGCTTTAACTCAATTTAACATATTAAAAAAAGCCACAACCCAAACCATTGCCAACGATGCATTAGAAATGAGTAGATTTATCAAACAAGGTAAATCAGAAACAGACTCAACTCAACAAGCTTTAAAAGCTTTGGCCAAAACAGATTTATTAATTTATCAAAACAAACCTAAACTGGCTTTAAATCAATTAGATAGTATTTTGGTTAGTAACGAAAGTTACCATATTAAAGACCAAGCATTGTTTAAAAAAGCTGAAATTTTAAACCAGCTCCATCGCTACCAAGAAGCAGTCAAGTATTATCAACAGCTTATAGATGAACATCCTAAAAGTATTGTAACAGACAATGCTTTGTTTCAAATTTCAAAAATTCAATTTGAAAAACTTAATCAGCCCGAAGAAGCTATGAAAAATCTTGAAACACTAATATTTAATCATCAAGATAGTATATTTTTTGTTGAAGCGAGAACACTATATCGAAAATTAAGAGGTGACCAAAACATTCAATAAATGTATATTTACAACACTACATTTAATATTGAAACAAATATTGTGGAACAATGCTTAAATGAAATTGAGTTCCAACTTATCCCTAAACTTATAGAAACTGGCTTGTTTGAAAAAGTTTTATTGACAGAAATTTTAAACCAAACTCAGCTTTCTGCACAAACATTTAGCCTGCAATCGTATTGCACAACCAAAACCCACCTGAGGCAATTTCAAAATTTTCATAACTATATTATAGAAAATTGGGTAAAAAAATATAACTCTCAAGTTGTGTTTTTTCAAACCTCTATGCGAGTTATCAATCAAAACAATTTATGATTTTATAACTGCCAAACCAACACCATAGGAGTTTTGATGATTTTCTAACTAACTTGTTATCTGGACTGATAGCATCAAAAAACCTGGACTGAACCTGGACTAAATTGTCAGCTTAAACCCGAATTCTTTGCTCGATTCCGCTACACTTTTTCCTGTATCACTTTTTCAGTATAATTTTTCTGTACAATATTGTTTTTTTGTCGTCAGTTACTTTTAGAAAAAAGATGCCATTAACGCTATTTCCGATGTCTAACAAGTATTGACTGTTATTTATGTTTTCTTTTCTGAATATTGTTTGTCCTGACTCATTTATCATTTCTACTTCTTTGATAAAATTGTTTTTTAGTGTTATTGTAAAAATGTTCTGTGAAGGATTTGGAAATATAATTAGGTTATTCTCAACATCACTTATTTCTTCTACTCCAAGTATAGGCGAGCAAACAGCATTAGAAAGCAATGTGTCGAATGAGCCATTAGTTATGTCGTTATTCCAAATTTCCCAATAACAAATATTATTTGAAATTGCCAAACTTAATGCCGTTGGCATTCCTCCTGTACCAAAAGAACTCGGGCTTGTTATTCCACTATGAGCCATTTGAATTCCTGTAAACAAGTTTGTGGTTGTCGAGTTTTGTAAAATTGCAAATTGTGATGGATATACTGATGTGTTATTTTGTGTCCACCACCATCCATTGGCACCATATCTACTACCGATATTTTGTTTTGCATAAGCATAAATTGAGTCTGCAACTATGTTACTTTGATTAACTGGATGAAAATCGTTTGTCAGATAATGATTTGGAAATGAACTATTAAATGCATCTATCACTTCTTTCCAAGAATCTATCACTTTTTGGTCTGTGTATGCAATCGAAGTATAAGAAGGTGTTGGGTCAAACGGCAATTGCATTTCAAAGCCATTTGTAGATGAATTTGTAATATAAACTAACTGAATTGTATTATCGTTGGCATATCTATTCCCAAGTTCAGCAATAAACTCTGTCCATTTTGCTAAAAATGTTGTATCCCAAGGAATAGGTATTGTACCATTAAAAGGTACTGTAAAGGAAATAGATTGAACACCCAAAGAATAAAGCCAACTTGGTGAATTTAAACCACCACCAACTGCAAGAGATATTTTCTTTCCATAAGATTGAGCAGCCGTTATTTGATTGTCAATGAGCGACCAATTATATACATTGTCAGAAGTTTCTATATCCTTCCAAACAACTCTAACTAATATTCCTTTCACATACGGTTTAGACGCTACTGCTGGGTCAACTGAACCGCTCCCCGCACCTGTTGTTGGTGGACAGCTACACCAAACGCCTGTCGGTGCAGGATAATTTGGTTGAGCAAATGCTAAATTTGTCAAGCAAAAAATTAATGTTCCAAGAATTATTTTTTCTGTTTTCTGTATCATATTTATTTTCTTTATTTCTGTTCATCAATCTGTATTATACTGATATTGGTTGACTGTTTCTTAGTTATTATTTACACCTTCAAAAGATTTTTTAAGTCATTTAGAAAACAAAAATATTTTGAACTCCAGTTGTTTTTATTTTTAAGTCTTGGTAAATCTACAGAATTTTTTCTATACGATTTATATTTAATGTTTGGGTTTGAATGGACATCTCTGGCTTTCTTAAATCCAGACTAAAACGTGTCCTTAAATTGCTATAAATATATATCGCTTGATTGGTCATTTTTTGAGTTTGTCAATTGAATACTGTTAATTTAAATATTGAAAATAAATTAGTTGTTATAATCAGATTTTGTTAGTTTATATCACACACAATTTATCTCAATATAACATAGATTTAGCCAATTTTTTTAGAAAATTTAACAAAATATGGTCATTTATGCATTTAAAAATTAATTTTTATTTAATTTGGTCGCATTATGAAAACAAATACATTAATTAAAATTATAATCAGCATTATCATCTGCTTGGGAGTTGGTTTTGTTGCAAGTATTGCCACCCAAACAGGTGTTGACACTTGGTATGAAACCATTAAAAAACCCAGTTTTACACCACCAAATGCCGTTTTCGCCCCAGTTTGGGCTATATTGTATATCCTTATGGGCTTATCTGCGGGCATAGTTTGGAGTCGAGGACTTTACCATGTTTGGGTAAAAACAGCTTTGTATCATTTTGTATTTCAACTACTTTTAAATGCAATTTGGTCACTGGTATTTTTTAATTTACAGCAACCCCTTTGGGCATTGTTTGTCATTATCACTTTATTTATTTTGATCTTGCTCACTATAAAATGGTTTAAAATTGTAATCCCATTAGCTGCTTACCTACTCATTCCCTACGCTATTTGGGTTGCTTTTGCATTAATTTTAAATTTTGAGATATGGCGCTTAAATGCCCACTAAAATTTGAGCTTACTCCAAATTTCAAACCTTTATTAAACTTTAATGTCAAAAGCACCTATGCCGTTTGATGTTTTTTTAGTAAAATTGAAGTCTCAAATTTTGCCTTATATGAAAACCCTCAAGATTTTTAGTATTTGTTTTATTATTTTCTCAAACGTTTTAGCTCAAGATAAACCTATTACGCTCGAAGAAATCTGGTCTGGTGCTTTTTCTCAAGAACGCTTACAATCGCTTCAATCCTTAAATAGCGGACAGTCGTACATCGTTCAAGATTACAACCGTGCAAAAGGAGAAATGCACGTAGATATTTTTGACTATAAATCGGGTAAAAAAACAGGTGAACTTCTCAATAGCAACAAAATAGATGGATTGAATTATTTCCAAACCTTTAGCTTGAGCAATGATGAAACCAAAGCCATTTTAGGACTTCAAATCGAATCGATTTATAGACACTCGGTCAAAGGTCAATATTATGTTTTTGATATTGAAAATAAAAAATTAACTCAAATCGATAACGATAAAATACAAGAACCACATTTTTCGCCAAACAATACTCAAGTGGCTTTTGTAAAAAACAACAATTTATTTATAAAAAATTTAAACAAAAATTCTACTACACAAGTTACCAATGACGGTGAAAAAAACAAAATCATCAATGGTCTTACCGATTGGGTTTACGAAGAAGAATTTGCCTTTGTCAAAGCCTTTGAATGGAGCTCTGACGGGCAATACCTTGCCTATTTAAAATTTGACGAATCTGAAGTTCCAGAATTTTCCATGGACATTTATGGCACTTATGGCAACAACTTATATCCACAACAAGAAGTGTTTAAATATCCCAAAGCTGGCGAAAACAATGCAAAAGTGTCATTGTGGATTTACGATATTGACAAACAACAATCTACTGAAATTGATTTAGGCAATTATCACTACATCCCAAGATTAAAATGGAGTCAAAAAAACCATTTACTATCGGTTCAAACCACCAATAGACATCAAAATGAACTGAAATTACATCTTGTCAACACCGATGATTTTTCAGTAAAAACCATTCTCACCGCAACTGACAAAGCTTATGTGGCAGTTGATGACGATTTAACCTTTCTCGAAGACAACTCATTTATTTGGACCAGTGAGCAAGATGGCTGGAACCACATTTACCACTACTCAGAAAGTGGTCAACTCATCAACCAAGTAACCAACGGCAATTGGGAAGTGACCAATTACTATGGATACAATTCCAATACAAAACGTATTTATTATCAAAGCACAGAAACAGGTAGCGTTAACCGAGCGGTATATAGCATAAAAATCAACGGAAAATCAAAAAAAGCATTAGCTGATGACTATGGAACTAATTCTGCCGACTTTAGTGCCGATTTTAGTTATTTTATTAATACGTTTAGCAGTGTAGAAACTCCACGACGGTTTACACTTCACGATGCAAAAAATGGTAAATTACTTAGAAAAATCAAAGACAATCAGTCACTTTTAAATAAATTAGACGCTTATAATCTATCCAAAAAAGAACTCAGCACTATTGAAATTAATGGCAATGAGCTCAATATGTGGATGATTAAACCTAAAGATTTTGACCCTTCAAAAACCTATCCGTTGTTGATGTATCAATATTCTGGACCTGGCTCACAATCGGTGTCCAATAGTTTTTTTGGCACTAATGATTACTGGTATCAAATGCTTGCCGAAAAAGGTTATATCATAGCTTGCGTTGATGGTCGTGGCACAGGGTTTAAAGGTCGAGATTTTAAAAAAGTAACCCAACTTCAACTCGGCAAATACGAACTCGAAGACCAAGTCGCTGCCGCTATAAAATTAGGACAAAAACCTTATATCGACGCCGATAGAATTGGGATTTGGGGATGGAGTTTTGGTGGCTTTATGTCGTCAAACGCTATCTTTCAAGCCAATGATGTTTTTAGTTTTGCTATAGCCGTCGCACCAGTAACCAGCTGGCGATTTTACGACACCATTTATACCGAACGCTACATGACAACACCACAAGAAAACGCGTCGGGTTACGATGATAATTCGCCCATTACACATGTTGGTGAATTTGAAAAAGGCGATTATCTTCTCGTCCATGGAAGTGCTGATGATAATGTGCATGTACAAAATACCATGCAACTGATTGAAGCTTTAGTCCAAGCCAATAAATCTTTCGATTGGCGGATTTATCCCGATAAAAACCACGGCATTTATGGTGGCAACACCAGATTGCATTTATATAATTTGATGACGGATTTTATTTTGAAAAAACTTTAAATTAAAAAATGGAAGTCAAATTTCAAACCAAAGCCGAAAGCAAGCGTCAACAGCAGGAAGATTTTTTAAAACTTTCTGGAGGAGAACGCTTTTTAAAATTCTTGGAATTATCAAGACGGATTAACAAGCTGTTTCCACCAAAGAATCAATTGAGTTTTGAAGAGCGATATAAAGGCAATTTTCTTTTAATACATAAGAATATACAAGATGATGAAATGGGGTGAAAACATTGAAAAATTTTTGAGGTGTAAAGATAATTACTTATATTTAAAGCATAAAATTTAATTTATGGATAAGTTTAAAGGAGAAAGTATTATTGATTTTTTTGAAAAGTACAAAACTGACTTAGATTGTCTTGAATATCTATCTATGATAAAATGGAAAGATGGATATAAATGTTCAAAATGTAATCATGATAAGTTTACTGTAAGGAAAGCTAATTTTGCCAGGGACTGTAATCGTTGTCATCACATTGAAAGTCCTACTGCAAATACATTATTTCACAAAGTAAAGTTTGGTGTTAGAAAAGCTTTTGGGATTGCTTTTGAGATGAGTGCAACCACTAAAAGTATATCTGCATCACAAATTGCAAAGCGATATTCAGTAAGTCGTCCCACCGCATGGCTTTTTATGCATAAAGTGCGTAAAGCTATGAAGAGCAGTGAATCACACCCTATGGAAGGAACAGTCTATGTGGATGAATTTGTGTATGGTGGAAAAGAAGATTTAAAGCAAGGAAGGAGCAATGACAGTAATAAAAAGAAGATTGTAATTGCACTTGAACTTGATGACAACAGAGGTGTAAAAAGAGCTTATTTTAAAAAAATTGAGGACTATTCTTCAACAGAATTGAATAAAGTATTTGAAAGCCATATATCAAAGCAAGCAAAGGTAAAAACTGATAAATGGACTGGGTATATTCCTTTAAAAAATCAGTACACCATAAAGCAATTAAAAAGCAACACTGTAGATTTTTTTGAAATAAACACCATCGTACATCAAGTAAAATCTTGGTTAAGAAGTACTTTTTCATGGATGCATGAAGCCCATATTGAAAAATATTTGGATGAATACAGCTATCGTTTGAATAGGTCAATACATAAGCAAACTATATTTGACAATCTAATTAACAGAATGGTGAGAAGTCAACATATTGATTATCAGCAAATAAAAATAAGTAACTAAGTTAACACCTCTAAAAATTTATTAAACTAGCCAATAAACACCGAGTAAAGATGATCATGATTGGCGGTGGAGCAGTAAACTTTCACGGCTATCAAAGACATTCAGCAGATGTTGATTTTTGGATAGACGTCACTCAAGCTAATATGGATAATTTAAAAGATGTTTTTAATGAAATGGGATATAAAATTGAACAATTCCCAGAAGAAGTGATAGCTAAAATGCAAAATATTTCTATAAAATTTTCACCTTATGATTTAGATTTAGAATTAATCACAAAGTTTTCTATCAATAAAACATTTGATGAAGCTTATCTTGAAAGCGAAGAAGAAAATATTAAAGGTGAAGAATTATTAAGATGGAAAGTTTTAAGTTTTGAAGACTTGATCACTAGCAAGATTAAATCATCGCGACCTAAGGATCTTTTAGATATTCAACAGTTAAAATTAAAAAACAACAACAATAAAAAATAAACATGACAACAAAACCAGCACATCAAAAAGAACTTTTTGGCCATCCAGCAGGGCTTTATATTTTGTTTTTTACAGAACTTTGGGAACGGTTTTCATATTATGGTATGCGTGCCATTCTTACGCTTTACATGCTTGCCAAAGTCAGTGATGAAAATCCAGGCTTAGGTTGGGATGAAGGTAAAGCACTTGCTCTTTATGGTTGGTACACTATGCTGGTATATGTGGCTTCTATCCCTGGCGGAATTATCGCTGATAAAATTCTAGGTCAACGCAAGTCTGTAATGATTGGTGGTTGGCTTCTTGTCGCTGGTCATGGTGTATTATCTATTGAACAAGATTGGGCGTTTTATACAGGTTTATTGTTAATCATATTAGGTGTAGGAATGCTTAAACCTAATATTTCAACTATGGTTGGCGGTCTATACAAAGAAGGGGATCCCAGACGCGATAAAGGCTTTTCAATATTTTATATCGGTATAAATTTTGGTGCAGCAATAGCCAGTATAGTTGTCGGTTGGGTTGCTGCTGAATATGGCTGGCATTACGGTTTTGGTCTTGCCGCTATAGGTATGATTCTTGGGCAGTTGGTTTATGTTTACGGAACGCGGTTTTTAACCCATGTCGGTAACAAACCAACAAAAGCCACAGCAAGCGAACACGATGTATCGCTTAATCAAATTTTCAGCCAAATGTTTAGCACTAAAAACACACTGATTGCTATTGTTATTTTAGCTGCAATATCTGTATTTGTGCCTCTTAATTTTATGAAAACCGAAGTTTCTGCTTATGTTATATTCTTCTTGTTTTTAACTTTGGTCGTTGGTTTTATGATGACTATTTATCAAGATTTAGAATCCAAAATACAAAAGGACAGATATATCGTTCTTTTACTATCATTTTTGATAGTTATTGTCTTTTGGGGTGCGTTTGAACAAGCTGGCGGATTGCTCAATATTTATGCTCAACAAAAAACGGATAGAACCATCGGTGGTTGGGAAATTCCAGCTGCATTTTTTCAATCTTTGAACCCCACATATATTATCATCTTTGGTTTACCTGTTGCTATTTTTTGGCAGTGGATTAAAAACAAAGGCAAAGAAGCCTCATCCATTTTTAAAATGGCTGTTGGTGTAATTATTATGGGACTTGGATTTGTGTTTATGGTCTTTGCAACTAAACAGTATGCCGCTGAAGGCTCTTCGGCCATTTATTGGTTGTTTTTTGCATATTTACTCCATACCATTGGTGAATTATCTGCCTCACCAGTGGCTCTGTCTTTTATTACCAAATTATCCCCAATCAAATACGGCTCTTTGATGATGGGTGTATATTTTGCAGCAACTGGCCTCGGAAATAAGGTCGCTGGAATTATCGGAGAATCTTCTCAGGCTGAACCGATACAAATTGAATTATCTGCTACTGCTGAACAAGTTAAACCCCTTTTGACTAAAAATGAAAAAGATGACATTTTTTCTAAAAACAAAGCTTTTACCATTGAAGACCAAGCCTATATCAGTAATGGAAATTTTGTATTTGAAGATGATAAAATTTCAAATGTTTTCAAATTTGAAAAAGCTAAATACCGAGAAGAATTTATCAGCCGTTTAAATAAATATAAAGCTACCTCAAGCCAACCTTTAAAAGTGCTTCTCAACTTTGATTACAAAAATGGCAAATACGTTGGTCAATTAGTGGTTGACCAATTTCAAACTGACCTTGAGTTTAGAACTTTTGCAGGGATAACCATATTCTGTGTTATTTTTGGAATCTTAGTCATCTTGCTTTTAAAACCGCTCAAGCGTCTGACACACGGTGCTGAAGATAAAGAAATAGAAGGCTTAGAGCAAGAAGGTTTTGAACTGGCCGATGATGAAGTTAAATAAAACCAAATAGAATTATGACACCAACTACCAACCGACCGGAATTTTTTGATTCAAAAGTTTTAGGGCATCCCGCAGGTCTTTTTGTTTTATTTTTTACCGAAATGTGGGAACGCTTTTCTTTTTATGGAATGCGTGTGCTTTTGGTCAACTTTTTAACTATGGCTGTTATCAGTTATAACCCTGGATGGGAATGGGTGCCAGAAAACGCTACTGCACTTTTTGGAACCTATGCTATGTTGCTTTACATCACACCAATTCTTGGCGGAATCATTGCTGATAAACTTACGGGCTACAATTGGGCTGTGGTGATTGGCTCTATTTTGATGACGGCAGGTCACGCCAGTATGGCTGTCGAAACTGAAACTTCACTTTATCTCGGTCTAGGATTGATTATAACTGGCACAGGATTTTTTAAACCTAACATCACATCTATCATTTCAGAAATGTATAAGTTTTTGCCAGAAAAAAAAGACGGAGCTTACACCATTTTTTATATGGGTGTAAACGCTGGAGCATTTTTTGGAATGCTACTTTGTGGCTATTTGGCAGAAAAGTTAGGTTGGGCTTATGGCTTTGGCTTGGCTGGTGTTTTTATGCTTTTAGGAACGCTTCAATTCTGGTTGGCGAAACCACTTTTTGGAAACATAGGCGACATCCCTAAAAATAGAGATGCAGAAATAATAGAAGTCAAACAAGAAGAATTATCACAAGACGAAAAAGATCAAATTAAACCCAATCCATTTACGACTTTAGATAAAATTTTAATAGCCTTATCTGCCATTATTGGTTTGAGCTATGCCATTAACGACCCTTTATCTAAAATAGCTGATTTTGATATGTTTGCTTGGGCAGAAACATCAAGCTGGTCAGGACAATATGTTGTCGTGCTGATTGGCTTAGGTTTGTTTTTATTTTTAGTGATCAGTAGGATTTTACGATACGCAGGTGTGGTTCGTGATCGGATGATTGCTTTTATCATTTTTGCGTTTTTCACGGTGTTTTTTTGGATGTCTTTTGAACAAGGTGCTTCATCCTTAATTATTTTTGCCAGAGACTTTGTGGACAGAACTCTCAGTGGCGATGCGGCTATTGCTTATAATGTCATTAATACAGCTTTAACAATTATACCGCTTATTATTATTACCTACGTTTTGTATATGCTGTCAAAACGTTCTTTTTCTAAAATTCCTGGCTCCAATATTGTTTTGGCGATTACTTTTATCGGAATATGGAGTTTAACGCTATGGATGCTCAATAGAGATTGGAATACCAATGCTTATGAAGTCTCTTATCAAGCGGTTGAAAAACAAGTTGTAGAAGACGGCAAACCTAAGCTGAATGATGAAGGCAAACCTATTTATGAATATATTCCAATTTCCGAAAATTATCAAGTCCAATCTGATGATAAAATTGTAGAAAAAACCGTGCGTCTCGCAGAAACCCATGAGTTGAAAGTTGGTCAAGAAATTCCTATGATTACCAAAGACAATGTGAATTCCACTTTTGGTTATCTTACGCCAGAAAAACTGAAAGACACAAGACTTAAAGCCAAACAACTCAATACCGATAATAAAGTGATACAAGCAGAAGTTGTAGAAGTTTTAGACAATGAGATTGAAATTCCTGTGTCTTGGTTCAGTATTTTGAACTCGTTTTTTATCATTGCTTTTGCGTCATTTTTCTCCAAATGGTTTGACAGCAAATACAATCCATCTGCTACTATGAAATACGGACTTGGTTTGATTGTTATGGCCGTTGGTTTTGGTGTTTTAGCTTGGGGTTCATATGGCATTCAAGAAGGCATGAAAGTAGGTATGGTTTGGTTGGTTTTAGCTTATTTGTTTCACACCTTAGGCGAGCTTTGCTCTTCTCCAATTGGCTTGTCTTATGTCAGTAAATTAGTGCCAGCACGCATGATTGCTTTGATGTTTGGAATGTGGTATTTGGCCATTGCTATTGGTAATAAACTGGCAGCAGTGTTTGGCGGTGAAATCGAAAACATCACCGAAGAATATTCACTATCAACCTTCTTTTTGATTTTCACTGTTGTTCCAACACTTGCTGGACTATTAGTAATGTCACTTGGAAAAGTGGTCAATAAATTAATGCATGGGGTAAAGTAAAATATCACACGATTTGAGTTTTAATGATAATACAATCAAAAGCAAAAAAATACGTTATAACTCTAAAATATTTTATGTTTAAATCTATAATCTTTAGCATTTTTATGATGCTAAGCTTCGGGTTATCCGCTCAACAAATTGAATGGATGAGCATGAATGAAGCTTTAAAGCAACAAGAAAATAGACCTAAAAAAATCATGCTGTTTGTCTATGCCGAATGGTGTAAAAATTGCCATAAAATGAATAAAAAAACTTTTGTCAATAAGGATTTGGCAAAATACGTCAACGACCATTTTTACGCAGTAAATTTTAATGGAGAAGGTACAGAAAAGGTAAATTACAAGGGCTTTGAATATACCAACCCCAATTATGACCCGAGTCGAAAAGGTCGAAATTATCAGCATTTCTTTGCAGATGCACTCAAAGTTACGGCTTATCCAACTATCGTGTTTTTTGATGAAAACGGCGAAGTCATTTCACCTGTTATGGGTTACAAATCTGCCGAAGATCTCGAAATTTATTTAAAAATGGTAGCGACTGATGATTATAAATCTGTTACCACCGCCAAAGCCTGGCAGGACTATCAAAAAGATTTTAAACCGCAATTTGATACAAATTAAAGTCAACAAACTGTTTCTTATGAAATACCGAATATTGTTTTAAATGTCTCCCATACGTGCGAAATACTCAAGCTACACATTGGTATTAGTCTTTCTTCTTTTTTTTAACTACATTATGCATTCAAATATTGTATTAATCTCTAATATATAGAGTTTTACATCAATTTATAAACTTCAAATCAAATAACCCAACTCAACGTGAGTTCGATTTATTGAAATCTGTAAATCAGATAATTACATCTTTTTATGAGCAAATTTTGTCATTTCGAACGAAGAATGAGGAGACATCTCATCCTGCTGAGATGTCTCATCGCTCATGCTTCGCTCTATCGACATGACAAATGATTAAATATCAGTATTTTATTGAAATTTATATCGAACTTACGTTAACTTAATAAATATTTTGATACTTTAGTAATTACCTCTTGTGGTTCTATACTTCGCATCACGTTTTGATAGCCCTCGATTTTTTTATTACCATAAATTGAAGTTGGTAATAATGGAAACTGAGTTCTGTCGGGTAGTATTTGTTCATTTTGTGTTTGACCTATAGGTGCAAACCCTGCATAAGGATGTGTTTGACCCCAAATGGTAAAAACCTTCACGCCAAACATAGCGGCAAGGTGAGCGTTTCCGCTGTCCATTGAGAGCATAGCATCAAGGTTGGAAATTAAGCAAAGCTCGGTTTTGAAATTGTATCGCCCAGCTATAGAATATACATTGTTGTAGGGTTTTGCCCATTGTTGTAAACGAGATGTTTCTAATTTACCACCGCCAAACAAATAAATATTTAAAGATGTATTTTGAGCCAAGTTTTTGATGACTTCTTCCATCAAATCTGAAGGATAAACTTTTCCGTTATGTGTTGCAAAAGGAGCAATTCCGAGTTGTTTTTTTGATGGATTAAAGTCTAAATCTTCTCTTATTGAAGCGTCTAAATCTTGTTGTTTTAAAAGCTCTAAATGGTTAGTATCAATGTTGTAACCAAGTTTTTTATAAACATCAGCATAACGTTCTACTGAGGTTTTGAGAGGTTTATATATTTTTCGTTTTGGTCTGACTAAGGCTTTTTTTTCTGCTCGTCCTTTGTTGATTTTCTTAATTTTAAGTCCTTGAAAAAATAAAAATAAGTCTAATATTTTAGAACGTAAAACATCATGTAAATCTGCGACTTCTGATAAGTTGAGCGATTTTAATTCTCGGCTTAACCTGTAAAGTCCGTTCAAGCCTTTGTGCTTGGTTTTTACTTCGGCACAAACCACATTGACACGTGGTATAAAATCAAATAAAACTTTGAACTGCGGTTTGGTAAGCACCGTAAGTTTTAAATCTTTATGTGTTTTGAGTAGAGTATTAATCACAGGAACAGTCATTGCAACATCACCCATGGCAGAAAGTCTGATGGTAAGGATATGCTTGCTGTGACTGGACATTTATTTGCGGTTTCTCAAAACAGGATTCATCTCATCGTCGTTATACATTTTCATCTGTTTATAGACTTTCATGTATTTATCTCCGTTAGCAATATCTTCGAGCAATTGGTCGATAGCTGTAGATAAGTCTCGGCGTTGTTCAAGTAAAACATCGAGTTTGTCTTGGCTTTTTTGACGATAATCCATACTGGCGTCTTGACGCTCGGCTTCTTCACGCATGTGGTAGATTTTTAAAGATAGAATAGACAAGCGGTCAATGCCCCAAGCTGGACTTTCGGTGTTGATTTTAGCATTATCTTTAACTCTAACGGATTTGTATTTTTCAAGAAAATAGCTATCAATGTATTCCACGGTATCGGTTCGGTCTTGATTTGATGCGTCGATTTTTCTTTTGATGACTAAAGCGTCTTTGGGTGTGATTTCAGGATCGCGAATGATGTCTTCGTAATGCCACTGTACAGTATCTATCCAACATTTTCTATAAAGCAAGTGAGACAACAAATCTTTGTCCGCATCATAAGGGTTTTGAAAATCTTGATCAACATCGTCTTTGATGTGATATTTTTGAATTACTGCTTTGAATATTGAGTTGGCTTTTTCTGAAATCATAAACATTATTTTTGACAAAGATAATATTAACTGTGCAAATGGTATTTCTTCAACCTTTAAATTGAAATATGTTGTTGTGATATGGCTTAGGGATTGAGGCATTGTTGGAGTCCCCGCATTGAGCGGGACGACTGCCGAAAGCCCGCCGATGCGACTTTGGAGCAGCGGAAGCCCCAAATGAAATATATATTACTTGAGAATGATTTCGGCTGTGGCTTCTTCTTTGGTTAACACCACTTCTTTTTTATCTTTCTGGTCGTCATTTCCAAGAGTGTCAACGTGTTTTTGCTCGGTTAAAAGTGGTGCCATGACTAAACCGATGAGACAAGTGAGTTTGATGAGGATGTTCATTGATGGGCCTGAAGTATCTTTGAATGGGTCTCCAACCGTATCGCCAGTAACCGCAGCTTTGTGGGCGTCGCTACCTTTGTAAGTCATTTTTCCGTCGATTTCTACACCGGCTTCAAAAGATTTTTTAGCATTGTCCCAAGCACCACCAGCATTGTTTTGGAAAATAGCCCACATCACACCTGATACACAAACGCCAGCCATATAGCCTCCGAGCGGTTCAGCACCGAACAGAAAACCGATGATGATTGGCGAAATGATGGTTAATAAGCCTGGCAAGACCATTTCTTTTAAGGCTGCTTTGGTTGAAATATCAACACATTTGGCATATTCTGGTTTGGCTTTGCCTTCCATAATGCCTGGAATTTCTTTAAATTGACGTCGAACTTCTTTTACCATTTCCATAGCAGCTTTACCAACCGATTTCATAGCGAGAGCAGAAAACACAACAGGTACCATTCCACCGACAAACAACATGGCAAGGACATCGGCTTTAAAAATATTGATACCGTCAATGCCTGTAAAAGTGACATAGGCTGCAAATAAGGCTAAGGCTGTTAAAGCAGCAGATGCAATAGCAAAGCCTTTTCCAACAGCGGCGGTTGTATTTCCCACAGAGTCTAAAATATCTGTGCGTTCACGAACGATATCATCAAGTTCGCTCATTTCGGCAACCCCACCAGCATTATCGGCAATAGGACCGAAAGCATCAATGGCCAGTTGCATAGCGGTTGTGGCCATCATAGCTGAAGCGGCAAGTGCCACACCGTAGAATCCTGCAAGTGCATAAGAACCGTAAATAGCTGCTGCAAAAAGCAAAACAGACCAAAAGGTAGATTTCATTCCAACGGCTAAACCTGCAATGATATTGGTTGCAGCACCTGTTGATGAATTTTTGACAATATCTAAAACGGGTTTTTTACCCAAGCTTGTGTAGTGTGCCGTAACAAAAGAAATTAAAGCACCAACGGCTAAACCAATCATACAAGCATAAAACACATGTCGAGATGGTATTGCTTTTGAGCCTTCGCCAAAGAAATTCATATCGATGGTCTCTGGCAACATCCATTGGATCAAGAACCAACTGGCTACTAACGTGAGACCAATAGCAAACCAGTTGCCAATATCGAGCGAGCGTTGAACTTGTTTTTCACGTGCATCATTACTGCTAATTCTCACAAAGAATGTTCCTATGATAGAAGCCAAAACGCCAACACCAGCAATAACCAATGGCAATAAAATTGGGCCCATATTATTAAACAAATCTGCAAACTGCGTGACAGAAGACATGTCTTTGATGATGTAGTTTCCGAGTACCATTGCTGCGAGAACCGTGGCGACATAACTTCCAAAAAGGTCAGCACCCATGCCTGCAACATCACCAACGTTGTCGCCTACATTATCTGCAATGGTCGCTGGGTTACGTGGATCGTCTTCAGGAATACCTGCTTCAACTTTACCGACTAAATCAGCACCAACATCGGCAGCTTTGGTATAAATACCACCACCAACTCTTGCAAATAGAGCGATAGACTCTGCTCCAAGTGAGAAACCTGCTAAGGTTTCTAATACAATCGTCATTTGTGTATAAAAATCACCGCTTTCGGACATAAATTGACCTAAGAAAAATGAAAAAATCAAACTTAAACCTAACACGGCTAATCCCGCTACACCAAGTCCCATAACTGTTCCTCCTGAAAAGGAAACTTTTAAGGCTTTGGGCAAACTGGTTTTGGCAGCTTCTGCAGTTCGGGCGTTAGCGTCAGTTGCAATACGCATCCCTATATTTCCTGCGAGTGCAGAAAAAATAGCTCCAATAATAAAAGCAGGAACAATCATCCAGCTTGTTGTTTCTACGTTTAAAGAAATGACATACAGGGCAATTCCCGCTATAACTACAAAACCTGCAAGTAAGCGATATTCGGCATTGAGAAAAGCCAAAGCACCTTCTTTGATACTTTTTGACAGGTCTTGCATACGATCACTGCCAGGATTTTGTTTTTTGACCCAAAACATTTTAATGAGCATAAAAATAAGCCCGACTAGGGCTAAGATAATAGGAATGTATATCACGTTAGATTCCATAAGGTTTTAATTTTTTAAAATTTGCTAAAAATACTTAAAATATTTAACATAAGTAAGCTAAAAATCTATTCTGAAAAACAAGTTTTACAATGACACTTCTTCTGATGGCACATCACTTTTTTTGTAACGTTCTTCGCATAGTTTTACAATTTGTATGGCTTTATTGACATCGCCCCAACCACCTACATCAACTTTCTTTTTTTCTAAATCTTTATAGACTTGAAAGAAGTGTTCTATTTCTTGAATAAGATGCGGATTGAGTTCTTTAAGGTCGTTGACTTTTGAAGAAATAGGATCGCTCACTGGCACGCAAATAATTTTTTCGTCAGGCCCTTTTTCGTCCGTCATGTGAAAGACACCAATGGGTTTAACTTCCATAACGCAGCCAGGAAACGTAGGTTCAGTAACCAAAACCAAAACATCTAAAGGGTCGCCGTCTAAAGCTAAAGTTTGAGGCACAAAACCGTAATCGGCTGGATACATCATCGAAGAAAATATCATGCGATCGTAACGGATTTTTTTGAGTTTGAAGTCGTATTCGTATTTATTACGACTGCCTTTGGGAATTTCTATAAGAACATCAAATGTCATTTTGTATAGGTTTTTAAAAAGATTGCAAAGTTAATAAACTCGTTGATATAATTGAAAGAGGTTGTTTTTTAATTTTTTAGAAGCCACGAATGCACTAATGACTCTTTTTATTATACCACGAATGCACTAATGGCTTTCTTTTTTTTGCCACGAATGCATTAATGTTTTATGAACATAATTGTATTTGATGTTTTGCCACGAATGCACTAATGTTTTATGAACATAATTGTATTTGATGTTTTGCCACGAATGCACTAATGACTCTTTTTATTATACCACGAACGCATTAATGGCTTTCTTTTTTTTGCCACGAATGCACTAATGATTTTGTATTGAAAGGCTTTAGTGTGAATATAAAAAACTGCAGCCCAAATAAATTTGAACTGCAGTTGCTAGGATTAGTAAAAGCGGTGCTAGAGTCTTTTAATTACTTACCTACTTCAACATCTCAAAGGGCAATTAAAACAGTACTAACACTACTTTAATTTGTTGTAAAACTACAACCCAAATCAATACAATTTATTTAATTTGCCATAACAAGACACTAAACGTCCTGTTGTGAGCGAGTATTTAAAAAGATTACATGATATTAGGATTTGGCTTACGGCTAAATTATCTGGTTTTAGAAACTTTAAAAACAACAAAAGTTAAAATGGAGATTTAACTTTTGAACTTAAATCAAACTATATTTTTAAAATATTTAGTATACCAATCTATTCTAAATGCATCAATTGATTTACCTTTGTTCTGTTTTAAGTTAATCCATTCTCTGTATGGTTCAGAATTTGGTATCCCTCTTCTAGCAGCAGGAGAAGGTGAGTATAACATTACAGTTCTAATCTTTTTACCATTAATTTTAATATATTCTTTATTTCCATTTTGAATAATATCTCTACCTTTTCTAATGCTCAAATTATAGTTTAATTTATACCACTTTTTAAATAATGCATAAGCACTTTTACCCTCAGAAAAACTGGTAAAAAAAATTGTTTCAATATTTCCTTGCTCCAGCCACTCCTTTAAAGATTGATTATATTGTTGGTTGAAGTCTTTAATCACAATATCTTGGTCTTTACTAAACTTATTATCAGTAACTGTATATTGTAACATATCTGTAATGCCAATCTGCTTTTTGTTAAGCCAACTCTGAATGCGATTAATATTTGGCACACCATTTTCAAAAAACAAAGATTGAGCATATGTTTTTTCTAATATATCCCAAAATTGGTTCATATTACCATAAAAAAATGACATACATCCTCTATATGGCATTGGCGGGTGTGTACCAATAATTAAATGTTTATGGTTTTTAGTAATTGGATATTTCTGAATCCAAGGATGCTCTTTAAAATTACGTACCATTATCAATTATTTTTGAATTTTGATTACAAACTTAACATCAAAATCAATACAATTTATTTAATTTGCCATAACAAGACATTAAACGTCCTAACATGAGCAAATATTTAAAAAGATCACACGACATTCGAACTTGGCTTATGGCTGAGCCTCTTGGGATTAGTGATATTCTAAAGCGTTTAGAAGATCAGGATTTGAAGGTTTCCAGGCGACAACTCAATCGAGACTTTAGTGCTATTCAGTCTATGCTGGAGGATAAAGAAAGGCTAACGCATTTTTTTAAAGCGGGTCAAAAATATTTTTATATCCATATTGCAACTCCATTTAAATCTGAAAGGATTGCAATAGAAACCACGGAAATTTACCACACCAATTTCTACAACCAAATCCTAACTGATGAAATTCAGTTTAATTTAGAGTTGATACAAACTGCCATTAAAGAACAAAAAAGGTTAAAAATAAAATTGATAAAAAAAACGGCTTGATTGATCAACCAAGCCGTTTTAGAAATTACACGATTAAAACAATTATTGTTTTGCC
>NZ_JBRJHB010000012.1:0-81143 GCF_053628795.1 Psychroflexus sp. MBR-150
CAACTGAGCTAAGGAGGAATTTAACTCTTTTATTTCAATCTCGATAGCTCCTCTGATTAATCCCGCATGTGCGGGACTCTAACCAACTGAGCTAAGGAGGAATTTAACTCTTTTATTTCTATCTCAATAGCTCCTCTGATTAATCCCGCATGTGCGGGACTCTAACCAACTGAGCTAAGGAGGAATTTAACTCTTTTATTTCAATCTCGATAGCTCCTCTGATTAATCCCGCATGTGCGGGACTCTAACCAACTGAGCTAAAAATGGATTTTGCGAGTGCAAATATAATTTAAATTTTAAATACTAAAAAACAAAATTCTTGATTTTTCAAAAAAAATAGACCGATTTAATCTTTAAACACAAAACGATAAATATCATTACCATTAGCATAAAGCACTAAAGCTATCAGCAAAAAGAATCCAATCATTTGGGCGTACTCCAAAACTTTTTCATTAGGTTTTCTGCCACTTACCATTTCATACAATAAGAAAACGACATGACCACCATCTAAAGCTGGAATTGGCAATATATTCATAAAGGCTAAAATAATAGAAATTAAAGCCGTAGTCATCCAAAAGGACTGCCAATCCCAAGCAGGTGGAAATAAACTACCAATAGCCCCAAAACCACCAACTTGTGAAGCCCCTTTTTTGGTAAACACATATTTAAACTGTGCGATATAATCTCTTAAGGTCCAATATCCGTAACTAATCCCAGAGCTAATACTTTCACTTAGTGAATAACTTTTATGCTCAAATCGATCAGCTAGTGAATTTTGAACAGCAATACCAATTTTCTTGTCTTCATTTAACACAATTTCAGTAGTGATTTTTTCTGAATTTGAGTTGATATAAGTCAACTGGATGGTATCGGATTTAGCTCCAGCAACGGCTTTTGTAAAATCATCCCAATAAGGTGTTGATTTTCCATCAACGGCTAAAAGTTTGTCGCCTTTTGCTAATCCTGCTTTGACACCAGGTTGATTAGGCAATACGGAATCAATTATAGGTTCTAGTTTAAAACCAAAAGGAAACATCACACCTTTCTGAAATAATTGACTGCCTATATCCTCAGGAAGTTTAATGGTTTCTCTGTTTCCATCAGCATGTTCTACAGTGATTGTGCTGACATCTCTTAACATCAAATATTTATTGACCTCAGGTTGATTTTTTAATGGCTCGCCATCCACACTTAGAATCACATCACCATCTTGAAACCCATAATCGTATAAGACTTCGTTTACGGCTAAGCCATTGTCTAAATTTTCCTTAGGAATATAATCTGTACCCCAAACAAAAAGCACCATGATATAAATGACAATTCCCACAATAATATTCACAGTAACTCCACCAAGCATAATTATGAGTCGTTGCCAAGCGGGTTTGCTTCTAAATTCCCATGGTTGAGGTGGTTTTGCCATTTGCTCTTTATCCATGCTTTCATCGATCATTCCTGCAATTTTCACATAACCACCAAGTGGCAACCAACCAATGCCATAAACGGTTTCTCCAATTTTCTTTTTAAACAAAGAAAATTTTACATCAAAAAAGAGATAAAATTTTTCAACCCTAGTTTTAAATAGTTTTGCTGGTATAAAATGGCCTAATTCGTGCAATACCACTAAGATTGATAAACTTAAAATGAGTTGTATAGCTTTTATCCAAAAGGTTTCCATAAAATTTTTATATCAAAAAGTTGACAAAAATAGACTTTTAAAATTGCATAAAAAAATATGCCTTTTTTTTATTTTCATCTTAACAAAATATTGTAGAATACATCCACTCAAACTCTTTATAGCATTGGTTATATTTGTAAAAAATTAGAATGCTCAAGTTTTTTTCAAGATATAAGTTTATTGCTGTGGTGATGTTTATCTTATCTGTGATCATCGTCACAATAATTTATAATCTCTACAAACCCGAACCTCGATTAAAAGTTTATCAACCTGATGAATTTACCAAAGAACTTGTAGATACTTCACTTCAACGCGTAAGAAAATTTCATCATATTAGTGATTTTAAGCTGATTAACCAATACGGCGACACTGTAACTCAAGACAATTTCAAAAACAAAATTTACATCACAGATTTCTTTTTTACCACTTGCCAAAGCATCTGCCCAATTATGACCAAACATATGGAAAAAATTCAAGCAACTTTTAAAAATGATGATGAGGTTATGTTGCTTTCACATTCCGTAACCCCACAAATTGATGATGTTGAGCGTTTGCGAAAATACGCAGAAGAGCACAACGCCATAAAAGGGAAATGGCATTTGGTCACTGGCGATAAGAAAGCAATTTACAAATTAGCTCGCCAGTCTTACTTTACCACCAAAACCACAGGCGATGGCGGAAAATACGATATGATTCATACTGAAAATTTTGTATTGATTGACAAAGAAAAACGCATTCGTGGCGTTTATGATGGCACCAATCCCGAAGAAATTGAACAAGCAATTAAAGACATCAAAATTTTAAAGCAAGAATATTTACAACAGTAATTAAGAGATTTTTTTATGCCATATCACACTAAACTATATTTTAATTAATTAACTTATTCTTAAACTTCATTCTCTTTATAAGTAGTTAAATACTTTAACTTTGTTTCATAAAAAAAAACTAAACATGAAAACACTTTACCAAAAATTTTTACTCATCGGTGTTTTAGCCCTTTTGGCTATACCAAATGCCTTTGGACAGACGACGATTTACAACGCAGACTTTTCCAACGAGGGAGATGGTTTTGCAGATCACACAACTTCTAACCCTCCTGCTCCTGCACCAGCAAGTGTAGGTCCATTTGGTACTGCACCAAATTCTTGGATATTAAGTTATACATCAATTCCAGGGACTGATACCTCTGCTAATTCTTTTAAGGTTGTAGGCGGAGTTTTAAAATCAGATGACTGGGGCGGGCAAGGTATTTTTGAGAGTCAAGTAATTGATGTTTCAGGGATGGCTAGTGTTGATGTTAGTGCTACTTCAGTGAATTCTGGTGCCAATGATGATAATTTCACTTATTTCTATATTTTAGATGGTGGTGCGAGAGTTAATACAAATATTGGTGCTACTATCACAGGTGATGCTGTTAACTACAATGTCTTAAATTTAGATGTTTCAGCTGCTTCAACTTTAGTAGTAGGATTTGAATTTAATGAAAATGGTGGAGGCGACGGTTATGAAACATCTTCGTTTACTGTAACTGGAACACCCTTATCCTCAGACACCCAAGTCAATTTTGCCTCGGCATCAACTTCAGTTTTAGAAAATGCTGGTAGCGTTGATTTAACTTTGAGCATCACCAATGAAGACGATACCAACCCCACTTCGGTTGATGTGGTCTTAACCACAGGTAACTCCACCGATATTGGTAATTATACCACACAAACGGTAACTTTTCCTGCGGGTTCAGCTGCTAATCAAACGCTAACGGTTAATGTCACAGATAATGCAATAGATGATGCCGATAAAAATTTAACTTTTACATTGCAAAACGTTACAGGAGGAACTAATGCCCAAATCGGTGCTCAAAACACATTTGATTTAACGATACAAGATGATGAATTAGCAGCACCAATAGCTTTACCTTACAATGAAGACTTTGCAAGTTGTGCCACAGCAGAATGGACAGCATTTGACCAAGCGGGTTCAAATTCTTGGACTTGCGGTGGTGGAGAATATGCAATGAATGGTTTTTCTGGTGGCACTGGCGATGATATTGATTGGTTAGTCTCTGATTTTAGAATCAATTTTGATGACTTTGCATCGGTTACCATAGCAGTTACAACTGCTGAACAATTTGGTGGTGTAGTTAATGAACCCGGCGAATTTAGATTAGTTTACTCAACTGATTATGACGGTTTAGGCAATCCCACTACGGCAACTTGGACAGACTTGACCTTTGACCCAAATAACACTTCAACTGGCTCTGGCTTGTCAGCACCTTCAACCTTTAATGTTGATGCATCAGGAGTTTCTGGAACGGCTTT
The DNA here is from genome assembly GCF_053628795.1 of Psychroflexus sp. MBR-150. NCBI lineage: Bacteria > Pseudomonadati > Bacteroidota > Flavobacteriia > Flavobacteriales > Flavobacteriaceae > Psychroflexus > Psychroflexus sp. MBR-150. The sequence continues at coordinate 3,991 of NZ_JBRJHB010000012.1, forward strand.
TTTAGCCTTTATTTATGACGAAACCGTTACAGGTGCAGATACTGAAGATTGGAGAATTCAAAACATCAATATCATTTCAGGTTCTACACCAATCATAACTTTGTCTGAAACTTCACTTTCTGGATTTACTTATGAAGAAGGCAATGGTCCATCTTCAGAGCAAACTTTTACTGTAGAAGGGACTAATTTAAGTGGTGATCTCAATCTAACAGCACCGACAAATTTTGAAATCTCAACAACTTCAGGTTCAGGTTTTGCAAACTCAATTGCATTAACACCCACAAGTGGCGAAGTTGCAATTACAACAATTTATGTAAGATTATCTTCTGGCTTAACTGTTAACACTTTTAGTGGAACTCTTACAGCAACAAGCTCAGGTGCTTTACAACAAGACCTCAGTTTAGCTGGTGAAGTTACAGTAGCTGGCTTAACAACCATTGCAATAGAAGATTTTGATGGTTCTACGCCAAGCTGGACTTTTTCTAATGACATACTATTTTTTGACAATGGAACTGACGGCAAATATGGTGTATTTCCTGTGTCAACAAATCCAAGTTTAAATAACCCTAATTTTTCTCAAAACGTTTTATTTGAAAATGACTTAGATGACGAAGGAGATAATGGAACTACTGGTTTTGCCACAGTAACTTTTGAAGAAATTTCTGTTGTTAATTTTTCAAATATAACTCTTAGTTTTGATTGGCAAGTGATCAATTATAATGCTAATAATGATGATGCTAAATATGAAATTATAGTCGATGGTGTAAGTCAAGGTGAAGTTTTTCTTGTTGACGGTGGCGTTGACGCTACTGATGGATCTGGAAGTGTTTCTTTTAATGTTCCTGATAACTCAACCAGTGTAAGTTTACTTATTTCTGTTAGAAATAATGGAGGAGATGGTTTTTCTGCATTTGATAATATAAAATTAGAAGGAGTCTATAACGGCGACTTAATTTATACTGCTGGAGCTTGGTCTCCAAACGCTCCAAGTGCTTCTACTGGTGCAGATGATGCTTTGGTTCAAGACGGAACATATGTAACTTCTGGTGATATCAATTTAAATTCTATTTCTGTTCTATCTGGTGCTAATGTTGAAATAAGCTCTGGCAATGTGCTTAATATTGGCTCATCGATAAATAATAACGGAACTTTTACTTTCAAAAGCGATGCAACTAGCACAGCCCAACTTGCTGATGCCTCTGGTGTAAGCATTACTGGAAACGTAACAGTTGAACGCTTCATTCCTGCAGGAGACAACAACCTTAGAGCCTTTAGATTTCTCGCTTCACCTGTAACCACAAGCAATTCTATCAGAATGAACTGGCAAGAAGGTGCTGCGAGCAATACAGATGATCCAAATCCAGGATTTGGAACACACATTACAGGCTCAACTATAGATGGTACAAATGGTTTTGATGGAACAATCTCTGGAAACCCATCTTTATTGCTATTTGATAATTCAACTCAAATCTGGAGTCCAATTGACAATACTGATGTTAATACGTTAGAAGTTGGTAATGCCTATAATTTATTTGTTCGTGGAGACAGAAGTGTTGACTTAACAAGCAGTCCTCAAACGCCCACCAACACTACCTTACGAGCAACAGGAAGTCTAATTACTGGAAGTTTAGATTTATCATCAAGTCTTGCTACAGGCAATGCCGAATGGAGTTTGCTCGGTAATCCTTACCAAGCCATTGTTGATTTTAATGCCTTAACTTTTAATGGTGACATTAATAGCAATATGTTGTTTATTTGGAATCCTAATGCCTCCACACAAGGTGCTTATGAAGCTATTGATAATACAACGCCAGCTCAACAAGTGATACAACCTGGACAAAGTTTCTTTGTACAAAACTCCGCAACAGTTACAACTGCTCCTGGATTGGTATTTACAGAAACGGCTAAAAATACTTCAGGTATGATTACAAGTGTGTTTAACACAGATCAAATCGCAATAGCAAACCTTGAGTTGTATAATCCGAGTGATGTGCGTCTAGATATTGTCAAGTTCAGATTTGAAGCTGGAGCCAATAACGGCATTGATGATTTTGATGCGGGTAAATTATCAAACCCAACTGAAAATTTAGCCTCTGTTAATGGAAATACACTCTTGTCTATTGAAAGACGAGATATGCCTCAAGCAGATGAGATTGTGCCGTTGTCTATCACACAATTCCAAACCGCACAATACGAGTTCAGATTAGACACCGCCAACTGGGATGATGCGATTAATGTATATGTGGTTGATAATTATCTCAACACACAAACATTAATAACACCAAATCAAGCCTATAGTTTTAGTGTTGATACAAGTATTCCAGAAAGTATGTCAGAAACCCGTTTTGGCTTAAACTTTGATAACACGACTTTAAGTGTCAATGATAGCAACTTTGGTGCAGGCTTTAGCCTTTATCCTAACCCATCTCAAGATGGGGTATTTAGCATCAAAACGAGAAACTTAAATGGAGACAAGGTTGATGTAAAACTTCACAATATTTTAGGTCAACAAGTTTTGAGCCGAACGTTTAACGTAGAAGCTAATGGCGAAGTAAAAGTTAACGCATCTGAACTCTCATCTGGCGTTTATATGGTAGAGCTTAATCAAGCAGACCAAAGATATAAAAGCAAATTAATCATTAAATAAACAATCAAAATGAAAAGCACAATCTTAAAGACAAGTTTAATTTTAGCCGTGATATTGGTTACAACTTCATCACTGTATGCACAGTTGCCACCTGGCTTTGGCGATACCAATGTAGATGACACCACAGCACCAGCACCTATTTCTGGTTTGGTAGCCTTAGGAGTGATTGTTGGAGCAGCGATTGGTTATAAAAAACTAAAATAGCGACGAAAGAGACATATATCCTAGTTTTGATTTAAATCCCACTTCTTTAAAAAAAGAAGTGGGATTTTATTGTTTAATGTTATTTTAGATGTCTCCCATATATACGAGATTCTTAAAACACCTGTTTACCACAGGCTGATACATCGGTATTATGCTTTTTTTAATGACATTATTATTTCAGATTGGTATAATTTGACATCAATACAATTCTCTATCCTGACTGCCGTAAATTTGATTAGTCGAACTCTCGTTATTTAAACAATCTCAGCATTGATTCTTTCATCCAAAATCTTAGAACATCGGGGTTTTAAGTCTTTGTATGTACCTGATTTTACAGCACATTTACCTTTGTAGTGAATAAGGATTGTGCATTGTTCAGCTTGGATAGGATCGTGATCACAGGCTTTAATTAATGTTTCAATGACATGGTCAAATGTGTTGACTTCGTCATTATAAACAATGATTTCGTGTTCTTTTGAAATCTGTTCTTCTAAGACAACATCTTCTTGTATTTGTTCTTTTTGACTCATACTGCAAATATAATAGTCCAAAATTAATTTTTCATATATTTTGCACAAATCCAGTCGTTTTTTAATTGGTATTTAACACAATTTAAGTCTAATTCTTGGCAAACATCATCAATTTTGCTTAAATCATTTTCGTAAAATCCGCTTAAAAAAACTTTGCCACCTTTCTTTAAATGTCGATTATAAACAGGTAACTGTTCTAAAAGTATGTTTCTGTTGATATTGGCTAACACCACATCAAATTGACCTTCAATTAGTTCTTCGTCACCTTGTTTTACAGTGATATTTTTACATTGATTTCGGTCTTTATTTTCTAAAGTATTGATAAAACACCATTCGTCAATATCAATAGCTAAAATATGTTTTGCACCCAGTTTTTCTGATAGAATTGATAAAACGCCAGTGCCACAACCCATATCGAGAACCGAAAGATGTTTTAAATTTTCTTCGAGGAGCATTTCCATCATCATATGTGTTGTAGGATGATGACCTGTGCCAAAAGACATTTTAGGTTCGATGATCAATTCATGTTCAACATTAAAAGCCTTGTGAAACGGAGCTCTTATCACACAGTTTGAAGTGATGTAAACGGGTTTAAAATTATCTTCCCAAGTTTGGTTCCAATTGACATCTTCAATATCGTGCAATGTGTAACTCAACTCAAAATCTGAATTGTGAAATATTTGACAATCATCAATGTTTAGAGTTGATAAGTGTTCAGTTTTAATGTAAGCCTTAAGCTGTTTGTTTTCTTCAACAAAACTTTCAAAACCGAGTTCGTCGAGTTGAGCGATTAAAATTTGTGTGCCTTCTTCTTTAGGTTTTACTTTAAAACGAACTTCCGTATATGTCATTTTTAAAACTTTAGAAAGCCTTGATTATACTCACAAAATCATCTGCTTCTAACGAAGCACCACCGATTAAACCGCCATCGACATCGGGTTGAGAAAAAATTTCTTTGGCGTTGTTAGGCTTCACGCTACCGCCGTATAAAATCGACGTATTTTCAGCCGTTTCTTGATTATACTTTTCAACCAAAAGCGAACGTATAAACGCGTGCATTTCTTGGGCTTGTTCTGGGGAAGCGGTTTCGCCAGTGCCGATAGCCCAAACAGGTTCATAAGCTAAAACCACTTGTTTGAATTCATCTTTGCTCAATTGAAAAACAGAATCTTCAAGTTGTTGTTTCACTACATCAAAATGTTTGTTGTTTTTTCTGTCTTCTAGAACTTCGCCTATACAAAACATCAACTGCATTCCAGATTGAACCACTTTAGATGATTTTTGTGCTAATAGTTCGTGACTTTCGTTAAAAATAGAACGGCGTTCGCTATGTCCAATAATCACCGTTGAAACGCCAACACTACTCAACATATCTGTGCTGACTTCACCTGTAAAAGCACCGCTATCAGCAAAATGCACGTTTTGAGCCGCAAGTGAAATATTAGAATTTTTTATCAATTCGTTAACGGAATATAAATTTGGAAATGTCGGTGCAATAACCACTTCAACTTTAGTATTTTTAGGCACTTTAGTGGTTAATTCTTTTGTGAGTTGTTGAGACTCTTCAAGGGTTTTGTTCATTTTCCAGTTTCCAGCAACAATGTGTTTTCTCATCATATTTTTATTTAGGTTAAGTAGAATATCTAATTCTTGGGTCGAGCCAAGTGTAAATTATATCTACAAATATATTGATAATGATAAACATAAGTGCAATGATAAGCACAGCACCCATAATAATTGGTAAATCTAAGGTTTCTAAAGCGTTAACAATTTCTTTTCCCAAACCATTCCAACCAAAAATATATTCAACGAAAACGGCTCCAGCAAGCATTGATGCAAACCAACCTGAAATAGCAGTAATCACAGGATTTAATGCGTTTTTAAGTGCGTGTTTGTAAATGATATTAAACTCAGAAAGCCCTTTGGCACGTGCGGTTCTGATGTAATCTTCTTGCAACTGTTCTAATAAAGCATTTCTCATCAATTGTGAGACAACCGCCAAAGGTCTAATGCCAAGCACCACAGCAGGAAGCAGTAAATTTTTTAAAATCAAATGTCTTTGCTCACCAAAATCATCTAATTCATAAAGATTTCCTGTCATGTTTAAACCCGTTAAATCTTTAAGTACATAAGCAAAAAACCAAGCAAATAAAATAGCACTGAAAAAAGAAGGCAAGCTCATCCCTAAGGTGCTTAGCAGTTGAATACTTTTATCTAAAACCGTGTCTTGGAAAATAGCTGAAAAAATACCGAGTAAAATTCCTACGAGTAATGCAATCGTAATCGCACTGATAGCCAAAATAGCGGTATTAGGCAAAGTTTCAGCAATAATTGAAGCTACAGTTCGACCATTTTGCTGAAATGATTCTCTTAAATATGGCGTTTTGAGAGCGATTTCGTAATTTGAAATACTAAATAATTGTGTTGCTTTATATTTATTTGAACTTAACGAAGTGTAATGATTGTCATCTTTTTTATGAATGGATAATGGCGATAAATCATTTAAATAGTATAAATACTGCACTGAAATAGGTTGATCAAAACCATATTTTTGTTTGATTTTATCAATTTGTTCTTGCGATTGGTTTTGACCTAACATCATTTGAGCTGGGTCTCCAGGCAATACCGAAAACATAAAAAATATAACCGTGACCACACCAAATAAGGTGAGTAATGCGTAGCCTATTCTTTTAAATAATAAAATCAGCAAAGTTGTATATTTTAAACTCTGATTGAGCGTAATCTAAAACTCTAAATCTTCAGCATCATGCCAATGCACTTTTTGTTTGATGGTACCTTTGTTCAAAACTAATAACCCAGGGTTAGAACGCACAATGGTTTTGATAGCGGTTTCATCTGCAAAGTAAAAATCGAGCTCGGTTTGTAATTGTTCATTTATTATGTTTTGTGCTTTTATACCTGATGAAGTCAACACAATCAGCTTATAGCCTTTTGATTTTGCTTTTTCAAGAACAGGTTGAATCGCTTTCCAAGCTTCAATTTCGCTTTTAGATAAATTATAAGATGCTATCATAAGCAATTGAGGTTCAGCCATCAATTCTTCGGTATAATCTTCTCCGTTTTTTTCTAATGAAAAATCGTGAATTGGCGGAATATAACCTTCATCAACAAGCTCAGTTTCATATTCAATAAGTTCGCCGTCAACTTGTGGATAACTGCCTTGAGTGGTTATGGTTTTTTCTTCACCGTCAATATTAAATTTCCAATGATAATTATAAACAGCTTTTTGTGCACCTTCAGGCACAGTCATCGACTCGGGAATGTTGGCACCGATGTGGTATGGTCTAAAATCCACAACAGGTAAATGGTTTAAGCCATAATAGCTTAAATATCCACTAACCACAAACGCAATTAAAAACACCACAAACGCCACAGATTTTGGCAGAATGGGTTTGAGATATTGTTTTTTAAAGAAAATAAATAGAATTAAAACCAATAAAATCACGTCTTTATAAAATGATTGCCAAGGATTTAATGGAATAGCATCACCAAAACATCCACAATCTGTTACTTTATTGAAAAAAGCCGAATAAAAGGTTAAAAACGTAAAAAAGATAATCATCAATAACAAGCTCCATCGTGTGAATTTAGGAGCAAAACCGAGTAATAAAGTTAGACCGAGAAGCAATTCAAAAATTACGATAAAAACTGATAGAGGCAATGCTAATGGGACTAAAAATTCTAATTCAAAAACACCAGGACCAAAATATTCTTCTAGCTTATACGAAAAACCCAAAGGGTCAACGAGCTTAACATATCCACTGAAAATGAATAAAGCTCCTACTATTATTCTTGCAATTTGATAGATATATTTCATAACTTCATTATTTTGATTCTTTCATTAATATTAAAGCAAATACAGCATAGTTCAGCATATCTTGATAGTTGGCATCAACACCTTCACTGACTTGAGTTTGACCTTTGTTGTTTTCTATTTGTTTGACTCTCAATAGTTTTTGTAAAATTAAATCGGTAAGCGAACTCACACGCAAATCTCGCCAAGCTTCACCGTAATCGTGGTTTTTGTTTTCCATCAAAGCCTTCGTGTCTTTGACCACTTGATCGTAAAGTTTTGTGGCTTCTTCAACGTCTAAATCGGGTTGTTGAGCTACGCCTTTTTTAAGTTGAATCAAAGCCATAGCCGAATAATTGATAATACCAATAAATTCACCTTCTATATCATCGGCAACTTTTTGAGGTTTACCGTCTTGCAAACTTCTGATGCGCTGGGCCTTGATAAAAATTTGATCGGTCAGTGATGGTAATCTTAAAATACGCCACGCACTACCGTAATCAGACATTTTTTTTATAAAAAGTTCTCTGCATTTTTTGATTACATCATCAAATTCTTGTGAAGTCTTGCTCATACATTTTAACTTAAATTCTCAAATATAAAACACATGTCTTAAACATTGTCTATTTTTTTAAAATTAAAAACCGAATTATCAATTCTAATTAAATATCTACTTAACGGACGTTAAATTTTAAAAATTCTGTTGCACAAATAAAAAGTAGTTTATAGTTTTATAAAAAATTGAAAGATGAAAAGGCTTAATTTATTAAAAAAATTAGATAAAGAACGTTCTAAAGCAAATGAAGATAAGCTTTTGGATGATGTAAAGAGTTTTTTAAATCAACTTCAAAATGAGGATGAAAACATTAGAAAGCAAGTTTTAAAAAACATAGATTCTGATGATGATGTGAATGATTTTGTATTTGACGATTTAGACACCAAACGCATTTATCATATCTCTCAGATTGAAAAAATATGTGTGAATTACCGTTTGCGGTTTTTAAATTCTAACTTATTTAAAGGTGATTTGCCACAGGAAGCAATACAAGAAATCAAACGCCTTAATACTGAACACCATACAGAATTAAAAGGCTTTAAAATCATAGCACCATCAAAATTATTTAAATTAAAAAACGCTGATGATCCTATTTTAATGGCATCAATGGGAAATGACTACTATTATTTTATCCACAAATGGGGTGACGATTTACATCCTTTACGCAGGTTTTTGGTTTGGCCAGTCAAAACCTTAGAAAATTTTGTTTTTTCAATGTTTGCGTTGAGTTTAATTATCACATCATTAGTGCCGAATGGTCTTTTTATGAACGAAAATTCTAACACAGAATTTTTCCTTTTATTTATTTTTATGTTTAAATGGTTATTGGGAATGGCAATTTATTATGGATTTGCTAAAGGTAAAAATTTTAATACGGCGATTTGGCAAAGCAAATATTTTAATGCTTAACTTTGCAGAAATTTCAATACTTTTGAAACCCTGCCAGTTTGGTGGGGTTTTTAGTTTAATATTTTAAAAAAATGAAAACACAAGATTTAGTTCACATTGCCGAAGAATTTGGAAGTCCTGTTTATGTTTATGACAGTGAAAAAATTATTTCACAATACAAACGCTTGACTAATGCTTTTAAAAATGTAGAAAATTTGCGTTTGCATTACGCTGTTAAAGCACTTTCAAATTTGAGTGTTCTGAAGCTTTTCAATCAATTAGGTAGTGGTTTAGATACGGTTTCTATTCAAGAAGTTAAACTCGGTATAGAAGCTGGTGTTGAGCCTTCTAAAATTATTTATACGCCTAATGGTGTTTCAATTGAAGAGCTTGAAGAAGCGATAGGCTTAGGGGTTCAAATCAATATAGACAATCTTGTAGTTTTAGAACAATTTGGTACAAAACATCCTGAGGTGCCAGTTTGTATTCGTATCAATCCGCATGTGATGGCTGGTGGTAACACCAATATTTCTGTCGGACATATCGATTCTAAATTTGGGATTTCTATTCACCAAATGCCACATATTTTACGTATTGTAGAAAACACCAAAATGCACATCAACGGCGTTCATATGCATACGGGAAGTGATATTTTAGATATTGATGTGTTTCTGCATGCAGCTGAAATTTTGTTTGAAGTCGCAGAAAATTTCAAGGATTTAGAGTTTTTAGATTTTGGTAGCGGTTTTAAAGTGCCTTATCACGACAACGATATTCAAACCGATATTGATGAATTGGGCAAAAAACTCACTAAGCGTTTTAATGCATTTTGCAAATCTTATGGCCGTGAGTTGGCTTTAGCCTTTGAACCAGGTAAATTTTTGGTGAGTGAAGCTGGATTTTTTTTAGTGAAAGTGAATGTTGTTAAGCAAACCACATCAACGGTTTTTGCACAGGTTGACTCGGGTTTCAATCATTTAATTCGTCCGATGCTTTACGGTGCACAACACGACATTATCAATGTGTCTCATCCTGATCGTAAAAAACGATTTTATTCTGTTGTGGGTTACATCTGTGAAACCGATACGTTTGCCAACAACAAAATGATCAGCGAAATCAGTGAAGGTGATATTTTGGCTTTTAAAAATGCTGGTGCTTACTGTCAAACTATGGCCAGTAATTATAATTCTAGATTTAGACCTGCTGAAGTGTTATGGCATAAAGGCAAAGCCCATTTGATTCGCCAACGAGAAACTTTTGAAGATTTGGTAAGAAATCAGGTGGTTTTGGAATTAGATGTTTAGTTTTTTATTTGGTTCTTAAATAATGATGTTATTTTTGAGGATGTTTTATCTTTACATTTGACTAAAATAAAACCTGATGATTTCCCAATCCTCCATCCAAAACGTTCTTGACGCCGCTCGGGTTGAAGAGGTGATAGGCGATTTTGTTCAACTAAAAAAATCCGGAAGTAATTTTAAAGGTTTAAGTCCCTTTACTGACGAACGCACGCCGAGTTTTATGGTGTCTCCTGTTAAGCAAATATGGAAAGATTTTTCGAGTGGCAAAGGTGGCAATGCCATTTCCTTTATCATGGAGCACGAACATTTTTCGTATCCCGAAGCCATCAAATATCTCGCCAAAAAATACAATATTGAAATAGAAGAAACCGAACAAACCGACGAGCAAAAAGAAGCAGCTAGCGAGCGTGAGAGCATGTATTTGGTTAATAGTTTTGCACAAGATTTTTTTGTTAATCAAATGATGAAAACCGACGAAGGTCGGTCTGTGGGTTTAAGTTATTTTAAAGAACGTGGTTTTAATGAAGACAGCATAAAAACTTTTAAATTAGGTTATTCGCCAGAAGCTTGGCAAGCACTTACTGACAAAGCCATCAGCAAAGGCTACAAACTTGAGTTTTTAGAAAAAACAGGTCTGACTGTTGTTAAAGACGATAAAAAATTTGATCGATTTCGTGGCAGAGTCATTTTCCCTATTCACTCACTCACTGGGCGTGTTCTCGGGTTTGGTGGTCGTATTTTGTCGCAGGACAAAAAAACAGCAAAATATCTCAACTCACCAGAAAGCGAGGTTTACCACAAGAGTAAGGTTTTGTATGGTTTGTATCAAGCCAAAGCTGAAATTGCCAAAGCTGACAATTGCTATCTTGTAGAAGGTTATACCGATGTGATTCAGTTTCATCAAGCGGGAATTAAAAATGTTGTCTCTTCATCTGGAACGGCATTAACCGAGCAACAAATTAGACTTATTCAGCGACTCACTCCTAATATTACAGTTTTATTCGACGGAGACGATGCAGGAATTCGAGCCTCAATTCGAGGAATTGATATGATTTTGGAGCAAGATATGCAAGTCAAAGTTTGTAGCTTTCCCGAAGGTGAAGACCCAGATAGTTTTGCTAAAGCTCATAGTCAAGAGGAAATCAAAGCCTATTTAGTAGAAAATTCTAAAGATTTTATACGCTATAAAGCTCAACTGCTCAATGCTACAGCAAAAGATGACCCAAGCCAAAAAGCGGTAGTTACTCGCGACATTATCAACAGCATTGCTAAAATTCCTGATCTTATCCAACAAGAATTGTATGTAAAAACTTGTGCAGAAATCATGCAAGTTTCTGAAGAGGTTTTATTTAGCACTTTGGCTCAGATTAAAACCAGAAACGAAAAAGAAGCCCGACGCACTGAAAGACAAAGCCGTCAAAATCAACAAATGGCAGTGGTTACTCAAGAACCTGCTTCACAAAAAAAAGTCAATCAACAAGAAGAGTTAGAACGCATCATTATCAGTTTGTTGTTGCGTTATGGCAATCAAAAAGCGGAGTTTGTAGATTATCTTCTCAAAGAAAATGATGAAGGTGAACTTGAGTTGGCTACTGAAAAAAATGAGGAAATAGTCTTCAATAAAATTTATATGGAATTGCAAGAAGATGAAATTGAATTTACAAACCCAATATTTAAGACCATATATGAATTGATTTGTGAACAATATTCAAAGTATCAATCCATAGATCATAAAAGTTTATCATCACAAGACAACCAAGACATTAATGCTGAAATATCTTCAGCTTTGCTTGACAATGAAAGTCATAATTTACACCGTTGGGAAGACAAAAACATATTTGTTACTCCAAAAGAAGACATTGACCCTAAAGAAGTAACACAAACCATCTTGAACCTACGCCGATTATTGATTCAAAAAAAAATTGAAGATTTAAGTTATAGTATAAAAGAAAATGTTCAGGAGAGCCATATTGAAGTTTTGATGGAAACCAAAGACTACAAAAAATTAGAAATGCTGATCTCAGACAAAATTGGTCGTGTGATGTAGAATGATAATTAAGTGTGAAGACTTATAAATTTTCTCCTATATTTAAGCTTTATATTTTCCTATGAAAGCACTTGGTTTAATTTTAAAATCTAAGTATTATTTCGCTCCAGCATTTATTTTTCTATCACTCAATTTGTGTGTAGGAACTTGGGCTGTGAGTATTCCTCAGATAAAATCTAGAATTGGATTTTCTGAAGCCGAGTTAGGTATTGCCATTTTATGTTTTGGATTAGGGACGTTTATAATGCTTTTGATTACCCCAAATCTCATCAAGCGTTTTGGTTTAGGCAAAGCCTGTTTACTGGGTATAATTTTTGTTGGGTTAAGTTTTTTAGGACCATATCTTGTTTCTTCTTATGTGATTTTATGTGTAGCTTTATTTATTCTTGGACTCAGCACAGGATTTATTGATATTGGGATGAATACTTTAGTTTCACAAATAGAACAAATACAAGATGTTAATATCATGTCAGCAAATCATGGTTTTTTTAGTTTAGGTGGGGTTTTAAGCGGAGGTTTAGGAGCTTTATGTATGGCATATTTTGGAGACATCCCATTGAGTTATGTGCTTGTTTTGTGTGTTTTGGTTTTGGCTTTAAATATTTATTTTTCAAAATTTTACATCAATATTGATTTGGATCACAGCAATTCGCCATCATTTGATTTAAGGTATATCAAGCCATTATTTGTGTTACTCATCATTGGGTTTATTTGCATGGGAGCAGAAGGTGCTGTGGCCGATTGGAGTGCATTATACCTTAAAGATATATCAAAGGCAGAGCCATTTTGGTTGGCGATTGGGTTTTTGTCTTTTTCGGTTTTTATGACCTTAGGTCGATTTTTAGGCGATGCCATTAGTAATCGTTATGGGAGTAAAAAAGTCTTGGTGGTTGGTTTGTTGACTTCTGTTTTAGGGTTTGGTTTAGTGTTGTTAAAAGATGTTTTATGGACAATTTCCGGTTTTGGTTTGGTCGGTTTTGGGCTTTCTGTAGTGATTCCAGAATTGTTTAGAATGGGCGGTCGATACCAATATTTAGAAAAATCTCGAGCTATTGCATTAATTGCAGGTTCTGGATATATTGGCTTTTTAATCGGTCCAGTTTTTTTAGGTTTTATAGCTGATTTTAGTAGTCTATGGTGGTCATTTGTCCTGATTTTGGCAATGATCCTGTTGTCTTTGATGTTGAGTTTGATTTATAAAACGCCAAAGCATTAACTCGAAATTTAATTTTAAAGTCCAAATTATTAGGGTTTCCACAGAAAGTCAGAATTTAAAGTTATAGATTTCGGATTTGTTATAAATAGAATGGCTCCAATCCAACTATTTAGTGGTTTATAGAAGAATGAGGATATCCTTATTAAAAGTTCAAAAATTCGTATAATCAAACCTGAATTTCAGGTGTCCACAAATGTTGCTCAAAATTGATAATTTTATCATCTTTTATTTTTATGCCTTCAGCTTCCAACATTTGTTGCATAACATCTGTTCCTGGAAAATGATGTTTACCAGTTAAAACTCCATTACGGTTCACCACACGATGAGCTGGTACATCGTCGTATTGATGTGAAGCATTCATGGCATAACCTACTGTTCTTGAGCTTTTAGCGGCTCCAAGTGCTTTGGCAATTGCCCCGTAAGTTGTGACTTTTCCCTGTGGAATTTGACGCACAATGTCGTAAACTTTTTCAAAAAAATCTGAAGAGGTTTTAGCCATACAATCGATAAAGGGTTATTAGTAATAAAGACAACATCAACGCTGCCATAAAGTAATTTGAATATTTTTTGAACAACAGATTTTGCTTGATAATTTTATCAAAAAAATAGACGTACAACAAAAACGTAGTCAAACTGCCTAAAGCAGCAGACAAAGAAAAAACAAGTTTGGTTGTCCAAGAAAACTCAATATGGTTTTGAGGCGTAAACAATGTTGATATCACGACAAAATAAGGAATAGGAAAAACATTAAGCCCTGAAATAAAGACACCTTTCAAAAAACTTTGGGTCAATTTTGTGCTTTTAGGTTGTAAGGCACTATACTTTTGTCGTCTTGCAGAGATTATAAAATAGACAAATAAAATAGACAAAACGATTATGCCCACAAATAGTATATTATCTTTAAAACTCGGATTTTTTAATATTGCTTTTGCAATAAGTATAGCAATTAAAGCTTGAATAAACACAACACTTGCTGCACCAAAGGCTTTGAATTTGCCTGCTTTTATGCTCACATTAACACAGGTTTTAGCCACTTCCATATTGACTAACCCAGGTGGAATAACTCCAGCTAAGGCTGCAAAAAAGGTGATAATAAACAGGTTAACTTCGTGCAAAATAGGTTCAGTTCAGTTTAAATTTTAGATATGTTATCGGTTTAGCTTTTTCTAAATATTGTTTTTCATAAAACGTTTGAATACCAACGACATCTTCTGGAGCTTCATGATTGACATAAATATCGTGATGGCTATACAAAATTTCTTGATTTAAACCTTCAAGGATTCCCAACGTATAGCCGTGCATAAATTCACTATCGGTTTTTAGATGAACAATACCTTCAGGCTTGAGAATATGTTTGTATTTGTCTAAAAACTCAGGATTGGTCATACGGTGTTTGCTGCGTTTATATTTAATTTGCGGATCTGGAAAGGTAATCCAAATTTCGCTAATTTCATTTTCTCCAAAAACATCAGCCACTAATTCGATTTGGGTTCTTAAAAAGGCGACGTTATTCATTTTTTGTTCAATTGCCGTTTTTGCACCACGCCAAAATCGAGCACCTTTTATATCGATACCTATAAAATTTTTATCTTGGTATTTTTTTGCTAAACCAACTGTATATTCACCTTTGCCACAACCGAGTTCAACTATTATAGGGTTGGTGTTTTTAAAATATAAAGCGTTCCAATGGCCTTTATATTTAAAACCCTGATTGACAACTTCTTCTCGGCTTGGCTGAATAACGTTGCCGAATGTTTCGTTATCTTTAAATCTTCGTAATTTATTTTTGCTGCCCAATACTGTTTAGATTTAAATTGTAAATTTAATTAATTTTTAAACTTAAAAAAATCTAATGCAAAAAGGCTTGGTTTTAGTTGCACCGCTCAATTGGGGTTTAGGTCATGCTACACGTTGTATTCCTATCATCAAAGCACTTCAGGTTGATGGGTATAAACCCGTTTTAGCTTCAGATGGTGCGGCACTAAGCTTGCTCAAAGAAGAATTTCCAGATTTGGAATGGTATGAGTTGCCTTCGTTAAAAATCAAATATGCTAAACGTGGTTTTTGGTTTAAGTTTAAAATTATCATTCAGCTCCTTAAACTTATCAAATGCATCAGAAAAGAACGGCATTTTATCAAAAACTTATCTCAACAAATTGAGATAGAAGGCATCATTGCTGATAATCGGTTAGGTTTATATCATTCTAAAATTCCTTCAGTTGTTATTTCACATCAACTTCGCGTATTTTCTGGCAGTTCTACTTGGTTAACATCTAAACTGCATCAATTTTATATTAAAAAATACGATGAATGTTGGGTGCCAGATAAAGCTGAACGTCCTTATTTAAGTGGAAAATTAGGTCATCTCAAACACTCTAAACTGAACCTGAAATACATCGGTGTTTTGAGCCGGTTTGAATTGAGAAAAGAGCCTATCAAATACGATATTTTGATTTTGCTTTCTGGCCCAGAACCACAACGAAGTTTACTGGAAAAAAGGCTTTTAGAAGAATTAAAACACTACAAAGGAAAAGTTGTTTTGGTCAGAGGTTTGGTTGATGGGAAAGACAATATTTTAGAGGATTCAAAAATTAAAATTTATGATTATCTCACTGCAAAACCTTTAGAAACTATAATCTTACAGAGTAAAGTTGTCATTGCAAGATCGGGTTATACCACTTTGATGGATTTGGCTAAGCTTAATAAAAAAGCCCTTTTTATACCAACGCCAGGGCAATTTGAACAACAATATTTAGCCAAAAGACTTCAAAGACACCATATTGCACCTTACTGTCAGCAAGACAATTTTAAGTTGAGTCAGTTAGATAAAATTGATTTTTATAGTGGATTAAATGCTTCGATCTTCAGTAGAGATCTCAGCTTGATTGATGCTTTCAGCCTTTTTGAGGGTAAATGAAAATTCGCTACCTACGCCGTGGTCGCTTTCTACATAGATTTTTTCATCGTGGGCTTCAATAATGTGTTTGACAATTGAAAGGCCGAGTCCTGAACCGCCTTCGCTTCTTGAACCACTTTTGTCCACTCGATAAAAGCGTTCAAATAGCCTTGGCAGATGATCACTTTCTATCCCTTCTCCATTATCGGTTATTCTTACTAAAATTTTTTGAGTTGACAGATTTTCAATACTGACTTCTGTGGTTCCACCTTGTTTTCCGTATTTAATGGAGTTGACAATCAAATTTGTCAAAACTTGTTGAATGCGTTCTTGATCGGCTTTCACCATAAGAGGTTCATAAACTTTGTCAAAACTTAAATTGATTTCTTTTTTCTCGGCTTTCATCTCCAGAAGTTCAAAAACATTTTTAATAACTTCAATGATATCAAATTCTTCTTCGTAAAGGTGCAGGTCACCTGTTTCGAGTTTTGTAATCATATCTAAATCATTGACGATGTAGATCAAACGATCAACGCCTTTACTGGCACGTTTGAGGTATTTTTTTCTGACTTTTTTGTCTTTTAAAGCACCGTCAAGTAGGGTTAAAATATAGCCTTGAACGGTAAACAGTGGCGTTTTAAGTTCGTGAGATACATTGCCCATAAATTCTTTTCGATAGTTTTCACGAACTTTAAGACTTTCAATTTCTATTTTTTTGTCTTGAGCAAATTTTTCAACTTCCTTGGTCAAAGTTGCCATATCTGTAGTAACGCGTTGTTCTTGAAGTGAAGAGGCATCCAGTAAAGTTACGGAGTCATAAACGGCTTTTACGCGTTTGTAAATAAAATGCTCTATGCGCAATTGTATGACCAAAAAAGCCAATACATAAGCAACTATGGCAAAAATTAAAACACTCAGCCATAAGATATCAAAAAAGAAATATTCAATGAGTAATAGAGTTAAACTTAAAAATAGAGTGATATAAAGCGATGAAAAAAACGCAAATCTGTAAGATCGTTTAAATTGTTGTTCACCCATTTAGACTACAAACTTATACCCGACGCCTTTAATGGTTTTAAACGATTTATCGCCGAGTTTTTCGCGTAACTTTCTGATATGCACATCAATAGTTCTGCCACCAACCACCACTTCGTTGCCCCAAACACTATCGAGAATATCTTCTCGTTTAAAGACTTTGCCAGGTTCTGAGGTCAACAAAGATAAGAGTTCAAATTCTTTTCGGGGCAAAGGCATTTCGGTTTTATCTTTTATGACTTTGTATTCGTCTTTATTGATGGTGATATTGCCGACTTTATAGATTTGTTTTTCTTTTTTATCAGATCTAAAACGGCGTAATAAAGCTTTGACTTTACTGATTAACACCTTGGGTTTTATAGGCTTGGTAATATAATCGTCTGCACCCGCTTCAAAACCTGCTACCATTGAATAATCTTCGCCCCTTGCGGTTAAAAATGCGATAACTGTATCTTCTAAGGATTTAATTTTTCTAATCTGCTCACAAGCTTCAATACCATCCATTTCAGGCATCATCACATCGAGAATAATGAGTTGAGGTTTAACTTTTTTAGCCAGCTTTACGGCTTTAGCCCCATTATCAGCAGTTTCAACCTTATAACCTTCATTAGATAAATTGTAACTGAGTATTTCTAAAATATCAGGTTCATCATCTACAATGAGAATGCTAATGTTCTTTTTTTTCATGATTAAGAAATTTACATAGCAAATTTATGCATTAAATTAATATCAATGTTAAAACTAGTTTATCAATCAAAAAACAAAAACGCCTTTTTGTTAACTTATAATACACTCAATGTAAATTTTATGTAAATTTTTATATTTTTATATATTTATTAAAACGCACATTTACAGTGTTTTAACTAATTCACTTGTTCGAGTTGCTTAAAGATTATTTAACATAACATAATTTCATAATAATATACAATTAAACATTTACAGTTGTTGAATTGCTTTATTTGCATCAAAATAATTCTGAATGAGAAAGTTTTCACTGTTATGTTTGATTGGATTATTGAGCTTACAAGTATTGGCTCAAGAAACTACAGGAAACATCGTAGGTAAAATTACAGATAAAGAGTTCAATAACGAACCCTTGCCATTTGCTAATGTTGTTCTTAAAGGTTCAAATAAAGGGACTACAACAGATGCTGATGGACTTTACAATATTGGTAATCTTCAACCAGGAAAATATACCGTAGAATTTTCATACGTTGGTTATGAAACCATTACAGTTGAAAATGTAGAAGTTGTGGCAGGCAAAGTAACAGAAGTAAATACTGCAATGGGAGCTACTGCAGCAACTTTAGATGAAGTTGTAATCACAACAGTAGCTAGGCAAGATTCTGAAGTGGCTTTATTATTAGATCAAAAAGGAGCAATCAATATTAAAGAAAGTATCGGTTCAATTGAATTATCAAAAATGGGGATTTCTAGTGTAGCAGTCGCTACAACAAAAATTTCGGGAGTTTCTAATTCTGAGGGTTCTGGAGATATTTTTATTCGAGGCTTAGGTGATAGGTATTTGGTTACAACTATGAATGGATTGCCAATTCCATCTGATGATGTGGAAAGGAAAAATATAGATTTAGACCTTTTCCCAACAAGAGTTGTATCTAATATTTCTATAAGTAAAGCTTATACTTCAAATCTTTATGGTGATCAAGCATCTGGTAATATTGATATTTCTTCTAGAGAGTTAGTAGGTAATGAAGAGTATTCTATAGGGTTTAAGACTGGAGTTAACACAAAAGCAATTGATGCCGACAACTTCTTTATTGGTGCTTACGAAGACGAAGTGACATTGGGTTTTCACAGTGAAGATTTCACTAATCTTCAAGCCATCACACAACAAACTTGGAATACGTCAACAGAAGATGCACCTATCAACTCTAGCTATGACTTCACACTTGGTAAAAAATTTGGGGATAACTTCAGAACTTTATTAACGGTATCTCAGAAAAATGACTTTGAATACAGAGAAGGAACCTTTCAGGAGTATGACAACAATAACTTTAGAGATAAGTTTACTGATGTAAATGAGTTCAAAAAAACCGTGACTACTTCAGCACTTCTTGATTTACGCTACAGTTATAATGAAAACGATGACATCAAATTCACAAGTTTGTTTATCAACAAGCTTCAAGGGAATGTATTTGAATCAGGTAGAAATGGTGAAGGTGTTGTTTTTGATGAGGTTGACCCTAACTCTAGTCTTTCTCAATTTATAAGAGACCAAAATTTAAGAAAAACTCAACTTTGGATTAATCAACTTATAGGAGAAAATAATTTTGGGAATCACAAAATTGATTGGGCAGTTGGTTATAACATTGTAACTGCAGACGAACCCAACAGAATTAGAAATGAAATCAACTTTGATGACAACACAATAGAGCTTGGAAGAACTGGTGGTTTTCAGCAAAGAAAAAGTGGTCAATTTATTGATGACGATGAAATAAATGCAAGAATAAATGACTCATTTAAAATAACCAATATAGACGAAGTAGATAATGAAAATGGGCTACGACTTGATATTGGCGGTAATTATAGACATAAAAAAAGAGACTTCCTATCGCAGTTTATTGGAGTTCAAGAAACAAACCTAAATAATGTAAACCCAACATCATTGGATGATCTCTCTGCTGTTTTTATTCCAGCAAATTTTGAAAACAATCTTTTAACTATTTTAGACAGAACACCAGACATATACGATGGAACACTAGACGCATATGCAGGTTATATGATTGGAAATTATAAATTGAATAAATGGAACTTCAATTTAGGTCTAAGATATGAGGTTGACGAAATAGAAACAAATTGGGATGTAAACAACTACCCTGGCAGAACAGGAACTGCAACGAAAGACTACGATAACTTCTTACCAAGTGTGAATATTAAATACGAGTTAAACGAAAGAAATAATTTAAGACTTTCTGCAAGTAAAACCATTACTCTTCCTGAATTTAAAGAAATTGCACCTTTTCAATATGTTGACCCAAGAGGTCAAGTCACTCAAGGGAATCCTGAAGTTGAAGCAAGTGAAAACTATAACTTAGACTTAAAATGGGAAATGTTTCCGACAAAAGGTCAATTGATTTCTTTAACTGGATTTTATAAACAAATCAATGATCCTATCAACCGTGTATTAGAGCGAGGAGCAGCAGGTATTTTTTCATACTTTAACTCAGGTGATCAAGCTGAAATATATGGTTTAGAAATTGATACAAAACTAGATGTTATTGGTAAAAACAAAGATTTAGGTTACGCTTTAAAGCTTAACTTTAACGCAACTAGAATGTGGCACGAACAAGATCTTAAAGAAGTTTATGGAGATGTTAATGGCGAAAGGCGTCTTTTAAGAACATTTAGATATAATGGTAAAACTAAAACTGATTTACAAGGTGCTTCGGATTGGATTTTTAACTTAAATACAACATTTGAAACGACTAATGAAAATCCACTTATAGCCAATATTTCTGCAAACTTTGCTTCTGATAAAATATACTCATTAGGTAACCCAGAAAATCAAGTCAGTCCTGATGAATATTTTAATGAAGAAATTGTAGAACAAGGTTTCGTAATTCTCAATGCTATTGTGATAAAAGACATCAATGAAAATTTAAGTTTACAACTCTCTGGGAAAAATTTATTAAATCCAGAAATTGAACAAACACAAATCATAAGACCTCTTAACACTGGTATTGCAAGAAAAGAAGTCGTTAGATCTTACAAAAAAGGTGCTCAAATCTCTTTTGGTATAAATTATAAATTTTGATAAACAGTAAATAACAATTAAATTAATTTAAACATGAAAACAACAATTAAATCTTTTGCTTACTTGCTTACGCTTTTAGCATTTACCTTTATGGTAACAAGCTGTAGCAGTGATGATGACAATGGCACAACAAATCCGCCAATAGAAGGGGAAGATACCGAGTTAGGTGGCGATTTTGTCACTGAAAACTTAACTCTAGATGCGACATTAGATTATACTTTAAATGGTATTTTAACAGTTGAATCTGGAGCAACCTTAACTATTCCTGCTGGAACAAGTATAACAACTGGTACAGGAACAAATGTTTACATCGTAGTCCAAAAAGGTGCTGACATCGTAATTAACGGTACAGAATCTAATCCAGTAGTTATGAAACCTGGGGGAACTGGTGTTTGGGGTGGTTTAGTCATTGCGGGTAATGCAACTACTACCGAAGGTGTTGATGCTGTTGCAGAAGTTGGAGGTATCCTATATGGTGGTACTGATGACAATGATAGTTCAGGCTCTATCAGCTATTTATTGTTAAGCCAAACAGGGGCTCAAATCAATCCAGAATCTCAATTTAATGGCTTAACACTCTATGCTGTTGGTTCAGGAACTACGCTAGAAAATATTGCTGTATTAGGTGGTCAAGACGATGGTGTTGAGTTCTTTGGTGGCTCTGCTAATGTGACTAATTTTTATGCAGAAAATCTTCAAGATGATGCTGTAGATTGGACTGAAGGCTGGAATGGAACTTTAGAAAATGCTTATATTCTTCATACTGATGCTAACTTTTCTACTGCAGTTGAAGCAGACGGTCAAAATGGTAACCCAACACTTCAAAACTTAACAGCGGTTTCTACTGTTGGTGGTACTGCTTTACAATTTAAAGCTCAATCTGGAGCTACAATCAATAATATTTCTCTTTCAGGCTATGAGACATCAGTTGATATGAGAGATGATGGTCCATTAGCTAATGTTCAAATTGATGGGGCTGATGCAGATCCTGCTATGGGTTATACTGGACCCGCTACGGTTGACATAAACATGTTTGACTGGGCAACTGGAAATAGTGGAAATCAATCAGAAATACTTTCTGGTAGCATTACAGGTGATGTTAGCTTAGATGCTGCTGTAAATTATCAATTACCTGGTATTTTAAGCGTTGAGGATGGAGCAACTTTAACTATCCCAGCAGGTACTAATATCACAACAGGAACTGGTACAGATGTTTATTTAGTCGTTCAAAAAGGTGGCACTATAAACATAAATGGAACTGAAGCTAACCCAGTAGTTATGGAACCAGGTGTAGATGGCGTTTGGGGTGGCTTAGTTATTGCTGGTAAGGCTATAACTACTGAAGGTATAGATGCTGTCGCTGAAGTTGGTGGTATCCTTTACGGTGGTACTGATGCTGCAGACAATTCAGGTTCTATTAATTACCTTATATTGAAAGATACTGGTGCTCAAATTAATCCAGAATCTCAATTTAATGGCTTAACACTCTATGCTGTTGGTTCAGGAACTACACTAGAAAATATTGCTGTATTAGGTGGTCAAGACGATGGTGTTGAATTCTTTGGTGGCTCTGCTAATGTGACTAACTTCTATACAGAAAATATGGAAGACGATGCTGTAGATTGGACTGAAGGCTGGGACGGTACTTTAACTAATGCTTATATTCTGCATACTGATGCTAACTTTTCTACTGCAGTTGAAGCAGATGGTCAAAATGGTAACCCAACCCTCCAAAATTTAACAGCAGTTTCTACTGTTGGTGGTACTGCTTTACAATTTAAAGCTCAATCTGGGGCTACAATTAATAACATTTCTCTTTCAGGCTATGAGACATCAGTTGATATGAGAGATAATGGTCCATTAGCTAATGTTCAAATTGATGGGGCTGATGCAGATCCTGCTCTTGGTTATACTGGACCTGCAACAGTTGACGTAACCATGTTTGAATGGGCAACTGGAGATGATAGTAGTGTAACAGAAGTGCTTTCTGGTAACATTTCTGGAAACAAAACCCTAGATGCTAATGTAAATTATCAATTACCTGGTATTTTAAGCGTCGAGGATGGAGCAACTTTAACTATCCCAGCAGGTACTAATATCACAACTGGAACTGGTACAGATGTTTATTTAGTCGTTCAAAAAGGTGGAACTATTAATATAAATGGAACTGAAACTAACCCAGTGGTTATGGAACCAGGCGTTAGTGGCGTTTGGGGTGGCTTAGTTATTGCTGGTAAGGCTATAACTACTGAAGGCATAGATGCTGTCGCTGAAGTTGGTGGTATCCTTTACGGTGGTACTGATGCTACAGACAATTCAGGTTCTATTAACTATTTAGTATTGAAAAATACTGGTGCCCAAATTAATCCAGAATCTCAATTTAATGGCTTAACACTCTATGCTGTTGGCTCAGGAACTACACTAGAAAATATTGCTGTATTAGGTGGTCAAGACGATGGTGTTGAGTTCTTTGGTGGCTCTGCTAATGTGACTAACTTTTATGCTTTAAATATGGAAGACGATGCTGTAGATTGGACTGAAGGCTGGGATGGTGTATTAACTAATACATTTGTTAAGCACACAGACACTAACTTTTCAACTGCATTAGAAGCAGATGGCTTCAACAACAATCCAACAATCAATAACTTTGCTGCTGAAAATACTAATAATTCAGGTACAGCATTGCAATTTAAAGCTTCTTCAGGAGCTACATTTAATGGTTTATCATTAACAGGCTATAACACTATTATCGATATGAGAGATAATGGTCCATTGTCTAACGTCCAAATAGACGGAGCTGATGGTGACCCTAATGCTACTTACGATACTGCTACAGTTACAGAAGCTGACTTTAGTTGGGCAACTAACTAATTATAATTAAATATTTTGTTCTCAAAAGGCTACGGAAACGTAGCCTTTTTTTCATTTTTAGGAAAATGTTAATACAAAACACATTTCCTTTAATAAATCTTATATTTGCATTTAATCTAAATAAGTTTTAATTATGATTAAAGTAAGTAACCAAGCCAAATCAAGGCTCGTCAGTCTGATGACTGAAGAAGGCTTTGATCCCAAAGTTCATTTTGTGCGGGTTGGCGTAAAAAGCGGTGGTTGCTCAGGCTTATCATACGAATTAAAGTTTGACAAAAACCACCAAGACAACGATAAAATTTTTGAAGATAACGACATAAAAATTGCTGTCAACAAAAGCAGTTTTCTTTACCTTGCCGGTACCACTTTAGAATTTTCTGGTGGTTTAAATGGCAAAGGATTTGTATTTCACAACCCCAATGCACAACGAACTTGCGGATGTGGTGAAAGCTTTAGCCTATAAGTGGGTAGTAGATAGTTGGTAGTTAGTAGAATACTACAAGCTAATCCACTCAATATAACTACCCTCTAATTACTAATGACTAAAAACTATTAAAAATGGCTTATACTGAACAACAACTTGAAAAAGACCTGAAAAACAAAGAATACGAATATGGTTTTTATACCGATATTGATTCAGATACTTTACCTCCAGGTTTGAATGAAGATATCGTTATTGCCATTTCTAAAAAGAAAGAAGAACCCGATTGGATGACCCAATGGCGTCTTGAAGCTTATCGCCATTGGAAAACTATGACAGAACCTAACTGGGCAAATGTCGGTTATGAAAAACCTGATTATCAAAACATTTCTTATTATTCGGCCCCAAACAAAAAACCAAAATACGAAAGCCTTGACGAAGTTGATCCTGAATTGTTAGATACATTCAAAAAATTAGGCATTTCAATTGATGAACAAAAAAAACTGGCTGGAGTTGCTGTTGATGTGGTCATGGACTCAGTTTCTGTAACCACAACTTTTAAAAAAACATTAGCTGAAAAAGGCATCATCTTTTGTTCCATTTCTGAAGCCATAAAAGAACATCCTGAGTTAGTTAAAAAATATATAGGAACGGTTGTGCCACATAAAGATAATTTTTTTGCAGCTTTAAATTCTGCTGTGTTTAGCGATGGT
Source organism: Psychroflexus sp. MBR-150 (assembly GCF_053628795.1). Lineage (NCBI taxonomy): Bacteria > Pseudomonadati > Bacteroidota > Flavobacteriia > Flavobacteriales > Flavobacteriaceae > Psychroflexus > Psychroflexus sp. MBR-150. Next base: position 28,905 of record NZ_JBRJHB010000012.1, read on the forward strand.
TCATTTTGCTATATTCCAAAAGGCGTAAGATGCCCGATGGAATTGTCAACCTATTTTAGAATCAATCAAGCTGGCACTGGCCAATTTGAAAGAACTTTGGTTATTGCTGAAGAGTCCAGTTATGTCAGTTACCTTGAAGGCTGCACTGCACCAATGCGTGATGAAAATCAATTGCATGCTGCTGTAGTAGAGTTGATTGCTCTCGATAATGCTGAAATAAAATACAGCACCGTTCAAAATTGGTTTCCTGGCAACAAAGAAGGCAAAGGCGGTGTTTATAATTTTGTTACCAAACGTGGTCTATGCGAAAAAAATGCTAAAATTAGTTGGACACAAGTAGAAACAGGCTCTGCGGTAACTTGGAAATACCCGAGTTGTATTTTAAAAGGCGATAATTCTATTGGAGAATTTTACTCCATTGCCTTAACCAACAATTTTCAACAAGCGGATACCGGAACCAAAATGATTCATTTGGGCAACAATACCAAATCGACAATCATTTCTAAAGGTATTTCTGCGGGTCGTTCTCAAAATTCGTATCGCGGTTTGGTCAAAGTGAGTCCGCGTGCAAACAATGCAAGAAACTTTTCTCAATGTGATTCGCTGCTAATGGGCAATAAATGTGGTGCACATACTTTTCCTTATATAGAAGTGTCTAATAAAACGGCTCAAATTGAGCACGAAGCCACAACGAGCAAAATCGGTGAAGATCAAATTTTTTATTGCAATCAGCGTGGTATAGATACAGAAAAAGCCATTGCTCTGATTGTAAACGGTTTTAGCAGAGAAGTTTTAAATAAATTGCCAATGGAATTTGCCGTTGAAGCTCAAAAATTACTTGAAATCTCACTCGAAGGTTCAGTCGGATAATCTTAATCTTTATAAAATGAAAAACCTAAAATTATTATTTGTTGTCAGTTTAATTACGCTTAGCTTTCTATTTAGCTGCAAGTCTGATTCTAAAAACAAATCAGATGAAAATAATGCTAAAGAAATTGTTGAAAGCCAATTTAAAACCTATCACGGCGAATTTATCGATGTTGATACAGCTGCGGTTTTAAATGGTAATAGTTTTATTTATGGCGTCAAAATGGATGAGCAAGCCAAACGTTTAATCAAAAAAGTCGATGCCATCAAAAAAGATGATTATGATGTGATTAAAGTCATTGTAAAAGGTGAACTCCATCCTAATACAGAAGAAGGTTGGGATGAGATTTTAACCATCAAATCTATCGATAGCATTTATAAACCCGAACTTAAAAAAGAAACCAAAGTTGTTAAATTCAGCTCAAAACAAAACGAATAAATATGCTAAAAATACTTAATCTACACGCTGAAGTCGAAGGAGAAAAAATTCTCAAAGGGATCAATTTAGAAATTAATCCAGGAGAAGTTCACGCCATTATGGGCCCAAATGGTTCTGGCAAAAGTACCTTAGCTTCAGTTATAGCAGGCAATGATGAATATGAAGTTACAGAAGGAGAAATTTTATTCGACAAATCTAACATCTCTGAACTTTCAGCTGACGAACGTGCTCACAAAGGTATATTTTTGTCGTTTCAATATCCTGTTGAAATACCTGGCGTTTCGGTAACCAATTTTATCAAAACCGCTATCAATCAAATCAGAAAAGCTCAAGGTTTAAAAGATATGCCAGCTAATGAAATGCTGAAAAAAATCAGAGAAAAGTCGGCTATGCTAAATATGGATAGAAAATTTTTATCGCGTTCACTCAACGAAAGTTTTTCAGGTGGTGAAAAAAAACGAAACGAAATCTTTCAAATGGCTATGCTTGAACCTAAATTAGCTATTCTCGATGAAACTGATTCGGGTCTTGATATCGACGCTCTAAAACTTGTTGCCGACGGTGTCAATAAGCTGAGAACCAAAGATAACGCAACTTTAGTGATTACTCACTATCAGCGTCTTTTAGACTATATCATTCCCGATGTGGTTCACGTGTTAGTCGATGGAAAAATTATCAAATCTGGCGATAAAGAATTGGCTAAAGAACTTGAAGTCCGTGGCTACGACTGGCTTAAAGAAGAACAAATAGCTTAAAGTTTTATGGTTTCTAATTTAAAGTTTAAAATTATGGCGAAAATTATTCATTTTGAACATCTCATTAAAAGACCATAAAGGCAATAAATTTAAACAATTGTAATAACAAACAACCAAAAACCAGAAACGAGTCAAAGATCCCGAGAGCTTAAGCGATTCGGGAAAACCAGAAACGAGAAATACAAAACTTGAAACATTTTTAAAAATGAAACTTAAAGAAAAATTACTATCTTCTTATTTGGCTTTTGAAGAAAATATCGATTTGGAAAACGATATTCACAATATAAGAAATGAAGCGATAAAATTTTTTGAGCATTCTGGTTTTCCTCATAAAAAACAAGAAGCTTGGAAATACACTTCGCTAAATTCTATCTTGAAAGAAGACTACAGTATTTTTCCTAAAAAGGAAGAAACCATTGAATATCGCGATATCAAAAAATATTGCGTCCACGATATCGACACCTACCAAATTGTATTTATCGATGGGATTTATGCTTCACATTTATCGCAAACCACACACGACAAATTTGATGCGTGTTTGATGTCTTCAGCACTTAATAAAGCCAAGTATAAGTCTATTATCAAAAAATATTTTAACAAAGTTGCACCACAAGAAAGTTTGACAGCTCTCAATACGGCTTTTTCTCATGAAGGTGCATACATCAAAATTCCAAAAGACATTATTGCCGAAAAACCTATTCAGATTTTAAACTTTTCTACAGGCAATGAACACGCTTTAATGGTTCAACCGCGCAATTTGATTATAGCTGAAGACAACGCTCAAGTACAAATTATAGAACGCCATCAAAGTTTGACCGACAATGCGGTTTTAACCAATTCAGTAACTGAAATATTTGCAGGCAAAAATGCCAATATAGATTATTACAAAATTCAAAATGATAAAATCACTTCTTCTTTGATTGATAATACTTTTATCAGTCAAGACCGTGATTCTGAAGTGTCTATGCATACGTTTTCTTTTGGAGGAAAATTGACTCGAAATAACTTAAACTTTTATCAAAACGGTAGCAATATCAACTCTATTTTAAAAGGAGTCACTATCATTGAAGGCAAACAACACGTCGATCACAACACTTTAGTGCATCACAGAAAACCACATAGCGAAAGCCATCAAGACTATAAAGGTATTTTTGCTGAAAAATCCACAGGGGTTTTTAACGGTAAGGTTTTAGTTGATAAAATTGCTCAAAAAACCGATGCTTATCAAAGCAACAACAATATTTTAATCGATGATCAAGCAACTATAAACTCAAAACCTCAACTCGAGATTTTTGCAGATGATGTCAAATGTAGCCACGGTTGTACCGTTGGACAGTTAGACAAAGAAGCTTTATTTTATATGAAAACCCGTGGTATTCCTCATAAAGAAGCACGTGCATTGCTGATGTTTGCTTTTGCCAATAATGTGTTGAACAGTGTAAAAATACCTGAAATCAAAAAACGCATTACTGGGCAAATCGCTTCAAAAATTGGCGTTCAACTTGGATTTGATTTATAAAATTTAATAACTATGAAGGTTGCAGAACAATTTGATGTAGAAAAAATAAGACAAGACTTCCCGATACTCAACAGGAAAGTTAACGGAAATCCTTTGGTATATTTTGACAATGCTGCAACTTCTCAAACGCCCCAACAAGTTATAGATTGCATTGTAGATTATTATCAAAACTACAACGCCAATATTCATCGTGGCGTTCATGCTTTATCTCAAGAAGCTACAGAAGCTTATGAAAATGCCAGAATCACAATTCAAAAGCATTTTAATGCCAAAGAAGCCAAAGAAATTATTCTAACTTCAGGGACAACCCATAGTATAAATTTGGTTGCCAGTGGTTTTGAAAAATTTTTAAACCCAGATGATGAAATTTTAGTCTCAGGTTTAGAACACCATTCCAATATTGTGCCTTGGCAAATGTTGTGTGAAAAAACTGGAGCTCAGCTCAAAGTTTTACCTATGACAAGAGATGGCATTCTGAATCTTAGCCAATTTGAAGTTATGCTCAATAGCAAAACCAAGTTGGTTACAATCAATCACGTTTCAAATGCACTTGGCACTATCAATCCCATTCAAGAGATTATTGAAAAAGCTCACGAAGTCGGTGCAAAAGTCTTAGTCGATGGAGCACAAGCGGCTCCACATATCAAAGCTGATGTTCAAGCTTTAGACGCCGATTTTTATGCTTGTTCGGCACATAAAATTTGTGGCCCAACGGGCATTGGTATGTTGTATGGCAAAAGAGAATTATTAGAAACCCTACCGCCTTATCAAGGTGGTGGCGAAATGATAGATCAAGTCAGTTTTGAAAAAACCACTTATGCTGATTTACCTAATAAATTTGAAGCTGGCACACCCAATATTTGCGGTGGAATAGCTTTTGGCAGAGCTTTAGATTATATGAATGAAATAGGTTTTGAAAATATTCAAGCTTATGAACACGAACTTCTACTTTATGCCACAAAACGCTTAGAAGAGTTTGATAATATCATTATTTACGGCACAACTCCTGAGCAAAAAACAGCGGTGATTTCTTTTAATTTTGAAGGTCTTCACCCTTATGATGTTGGCACCTTGGTCGATAAAATGGGAATTGCAGTAAGAACAGGACATCATTGTGCACAACCGATCATGGACTTTTTTAAAATTCCTGGCACGATTAGAGCCTCATTTTCATTTTACAACACTAAAGCTGAAATCGATTTGATGACTGAAGCCTTACAAAAAGCAAATTCGATGTTACTATGAAACCAATAATCCTTACTTTATTGCTGATTTTTATGTCTTGCAAAACAGTTTCAAATAAAATTAACCAAAATTTTCCTTCTGGAACATATAAAATTGTTACCTTAAATGCTGATAAATTTAATCCTGAAAAAAATTATTTCGTAAATATTAATTCAGAAGAAAAACGACTCGGCGGAAAATTTGATTGTAACAATTACACAGTGGAATATGAAAAAGAAAAAAACAGCATTAATTTTGGTTATGCCATTTCTACAAAAATGTATTGTGAAGGAAAAATGCATAATGAAAATGCTTTTTTTGGAAAACTCAATGCCATTAAAACCTTTAGTTATCAAAACAAAACTTTAAAGTTATTTAGCGAAGAAAATGATTTAATTGTAGAATTAAAATATGTGAAAGATGAGTAATATTCAACAAATACAAGAAGAAATTGTCGATGAGTTTGCAATGTTTGACGATTGGATGCAACGCTATGAATATATGATAGAGCTCGGCAAATCTCTACCGTTGATAGATGACCAATACAAAACTGACGACTATACCATCAAAGGTTGTCAATCTAAAGTTTGGGTACATGCCGATATGGAAGATGATAAAGTGGTTTTTACCGCAGACAGCGATGCCATCATCACCAAAGGGATTATTGCGATATTAATTCGTGTCTTTTCAAATCAAAAACCTAAAGACATTATTGAAGCCAATACTGATTTTATTGATAAGATTGGATTAAAAGAACACCTCTCACCAACCCGAGCCAATGGTTTGGTGAGCATGATTAAACAGCTGAAAATGTATGCCTTAGCATACGAAAACAAACAACCTCAAAACTAAAATATCATGGCAGATGATACCGTCAATACAGAAAAATTAGGCGATGAAATCGTCAGAGTGATTAAAACCATTTACGACCCTGAAATCCCAGTTGATATATACGAATTGGGTTTAATTTACGATGTGTTTGTCAATGAAGATAATAATGTAAGAATTATCATGACTTTAACCTCACCTAATTGTCCAGTAGCAGAATCTTTACCTCAAGAAGTTCAGGAAAAAGTGAAGTCTATTGATATGGTCAATGATGTAGAAATTGAATTGACCTTTGACCCACCGTGGTCTCAAGACATTATGAGTGAAGAAGCCAAGTTAGAACTTGGAATGTTATAAACAAATATTCATGCCAGAAGAAATCATCAATAGAGTTGCCAAAAGTCCGATAAAGACTTTTAATCTTGAAGCGCTTTATCAAGATGGGCAACGCTTTGAAATCGACTTGAGCCAATGGCTTGATGAAGGTTTTATACTCAAAGAAAAAGAATTTAGGCAAGCCCTCAAAAATCATGATTGGTCACAATATCAAAATGGCTTTATAGCCTTGAACTGCTCTACCGATGCCATAATTCCTGCTTGGGCTTATATGCTGGTTTCTACATATCTCCATCCTATTTCAAAAAAAGTTGTTGTGGGTCATATAGAAGATTTAAACAGCATTTTGTATGCAGAAGCCATTAAAGATTTAGACTTGACTGATTATAAAAATAAGCCTGTCATCGTCAAAGGCTGTAGCGATAAACCCGTTCCACAAACGGCTTATCTCCTATTAATTCAACGTTTACAACCTATCGTAAAAAACTTAATGTTTGGCGAAGCTTGTTCGGCAGTGCCATTGTATAAGCCCAAAAAATAGTTGGTCAATTTATTTAGCATCTTATATTTGCAAAAAAAATCAAATATGAAGAAGTTTTTACTTTTAGCAATTTTCCCAATTATCAGCTTTGCACAAAACGATTCAGTGCCAAAAATATGGAAAAACAAAGGCAATTTTTCTCTGCTTTTTAGCCAATCTGCTTTTAATAACGAATGGCAAAGTGGCGGAACTTCAAACTATGCTGCTAATGCCGTCATCAATTATGAAATTATATATTCAAAAGATAAATGGGAATGGGATACTAAATTATTAGCTGACTATGGTATCTCAAAAAACAAGGACCAAGAGTTTTTAAGAAAAACCAGCGACCGTCTCGAAATCAATTCGGTTTTGGGTCACCAAATCAATGAAAGCCATTGGTATTTTTCTGCTTTCGCTAATATCTTGACTCAGTTTGATCGTGGATATGAATATAGTGAAGACAACAACGGACAGGAAATCAGAACCTTAGAAACCAAATTTCTATCACCAGGTTTCTTTAAACTTGGTTTAGGTACGCTTTGGAAAAAAAGCGACAATCTTAAAGTGAATTTTGCTCCTGCAACCGTGAGATTTATTACTGCCGATGATAGATTTACTACTACACCAGGTTATGTTGATGGTGATTTTTATGGTTTAAATCAAGGCGAAACAATTAGAACAGAATTTGGGGCTTCAGTTGGGGCTTATGCTAAATTTCCTATTATGGAAAATATTACCTTAGAAAATATTTTAAACCTGTATTCAAACTATCTTGAAGATCCACAAAATGTAGATATCGACTATACTTTAAATCTCAATTTAACCGTCAACAAATACATCACCACCAATTTCACTTTCCAAGCCATTTATGACGACAATGCTATCGGTGCATTTCAAATTAGAGAAGTACTTGGTGTGGGTTTAAATTACAAGTTTAAGTAAATCTTTTATTTATATTCAACCAAATCCAAAACCTGAATATTTTCTTTTTCAATAACTTGGGCTATCATTTGATTGATGCTTTCTAACAAGGCTTCATCTTCTTTAGAGAAAGCATTAGCTGTATTAGAATCTATATCAATTTGACCGATATTTTGGTTGTTGACAAATATAGGCACTACAATTTCTGATTTGACATTAAGGCTACAAGCAATGTAGTTGCCTTGAGCATTGACATCATCAACCAAAAAAGTATTGTTGCTTTCAGCCACTTGACCGCAAATTCCTTTACCAAAAGGAATAACAATGTGATCTGTTGGTTCACCAGAAAATGGGCCTAAATGCAATGTTTTTTCAGAATGTTTAGCAAAATAAAACCCAACCCAATCGTACTTGTCTTTTTCATGGTTTAATAAATCAACAAGCTTTTGTAAACGTTCTACTAGATTGAGTTTAGTATCATCTAGTATTTTCTTTGATTTTGCTAGAACTTTAGAATTACTCATTTCAAAGAAATTTATTTTCAAAAGTATTTATTATAAGCTAATTGAGGTTGAAAAGTATTTATATAACTTTGTTAAAAATTTCATTAGAGTGAAAATTAAAGAAATAATAAAAAAAAACAAAGCGGTAATAAAGTTCTTATCAGTCTTTTTTGGGAGTTATATTGTTTTAGCTCTGATATATCAAGCTTATTTAAAATATTATCCTTCAGAGCAATTTTATCCTGATTATATAACTCATCAAGTCGCCCAGCAAAGCTATCATCTTATTGATATGCTTGGTTATGAAACTTATATAACAAAACATCCTAGAAAACCTTCCATGGTTTTGGCTGTCAATGATAAATATGTTGCCAGTGTTATAGAAGGATGTAACGGTGTAAGTGTTATTATTTTATTTTTGTCGTTTATTTTGGCATTCAGCAAGGGTTTAAAACAAACTTTGATTTACAGTATTCTAGGAATTTTATTGATTTATATTTTAAATTTAATTCGGATAGCTCTATTAACACTAGGTTTGTATTACTATCCACAGTATAGTAATTTCATGCACGAAGTGTTGTTTCCTCTTTTTATATACGGTGTCGTTTTTATGCTATGGATTTTATGGATTAGAAATTATAAAAAAACTTAAATGAAACACAAACTACTTTTCAAAATAGCTGTTATCGTTTTTGGAGCTTGTTGCTTGGCATTAATCAGATTTTACGAAACTTCATTATTTTATGACCCTTTAATTGATTTTTATAATGGTAGATTTCATTTAAAGCCTTTTCCAGAGCTAAAGTTTTGGGCTTACAATTTAAACCTAACTTTTAGATATCTGCTAAATACTTTAGTGTCTATTGGCATAATTTGGTATCTCTTTAAAAATAAAACATACATAAAATTTAGTGTTTTAATATACATTGCTGTCTTTATTATCGGTCTAATAACATTTTGGATTATAGCACATAATATTCAATCTAAAGATTTTATGCTGTTATTTTATATCAGGCGTTTTTTAATTCAACCGATTTTAGTTATCGTCTTAATTCCAGCCTTTTACTTTCAAAAACTCAACAAAAAAGGACACAAATAAAATCATTATCTGATACTTTCAAGCAATTTGTTTTGAATGAGTATAAGAATTTAAAATGAAGATAATCAAGTCTATTTTTCGTCTCTCATCTTGAGCTTTTATAATTTAAAAATTGTTTTGTAAAGTTTTCACTAACTTTAGCCGTTTAGCCTAATTATATTTATAATTTTGCCAAACATCAATTTAATTATGTCTCGACAAAAAATACTTGTTCTCCTAGTTTTAGTTTTCAGTTTATCTTATAGTTCAGCTCAAGAAAAAGCTTTTCAAGAAGGCGAATGGTTGAATTATAGAATCAAATACGGTTGGTTTAATGCCAGCAAAGCAACCTTAGAGGTAAAGCTCGACACCCTTGATGGCAAAAGTGTTTATCATATTAAAGGTTATGGCAAAACTACAGGTTTACTCGATATGTTTTTTAAAGTCAATGACCGCTATGAAACATATGTCGATACCCAAGATATTAAACCTTATAAATTTATAAGAAATCTTTACGAAGGTGGTTATACCAAAAACAAGATGATTCGCTTTGATCATGATCAAAACATAGCAACAGTTCACAACTATAAATACGACACTATTCAGAAACATAAATTTACAAAAAACACGCAAGACATGCTCTCTGCACTTTATTTTCTTCGAAATCAGGTTAAAAATGATGAGTTAAAAAAAGACGATGAGTTTAAATTGAATATGTTTTTTGACGAACAAAATTTTGATTTCAAAACAATATTTCTTGGCCGAGAAATTCTTGAAACCAAGTTCGGTAAAATAAAATGTCTCATATTTAGACCTTATGTTAAATCTGGACGCGTTTTTGAAGAACAAGAAAGCTTAACCATTTGGATTTCTGATGATAAAAACAAAATCCCTATTCAGGTTAAAGCTGACTTAGCTGTTGGATCACTTACCGCTAAATTGGATAATTTTAAAGGTCTGAAACATCCTTTTAAGATTATCATGTAAAATCAGAAAACACTTCTATTTTCTGAAAACACCTTATCTTTGCATTTTCAAATTTTTTATAAATGGCATTATCTGAACAAGAACGCGTAAGACGAGAAAAATTAGCTCAGCTTAAATCAAAAAACATAAATCCTTATCCAGCTCATCACGTTGATATTGATACTCATACCGATGACATCAAATCAAATTTTGTAGAAGGCAAAACCGTAAAAATTGCAGGGCGATTAATGTCGAGACGTATTCAAGGCAAAGCTTCTTTTGCCGAACTTCAAGATGCCAAAGGTCGTATTCAAGTTTATTTTAATCGCGATGAAATTTGCCCAAACGAAGATAAATCAAAATATAACGATACTTACAAAAAATTATTAGACATAGGTGATTTTATTCACATCACAGGTAAATTATTTAAAACCAAAGTCGGTGAAATGACCGTTATGGTCAAAGATTTTGAACTCTTAAGCAAAGCCTTAAAACCTTTGCCGCTTCCTAAAAAAGACAAAGAAGGAAACCAATACGATGGCTTTACGGACGAAGAACAACGCTATCGCCAACGCTATGCCGACCTTGTTGTGAATGCTCATGTTAAAGACGTTTTTGTCAAACGCACAAAACTCTTTACAGCGATGCGAGAATTTTTTAATGATAAAGGCTATTTAGAAGTTGAAACACCTATTTTGCAACCCATACCAGGTGGTGCTGCGGCTAAACCTTTTATCACACATCACAATGCTTTAGACATTCCTTTATATTTGAGAATTGCCAACGAATTGTACCTCAAACGCTTGATTGTCGGTGGATTTGATGGCGTATATGAGTTTTCTAAAAACTTCAGAAATGAAGGTATGGACAGAACACACAACCCAGAATTTACAGCCATGGAAATTTATGTGGCTTACAAAGACTACAACTGGATGATGCAGTTTACCGAGCAGCTATTAGAATACTGTGCAAAGGCTGTCAACAACACAACCAAAGCGACTTTTAAAGAACACCATATCGACTTTAAAGCACCTTATAAACGCGTTACGATGACAGATGCTATCAAAGAATATACAGGTCTTGATATCACAGGTAAATCTGAAGAAGAATTACGTCAAGCTTGTCAAGATTTAGATATCGAGATAGATGATAGTATGGGCAAAGGCAAATTGATTGATGAAATATTTGGTGAAAAATGCGAGTCGCATTTCATTCAACCAACTTTTGTTACCGATTACCCAAAGGAAATGAGTCCGTTATGTAAAACACATCGTGACAATCCAGAATTGACCGAAAGGTTTGAACTGATGGTTTGCGGAAAAGAAGTTGCCAATGCCTATTCTGAACTTAACGACCCAATTGAGCAGAGAGAACGTTTTGAAGAACAGCTCAAACTTGCTAAAAAAGGAGACGAAGAAGCCACAGAATTTATTGATTACGACTTCTTACGTGCCTTAGAATATGGGATGCCTCCAACTTCTGGACTTGGTATTGGAATGGATAGGCTTATCATGTTTTTAACCAACAATCCATCTATTCAAGAGGTGTTATTCTTCCCACAAATGAAACCCGAAAAGAAAAAAGTAGAGCTATCTGCCGAAGAAAAAACCATTGTTGAAATCTTGAAAAATTCTGAAATGATAGAACTGAATAAAGCAAAAACTAAAAGTGGTTTATCTAATAAAAAATGGGATAAAGCTTTAAAAAGTTTACGGGCTAAAGAATTAGCAAAAGTAGATAAAACAGATGAAGGCTTGTTTGTGATTGGACTCAGTTAACTGATCTCAGGTTGAGACAACTTCATTTAAAATTACTATCAAAATGAAGTACAAATTCAAACATTTATGACCGAAGGCAATTTTGTAGATTACGTAAAAATACACCTCAATTCTGGAAATGGTGGCAGAGGCTCTGCACATTTGCGTCGAGAAAAGTATATCCCAAAAGGCGGTCCAGATGGTGGTAATGGTGGTCGTGGTGGTCATGTCATTGTTAAAGCTAATAAAAACTTATGGACGCTTTTTCACCTTAAATTTAAACGCCACATTCGTGCTGAACACGGCGGTAATGGAGGAAAACAAACCAGCACTGGTGCTGATGGCCAAGATCAATATATTGAAGTTCCGCTCGGGACTGTGATTCGCGACACTGAAACCCAAAAAGTTATCAAAGAGTTGACTGAAGATGGGCAGGAATATATCGCCGCCAAAGGCGGTCAAGGTGGTTTAGGTAATACTTATTATAAAAGCTCTACCAACCAAACACCACGCTATGCCCAATCTGGCATGGAAGGCGAAGAAAAAGACATTACCTTAGAACTGAAAGTCTTGGCAGATGTCGGTTTGGTTGGATTTCCAAATGCAGGCAAATCTACTTTACTTTCGGTAATCACTGCCGCAAAACCCAAAATAGCCGATTATGAATTTACAACGCTCAAGCCCAATTTAGGCATCGTTAAATACAGAGAATTCAAAACTTTTGTGATTGCTGATATTCCTGGAATTATTGAAGGTGCCGCCGAAGGAAAAGGCCTCGGACATCGATTTTTAAGACATATTGAACGCAATTCTATTTTGCTGTTTTTAATTCCAGCCGATGCCAAAAATATCAAAAAAGAATACGATATTTTGCTCGATGAATTAAAACGCTACAACCCAGAATTGTTAGACAAAGACCGTTTAATTGCCATTTCCAAAAGCGATTTGCTCGATCAAGAATTGCAACAAGAATTAGACAGCGAATTGAAGCAATCTTTTAAAGATATTCCCTATTTGTTTATTTCTTCTGTGGCTCAACAAGGCTTGCAGGATTTAAAAGATAGACTTTGGGCAATGTTGAATTAGCTATTAGTTGGTAGTCGGTAGTTGGTAGTTTTCAGTGAGCAGTCAGCAGTTTTCAGTGAACAGTTTTCAATTTCAGTGAACAGTCAGCAGTTTTCAGTCGCAGTTTCAGTATTTTATCGGATTGAATTTTTCATGGGGGTTTTTTTATGTGCATTACTCAAAAATCTTTGCGATTTTTCGTCTTTGCGTGAAATAAATTTTATAATATTGAATAAACATACTAAAAGTATATACTTTATTTATTAAAATAGTATATATTTGAAATAAAAAGCATGAAAACACTCTCATTAAAATTAGATAAGGAAATTTTTGGCGAAACTGAAAAAATCTTAGAACAACTAAAAAAGCCAAGAAATAGATACATCAATGAAGCACTTGAGTATTATAACAAAATTCAGCGAAGAAAACTCATTGAAGAGAAAATGGAAAAAGAATCAAAATTGATCAGAGAAGATTCTATGAGCGTTTTGAAAGAATTTGAGGATATAGATTATGGAAATTAAGCAATTTGAAATTTGGATTGCTGATTTAAACCCAAGAATTGGCACAGAACCTGGCAAAAAAAGACCAGTTTTGATCATTCAGTCTAATTTATTGAACAAATTGAAACATCCTTCCACACTAATATGTCCATTGACAACAAACGTGAAATTAAACGTTGACATTTTAAGAGTTCATATCGGCAAAGATATCGTCAATTTAAAAAAACCATCAGATATTATGATTGACCAGATAAGAGCTATTGATAATAACAGATTAGTCGAAAAAATAGGGCAACTTCCCAAAAAACAGGCCAATAAAGTTAAAGCTAACCTTGAAATCATATTTGATTTATCTTTTTAAGAATTTTGGCTTTAGTTGGTAGTCAGCAGTTTTCAGTCGCAGTTTCAGTATTTTATCGGATTGAATTTTTCATGGGGGTTTTTTTATGTGCATTACTCAAAAATCTCTGCGATTTTGCGTCTTTGCGTGAAATAAATTTTATAATATTGAATAAACATACTAAAAGTATATACTTTATTTATTAAAATAGTATATATTTGAAATAAAAAGCATGAAAACACTCTCATTAAAATTAGATAAGGAAATTTTTGGCGAAACTGAAAAAATCTTAGAACAACTAAAAAAGCCAAGAAATAGATACATCAATGAAGCACTTGAGTATTATAACAAAATTCAGCGAAGAAAACTCATTGAAGAGAAAATGGAAAAAGAATCAAAATTGATCAGAGAAGATTCTATGAGCGTTTTGAAAGAATTTGAGGATATAGATTATGGAAATTAAGCAATTTGAAATTTGGATTGCTGATTTAAACCCAAGAATTGGCACAGAACCTGGCAAAAAAAGACCAGTTTTGATCATTCAGTCTAATTTATTGAACAAATTGAAACATCCTTCCACACTAATATGTCCATTGACAACAAACGTGAAATTAAACGTTGACATTTTAAGAGTTCATATCGGCAAAGATATCGTCAATTTAAAAAAACCATCAGATATTATGATTGACCAGATAAGAGCTATTGATAATAACAGATTAGTCGAAAAAATAGGGCAACTTCCCAAAAAACAGGCCAATAAAGTTAAAGCTAACCTTGAAATCATATTTGATTTATCTTTTTAAGAATTTTGGCTTTAGTTGGTAGTCGGTAGTTTTCAGTGAACAGTTAGCAGTTTTCAGTGAGCAGTCAGCAGTTTTTAGTATTTTATCGGATTGAATTTTTCATAAGTGTTTTTTTCTATGCACTTTGTCTAATTCTTAGCGACTTTGCGTCTCTGCGTGAAAATATTAAAGTTCAGTAAAACCTTATCAACTTTGCGACTCTGCGTGAAAAAAATATCAAACCCACTCTTTCAATTCATCAAAATCTAATCCGCCATAATTCCCGCTACTCATCAATAACAAAACATGATTGTTAAAATGTTTAGCTTTCAGAAAAGCTTTAAAATCTTCAGCATTGGTATAAACGCTTAAATCATCTCGGTTAAAAGCCTCTTGAATTTGCTCTTTTGTCAACTCTGGCATTTGTTTGATTTTCAAAGCTTTTTTTGAATAAAAAATCACCACTTCGTCTGCTTTGTCTAAAGTTTTGTGATATTCTTTTAAAAAAGAAGCTGTTAAACTGCTGTAAGTATGCAATTCAAAACACACCAATAAAGTTTTATTCGGAAATTGTGCTTTTACTGCCTTAGTGGTTGCTTCAACTTTTGACGGGCTGTGAGCATAATCTTTAAAAACTAGACATCTCGGTGTTTTTATGACTTCTTCTAAGCGTTTTGATGCACCTTTAAAACTGGCAATGGCTTCATAAAAATCATCTTCATCGACGCCCATATGTTGGCAAATCCATTTGGCACCAGCAATATTTTGTAAATTATGCTCGCCAAAAACCTCAATTGGCATCGGACCTTCGTTGGTTTCAAGATAAGTAACGCCGTCTTCTATATGATGCTCTGGAATATGATAGGCATGTTTGCGTGTAGGTTTTGTCGCATTTAAAGCGATGTCTTTTAACACATCGTCTCCTTCATTATACACCAATGTGCTACCATTAGTCATCGATTCTACAAATTTTTCAAATTGGTTTTTATAAACTTCAAAATTCGGAAAAACATTAACGTGATCCCATGCAATTCCGCTAATTAGTGCAATATTGGGTTGATACCATAAAAATTTAGGTTTAGGATCAATAGCAGAGGACAAATATTCATCACCTTCGAGCAATATAAAATCGTTTTCTTCGGTTAAATGCACCATATTGTCAAACCCATCAAGTTGAGCACCAACCATAAAATCAGTAGGTTTTTCGTGATAATTCAACACGTGCAAAATCATAGAAGTGATTGTGGTTTTGCCATGTGAACCTGCAATAACCACGCGGGTTTTCTTTTTAGAATGTTCATATAAATATTCAGGATACGAATAGATTTTTAAACCTAATTCTTGAGCTTTCAACAATTCGGGATTATCAGATTTGGCATGCATACCAAGAATGACTAAGTCGATTTCATTTGAAATTTGCTCAGGATGCCAGCCCATTTGATGGGGTAAAATATCGTGTTGCTTTAATCTTGAATACGAAGGTTCAAAAATGTCATCATCGCTACCAGTTATAGTTTCACCTTTAAGTTTTAAGGCAATGGCTAAATTGTGCATAGCGCTTCCGCCAATGGCTATAAAATGAATATGCATAGTTGTTGAAAATTAAAACAACAAATATAAAGAATTAGAGTTGCTGTATGCGTTTCAATTCTGTTTTTGCTTGGATAGAATCTGGATTATCAGATAGAGCTTGATTCAAACAAAATTTTGCTTCATCAACATCACCTAATCTGTAGTGTAATTTTGCTTTCAAAATTAGAGCTTTGTCTAAAGAAATCAGTGATGAATTATGGTTTTTAATAAAAACATCAATATTTTTTAAAGCTTGACTTGAGTTTGAATTAGCTTGCAAAGCAATTGCTGCAAATCTGTAATTAAAGTCGATGTGGTTCAAATTTTGAATAGCTTCTTTGGTTGTCAAAAGTGCTTTATCATAATGATTATTTTGAACATAAAGATCTATTAATTTGTTGTAGCAAGTTTTAGAACCACCAATTTCAACTGCTTTTTTGAAGTGTTTTTCAGCAGTATAAAAATCGTTTTCATAATCTGCAATTCTGCCATAAGCTAAAGCTCCATCAACTGGGCTGATATTTTGAAGTTGTGAAGCATAATTTTTGGCTTTATCAATGCTGCCACCAATGACGCCAGGTAATTCTAAATACAATTCAAGTAAAGCCCAACGCACATCAATATGATTAGGGTCTAAATCAGCAGAACGTTTTAAATACTTCTTGACATCGTTGAGTAAAAATAAAGCTGTGAATTTATCTGAACTTTTAGCTTTCATACCAATTGATCCACCGTATTTGTAATTATAATCGGCGTTGTCAGGTTGTTTGTCAATCAAATATTCAAAAGTATTTATAGCTTTATCCCATAGGTGTTGAGCGGCATAAGCATCGCCCAGATATTCATAAGCTTTATAATTGTTTGGCTCGCTTTTAGCGATATCTTCAATGATAGATTGAGCCTTTGCATATTCTTTATTTTCAAAAACTTTGATGCCAAAGTCTAAGTTGGTTTGCCCTATACACAATACGGGTAAAAGTAATAATATGACAAATCTTTTTTGCATATCGCAAATGTATTAAATTCCATTATCTTAACAAATGTTTTATGATTTCATAGAAGTGCATACGGTGAATTATTTTTTAAGTTTTATTTAAAAAATTTTACGTAATTTCAGCATTCTAATCTGAAATGAATGAAAAAATTTATACGTTATCTTTTCTTTATAATTCTATTCCTTGTCTTAAGTTTTTTTACTGCTAACTACTTTGTTTCAAAAAAAATAAAAGGTCTGCTAAATGATAATTCAACTTTTTCTTACAGTGCTTTTCAAGTGAACAGTTTTTCTGGAAATTTGAATCTTGAAGATGTTGAATTCATAGATATTGCCAAAACAATTCGCATAAAAGAAATCGATATTAATGTTGACATAATTCATTATTTAATTCACAAAGAAATCAAAATTGAAATTATTGATGCAGAAGGTTTAGATTTAGTATTTGACTTATCTTCAAATTCAAAAAAAGAAAACAAAAGCAACTCAGAGTTAGATATTATAAGTATTGAAAAAATCAATTTGAAGAATGCAAAAATCACCTTAGAAGATGGCGACAAAACTGTTTTTGAAGCATCTCATATCGATTTAAAAGTAAAAGATATTTCTATGCCTTTAATCGATAATTACAAATGGTTAGAAAACAAAAGTTTACAGGCAGAAGCAGATTCTTTATTTTATGACCTTGATGATTTACATGTTTTAAAATCTGAAAGGTTTACTTTTAAAAATCATTCAATACAACTTTCAAACTTTAAAATAGAGCCTAAATTTTCAAAATCAGATTACATCAATCATATCAAAACTGAAAGAGATTTGATGGATTTAGAAACAAAATTTTTAAAATTTTCTCAGTTTAATTTTCAAAAGAAAGACAGTATTATTTACATCACTTCAAAGAAAATCCAAATCGATAGTTCAAACTTCAATATTTATAGAGACAAAACAATTGCTGACGACACTACTATAAAACCTTTATACAGTAAGGCTTTAAGAGAGCTTGGAATGAAACTAAAAATTGATTCCCTTTCGGTTTTAGATTTGAATCTCACTTATCAGGAGTTGTTGAACAAAAATCGAGAACCTGGTACTATCAAATTCAATGCAATTCAAGGTGATGTTGTTAATCTGCATAACTTTCTGAAAAACGAAAATCCAGATATCAAAGCAAAATTAAAAGCTAAGTTTACAGAGCAGTCTGACATTTACTTCAATTTAAGTTTTGTGCCAGATCATGAACGTTTCTATCTTTCTACACTTATAAAAAAAGTTGAAGATAAATCCATTAACAGCTTTTTTGCTCCTGCAATGCGGATGAAATTAGACGGACAAATAGACGAAATAAGGACCTCTTTCAATGGAAATAATTCTGAGCTCAATGGCGATTTTAAGATGGCTTATAAACAACTAAAACTTAACATTCTCAAAAAAGATGATTCCAAAAATAATTTTGCAAGTTTGATCAGCAACATTTTTGTTAAACATAAAGATGTAGAAGAAAGCTTTAAGCTTGAAAACGTCAAAAGAAACAAAACTAAATCCTTTTGGAACTATGTTTGGATATTTCATTTTGAAGGATTGAAAAAATCTTTACTCTAAGAAAATCACAACATTTTGAGTCCTTGCAAATTAAATAAAATCATTTAACCCGAATTATTCAATAGAAAATTTCCTATTAAATAATGAGGACAAAAGCCATTATATGTTATTAATCGAACTTACGTAAAATTATTAAGTCAAACCAACATTAATTTAATTTTTCCTTAAAATCATTGATAATACCGCCTTTAAGCATAACCTGTATTTGTCTTTCGCTCATGGTGTGTTTTACTTTTATATGTTTTTCTTCACCAGAAGTTTTAATCAATTTGATATTGATTTGGTCTCCTTTTTTTACTTGTTCAATCAAATTGTCAAGTGATATTTCGTCACCTTGTTCAATTTTATCATAATCGGATTCGTTTATAAATTCAAGGGGTAAAATGCCAAAATTTATCATATTTTGCCATGCGATTCGTGCATAATTTTTGGCTAAAACGGCTACTTGACCCAAATATTTTGGTGCTAAAGCTGCATGTTCTCGACTTGAGCCTTGGGCATAATTTTCGCTTGCCACAACAACGTGACCACCATGACTTTCTTTGGCGTCTAAAGCACGGTCGTAAAAAGTATCATCAATTACCGTAAAGGAATATTTACTGATTTCAGGAAGATTACTTCTAAAAGGCAAAACTTCTGCACCAGCTTTGAGAATTTCATCAGTCGAGATATTGTCGCCCATTTTTAGCAAAACAGGAACGCGATAGCTGTCTTTTAATTTTGGTATTTCAGGTAAACTTTTGATGTTTTCGCCTTTTTCAAGTTCAACAGATTTATTATCATCAATTGGTGCAACAAGCATTTCACGATTGATTAATTCGTGTGTTGGATATTCAAATTTTGGATAAGACATACCATAAGATTGTTCTAAAGTTCTTGGGTCGGTTATTTTTCCAGTTAAAGCCGAAGCTGCAGCGGTCTCGGGACTACACAAATGCACTTGATCGTCTTTTGTACCACTTCTGTCGGGGAAGTTTCTCGGCATAGTTCGTAAACTGATGGTTCCACTTGCTGGGGCTTGACCCATGCCAATACATCCCATACAACCCGATTGGTGATAACGAGCACCTGCTGTTATCAAATTTGCGAAAGTTCTGTTTTCAATCATATTTTGCATCACTTGACGAGAAGTTGGGTTGATGTCAAAACTCACTTCTGGACTCACGTTTTTACCTTCCACAATTTTTCCAGCTATCCAAAAATCACGCAAACCAGGATTGGCTGACGACCCAATAACCACTTGGCTGATAGGTTTTCCAGCAACTTCTTCAACAGGGACAACATTGCCCGGACTCGTTGGTAAAGCGATCAGTGGGACTAAATCGTCCAAAACAATTTCTTCATAATATTGATATTGGCAACCTTCATCGGCTTTTAATTCAATCCAATCATCTTCTCTTTCTTGAGATTTTAAAAACTTTTTTGTTTCTTCATCACTTGGAAAAACCGTTGTAGTGGCTCCAAGCTCAGCACCCATATTGGCAATAACATGTCTATCCATGGCACTTAATTCTTTTAATCCATCGCCGTAATATTCAATAATTTTACCAACACCACCTTTGACATCATAACGGCGAAGCATTTCTAAAATCACATCTTTTGCACTCACCCAATCTGGTAATTTTCCAGTTAATTTTACGCCCATCACTTCAGGCATTTTTACATAATAAGGTTTTCCTGCAATGGCAGTAGCCACATCAAGTCCACCAGTTCCTATAGCTAACATCCCTAATGAACCCGCGGCACAAGTATGCGAGTCTGAACCTACCATAGTTTTGCCTGGCTTGCCAAATCTTTCCATATGAACGGGATGGCTAACACCATTACCAGGGCGACTAAACCACAAACCAAATCGTTGGGCAGCTGATTTTAAAAATCTATGATCATCTGCATTTTTAAAATCGGTTTGTAAAAGATTATGATCTACATATTGCACTGCTACTTCGGTTTTAGCACGATCTAAATTCATCGCTTCAAGCTCAAGTTGAACCAATGTGCCTGTAGCATCTTGCAATAAAGCATGATCTATTTTTAATCCAATTTCGTTTCCAGGCTTTAACTCGCCTTCAATAAGATGAGATTCTATTAATTTTTGTGTTACATTTAATGCTGACATATTTCTTTTTTTTTCTAAAGTATCATTATAAATTATTGAAAACAAAAGAATAACAAAATTTTAAAATATATTTTCAGAAATCCCTTTTGCGTTTAAATCAATTCTAAATTAAATTTAAAAACAACTCTAAAGTTGGCAAATAATGCATTTAAACTTATTTTTGATGTCAAATAAAAATATTTTATAATGGGAGGAATTATCAAGTCTTCAATTGCCAGAAAATTTGCCATGGCTTTATCAGGTTTGTTTTTAGTGCTTTTTTTAGCTCAACATTTCACTATCAATATTACTTCGGTTATCAATCCAGACACTTTTAATGAATGGTCTCACTTTATGGGAACCAATATTTTGGTCCAATGGGTTTTGCAACCTATTTTGATATTTGGGGTTATTTTACACTTTGTGTTGGGTTTTGTCTTAGAAATTCAAAACAGAAAAGCTCGAGGTTCTGTTGGTTATTCACAGTATAAAGGATCGACCAACTCCAGCTGGTTTTCTAGAAATATGATTATTTCTGGGGTTGTAATCTTACTCTTTTTAGGTTTGCATTTTTACGATTTTTGGATACCAGAAATTGTAACCAAATATGTTGAAGGCGATATGTCTGGTATGCACAATGGTGATTTGAGATATTATGGAGAAACCGTTGCTAAATTTGCAGGACATCCTGTAAGAACTGGAATTTATGTTTTAGCTTTTATTTTCTTGATATTTCACCTTTTGCACGGCTTTTCATCATCTTTTCAATCTGTGGGTTTTAACAATAAGTATTCTAAAGGCTTAAAATCTTTTACCAAAGCTTTTGCTATTGTCATTCCACTGGGGTTTGCTTTTATTGCTATATATCATTACGTAACACATTTATAATTTTAGATTATGTCAAAATTAGATGCCAAAATACCAAAAGGCCCACTTGCTGAAAAATGGACCAAACATAAAAACGACATCAACCTTGTCAATCCTGCTAACAAGCGAAAGATTGATATCATTGTTGTAGGAACAGGTCTGGCTGGGGCTTCTGCTGCTGCAACATTAGCCGAATTGGGTTACAATGTTAAAACCTTTTGCTTTCAAGATTCACCACGAAGAGCACATTCTATTGCCGCTCAAGGAGGAATCAATGCTTCAAAAAACTATCAAGGCGATGGCGATTCTGATTACAGATTGTTTTATGATACTGTAAAAGGTGGAGACTACCGTTCTCGCGAAGCTAATGTTTATAGACTCGCTGAAGTCTCAGGAAACATTATCGACCAATGTGTTGCTCAAGGTGTGCCATTTGCTAGAGAATATGGTGGCTTGCTAGACAACCGCTCTTTTGGTGGGGTTTTGGTATCCAGAACATTTTATGCTAAAGGACAAACAGGTCAACAACTTTTACTCGGTGCGTATTCTGCGATGAACAGACAAATTAATCGCGGAAAAATAAAATCCTATACACGCCACGAAATGATGGATGTGGTTTTGATTGACGGCAAAGCAAGAGGAATTATTGCCCGAGATATGATTAGTGGCAAAATAGAAAGACATTCGGCTCACGCCGTAGTTTTGGCTTCTGGTGGTTATGGCAATGTTTTCTTTTTATCGACCAATGCCATGGGAAGCAATGTTACAGCCGCTTGGCGTGCCCATAAAAAAGGTGCATTTTTTGCTAATCCGTGTTTTACACAAATTCACCCAACTTGTATTCCCGTTTCTGGTGAATTGCAATCTAAATTGACTTTAATGTCAGAATCGTTAAGAAATGACGGTCGAATTTGGGTACCTGCCAAAAAAGAAGACGCTGAAGCCATTAGGGCAGGAAAACTCAAACCCACTGAAATTCCAGAAGAAGACAGAGATTATTATCTTGAAAGACGATATCCTGCGTTTGGTAACTTAGTGCCACGTGATGTGGCGTCAAGAGCTGCCAAAGAGCGTTGTGATGCTGGATTTGGTATCAATAAAACAGGTGAAGCAGTCTATCTCGATTTCGCTTCAGCTATTGAGCGATACGGCAAGGAAAAAGCTTTTAGCTCTGGTATTGAAAATCCAACAAAAGAACAAATTAAGAAATTTGGCGATGAAGCTATTGAAGATAAATATGGTAATTTATTTGAAATGTATGAAAAAATCATTGACCAAAATCCATACGAAACCCCAATGATGATTTATCCAGCGGTTCACTACACAATGGGCGGACTTTGGGTAGATTACAATTTGATGACCACCATTCCAGGTTGCTATGCTGCTGGTGAAGCTAATTTTTCAGATCACGGTGCTAACCGACTTGGGGCGTCAGCCTTAATGCAAGGTTTGGCTGATGGTTATTTTGTTTTACCGTACACCATTGGCGATTACCTGTCTGACGACATTAGAACTGGACCAATACCAACTGATCATAAAGCCTTTGATGAAGCAGAAAATGCTGTAAAAACTCTATTACAAAAATTAATTGATATTAAAGGTGATACACCAGTTGATGATTTCCATAAAAAACTGGGTAAAATTATGTGGAACAAATGCGGTATGGCAAGGAATGAAAAAGATTTAAAATCAGCCATTAAAGAAATAGCAGAATTGAGAGAAGAATTTTATAGCAAGGTTAGAGTGCCAGGCAAAGTAGATTCTAAAAATGCTGAATTAGAAAAAGCAGCTCGTGTAGCCGATTTCTTAGAATTAGGAGAATTGTTTGCTAAAGATGCTCTACATAGAAATGAATCTTGCGGTGGACACTTTAGAGATGAATACCAAACCGAAGATGGCGAAGCCCTAAGAGATGATGAAAACTTTAGATATGTTGCCGCTTGGGAATATAAAGGTGAGCCTAAAGATGCCATTCTGCATAAAGAACAATTAGTTTATGAAAATATTGAACTCAAAACGAGAAGTTATAAATAACCAAAAAATTGTATTGAAATGAAACTTACACTGAAAATATGGAGACAGGAAAACTCAAGTGCAAAAGGTCGTTTTGAGACCTATAATATTGATGGTATTGAAGGCGACATGTCTTTCCTTGAAATGCTGGATGTATTAAATGACAATTTAGTAAGAGAAGACAAAGAACCTGTAGAATTTGACCACGACTGCCGTGAAGGGATTTGTGGAACTTGCTCTTTGCAAATCAACGGTGAACCTCACGGACCAGATAGACGTATTACGACTTGTCAATTGCATATGCGTCGGTTTAATGACGGTGATACTATTGTGATTGAACCCTTTAGAGCCAAAGCCTTTCCTGTTATAAAAGATTTAATTGTTGACCGTTCTGCGTTTGATCGCATACAACAAGCAGGCGGATTTATCTCTGTCAATACTTCTGGAAACACCATTGATGCCAACACCATCCCAATAGAAAAAGAAAAAGCCGATATGTCTTTTGATGCTGCAACTTGTATTGGTTGTGGGGCTTGTGTTGCTGCTTGTAAAAATGCTTCAGCAATGCTGTTTACTTCGGCTAAGGTATCACAATTTGCACTTTTACCACAAGGTGAAATTGAAGCTACTGACCGTGTGATGCATATGGTGAATCAAATGGATAAAGAAGGATTTGGGAATTGCACCAACACAGGTGCATGCGAAATTGAATGTCCAAAAGGTATTTCTCTTGAAAATATTGCCCGAATGAATAGAGAATATTTATCGGCTTCTATGGCTGGATAGATAGTTCACATAGAAAACATAATTGACTTCAAAGATTTAGATCTAATTCTGTATTGAGTTTATATTAAATCTTTGAGGTTTTTTATTTGCTTTTTGATTTGATAGTTTCAACAGTTTCTCGGCAATTCTTTGCAATCCATTTTGTTTTTGCCAAATAAGCTTTGCAAGCTTTATCAGTAGGAAGTTCTTTGATAAAGTTTTGTGTATTTTGCCCTTTAAATTGTTCTAAAACCCTTATATTTATTTCAATTTGCAGCTATATAATTATCTTTTTTTAATATGATTTATGATTATTGTAACGCGAGTTCGATTTATTGAAAGCTGTAAATCAGATGATTACATATTTTTGTTAGCAAATTTTGTCATTGGTAACAAAGAATGAGGAGAAATCTCATCCTACTGAGATGTCTCGACGCTCATGCTTCGATCTATCGACATGACAAATGATTAAATATCTGTATTTTATATGAATATATTTTATTGGAATTTATATCGAACTCACGTTATTGTAATGCAACCGTATAGACACCAAAATTATGAAGAATTTAAAACAAGCTACATTGCAATCCATCATAAAGAAGTAGTTTAAAATACACTAACTTAGATAAAATAAAATTTTCATGCATCAACTCAAGTCTAAATTACCTCATATCGGAAGGACTATTTTTACCAAAATGAGTCAATTAGCACAAGAGCATCAAGCCATTAATTTGTCTCAAGGTTTTCCTAATTTTATGCCTGACAAAGAACTCATAAAATATAGTGAAGATGCTTTAAACTCTCACAGAAATCAATATGCTCCTTTGGGTGGTTTACCTGAGCTACGACAAAAATTATCCGACAAATTTTACAACCTATACCATCATCGTTACGATTGGAAAAGTGAAATTACTATCACCGCAGGAGCGACGCAAGCTATTTTTACTGCTATTTCTGCATTAGTGCATCGAGACGATGAAGTCATTGTGTTTAAACCTGCTTATGACTGCTATGAACCAGCGGTAGAACTATATGGTGGCATTGTAAAACCTATTCAATTGGATGCACCTGAATATAAAATACCTTGGGATAAGGTTAAAGATTTGATTTCTGACAATACCAAGCTTATTATTATCAACACTCCACATAATCCAACAGGTTATGTATGGACCGAAGAAGATTTTAAGCAATTAAAAGCCGTTGTTAAAGATACTTCAACCTATATTTTAAGCGATGAAGTTTACGAGCATATGGTGTTTGATGACAGAAAACATCACAGCATTTGTAAAGAAGAAGAACTAGCAGCACGTAGCATAGTGACCTTTTCTTTTGGAAAAACCTATCATGTAACAGGTTGGAAATTAGGTTATGCTGTTGCTCCCAAAGCTATGATGAAAGAATTTAGAAAAGTGCATCAATACAATGTGTTTTGCGTTAATCACCCTTTGCAATTTGCCTTAAGTAAGATTTTAGATCAACCTGAACATTATTTGAATTTATCTAAATTTTACCAACAAAAACGCGATAGGTTTTTAAGTCTTATTAAAAACTCTCGGTTTAAATGTGTACCTACACAAGGGACATATTTTCAATTGGCAGATTACACAGAAATATCAGATTTGCCCGACAATGAATTTTGCATAGAACTGATCAAAACTCATAAATTAGCAACTATTCCAGTTTCTGTGTTTAATCATAAAAATATTCAGCAAGGTTATATTAGATTTTGTTTTGCAAAAACCGATGAAACTTTAGAACAAGCCGCCAATATTATTAAAAATATTTAGCCATTGATGTAAAAATAATTCAAATATAAATCACTATCTCTTATCACTTTTCAATTTTACTTTTGATGTTTTGACATGGCAATCAAACCACTTTGTTTATATTTGTTTAAATCTAAAATTGTAAAACATCATAAATACCAACAATTATTCATACTAAGGTGCATGTTCTTTCTAATTGATTTTAGAAGAAATAAAAATTTAAACACATGAGAGATAATTTTAAAATATTTGGAGCTTTTTTTGGATTATTGGCTGTAATCATTGGAGCTTTTGGTACGCACGGATTATCAGATGTTTTAAGTGTTGATCAGTTGCAGAGTTTTGAAACAGGAGTAAAATATCAGATGTACCATGCTTTGTTGATGCTAATTTTGAGTTTTGCCTTAGGTAAAAATGCTAAATACCAAAAAGCAATTTTTTACTTGTTGTGTTTTGGAATTATCTTTTTCTCTTTTTCTATCTATGGGTTAGCAACAAATGAGCTTTACAATTTTGATTTCACAAAATTCGCCTTTCTAACCCCAATAGGTGGAAGTTTAATGATACTAGGTTGGATATTGATGATTATCAGTTTTTTAAAGAAAAATTAAAAATATAACAGTAAATCAATTTTTTTATTAAAGAATCTCTTTAAATTTGTTTAGAATTAAATCTAAAATTATGGATTCTATTTCACAAACTCTCAAAACCATTTCTCTTGAGTCTTATGGCATTAAACATGCTAAAGTTAATTATCAACTCTCACCACAAAAGCTTCATCAAATCACTTTAGAAAAAGGTTTAGGTGAAGAGGCAAGTAATGGTGCGTTAAAAATAAACACAGGTAAATTTACAGGGCGTTCTCCCAAAGACCGCTTTATCGTAAAAGATGACATCACAACAGACGAAATTTGGTGGGGCGACATCAATATCCCTTTTGACAAAAACAAATTTGACCAACTTTATAAAAAGATAACGGCTTATTTATCTGGCAAAGAGGTTTACGCTAGAGATGCATTTGCTTGTGCTGATGACAATTATAAAATTGGAATCAGACACATCAACGAATATCCGTGGAGCAATATGTTTTGCTACAATATGTTTATTAGACCTACTAAAGAGGATCTAAATAGCTTTAATCCAGATTGGCTTGTAATCAATGCACCTGGTTTTAAAGCTGATCCAAAAGTTGATGGTACACGTCAAGAAAATTTTGCGATTCTAAATTTCACTAAAAAGATTGTTATCATTGGTGGTACAGGCTACACAGGCGAGATTAAAAAAGGAATTTTCTCAGCTTTAAATTTTATATTACCTGTTCAAAAAAACGCCCTGCCAATGCATTGTTCTGCTAATCTAGGTCGTGATGGTGATACAGCTATTTTCTTTGGTCTTTCTGGAACGGGCAAAACTACACTCTCTGCTGACACCAATAGAAAACTAATTGGTGATGATGAACATGGCTGGACAAATGAAAATACAATCTTTAATTTTGAAGGTGGATGTTATGCAAAAGTCATTAATTTAACAGAAGAGAATGAACCAGAAATATTTGGAGCTATTAAAAAAGGAGCTATTTTAGAAAATGTTGTCCTTAAAGATAATGGCGATGTAGATTATGAAGATGATAGCATAACTCAAAATACCCGTGTTAGCTATCCTATTGATTTTATTGAAAACGCAGAGTTTTCAGGAGTTGGCCATAATCCTAAAAATATATTTTTCTTAACCGCTGATGCTTTTGGGGTTTTACCTCCAATAAGCAAATTAACACCAGGTCAAGCTGCTTATCATTTTATAAGTGGTTACACGGCAAAAGTTGCTGGTACAGAAGCTGGCATTGATGAGCCTGTACCAAGTTTTTCAGCATGTTTTGGAGCACCTTTTATGCCCATTCATCCAACACGATACGCAGAAATGCTAAGTCAAAAAATGCAAGATGCCAAGGTTAACGTTTGGCTCATTAACACAGGTTGGACAGGAGGTGCTTACGGCACTGGAAGCAGAATGAAACTCAAATATACCAGAGCTATGATTTCTGCCGCCATGGAAAATCAATTGGATAATGTAAATTATAAAGAACATGATATTTTTGGTTTACAAATGCCAAAAACTTGCCCTAACGTACCACCTGAAGTACTTAACCCAAAAGATACTTGGGTAGATAAAGAAGCTTATGATAAAAAAGCTAAACAACTTGCAGATTCATTTGTCAAAAACTTTAAAAAATTTGAACCTTACGCAAGCCAAGAAATCACGAATGGTGGACCAAAAAAGGGTTAAATATTTTTATTCACTATTTTGCAGAAAACAATTTTATATCATTATGATTAAAAAAACCTGAATTAAAAAATCAAAATAAATTAAATTTGTACTTTAACATTCAAACTAATAATTAAAATATGGAAAAGCACTTAGACCAATTTGTTGATCTATTAATATCCTATGCACCCAAAGTATTAGGTGCAATTATTACACTTGTTGTAGGGCTTTGGCTCATCAAAATTATTGTGAAAGCAGTAAGGAAAACTATGGTAAAAAGAAAAATTGATGAGAGTCTTGTGCCTTTTTTATCAACAATTACCTCTGTTTTACTCAAAATTATTCTTTTTATAAGTGTAATTGGAATGGTTGGAGTAGAAGCAACTTCCTTTGTTGCTATACTTGGTGCTGCAGGTCTTGCTATTGGTCTCTCCTTGCAAGGTACGCTACAAAACTTTGCTGGTGGAGTTGTCCTTTTAATTCTTCGCCCATTTAAAGTTGGAGATGTAGTCGATGCTAAGGGTTATTTAGGCATAATTCAAGAAATACAAATTTTTTATACAATCATTCATACCTTTGACAAAAAAGTAGTTTATATCCCTAATGGAGCTCTCGCAAATTCAGATATGACTAACTTATCCCAACAAGAAGATAGAAGAAATGAATGGAAATTTGGCATCGCGTATGGCGATGATGTAGCAAAGGCTAAAAAAGTTATCAAAAAATTAATCGAAGAAGACGATAGAATTTACAAAGATCCAGAGCCTTTCTTAGCACTACATTCACTTGGAGATAGCTCTGTCAATATCGTAGTGAGAACTTGGTCTAAAGCTGCAGATCTCTGGCCTGTTTATTTTGATTTGAACGAAAAAGTTTATAATGAGTTTGCTAAAGAAGGACTCAATATCCCTTTCCCTCAAATGGATGTGCACTTACATAAACAAAATAAATAAAATCAAATTAATTGATTATTTTATTAGAATACGGCTAAGTTAATGCTTAGCTGTATTTTTTTTGAATAAAATCGAAACTAAAATATAGGATAGAATAATAAGCGGTATTGATAGAAATTTCAATAAAACCAGTAATACCAAAGACACCATCAAAAACACAAATACAACCTTGTTTTCAGAAAACCGAAATGACTTCAACTTCAATGAAAACAATTCTACTTTCATATTAAGCAAAACGACACTAACCAAACTCAGCCCAATTAAAAACATATCATCTAAAATTAACTCATCTATCCAGTCGATTTGCTCATAATTCAAAATAAAAGGCAAACTCAAAATCAAAATCGCATTTGCAGGCGTTGGTAATCCTATAAATTTATCAGTTTGATTGCTATCAATATTGAACTTAGCAAGCCTATATGCTGAACCTAATGTAATAGCAAAGGCTGTAAAAGCAAACCAAGGTGTTTGCTCATTAATTGAAATGTGGAATGAACCTAATCCGATGAGATCTTTTCTGAATAATTGAAAAACCACCAAAGATGGCACAACACCGCTCGTAACCAAATCAGCCAATGAGTCAAGTTGTTTGCCTAATTCACTACTCACTTTTAATAATCTTGCTACTAACCCATCAAAAAAATCAAAGAAAATACCAAGTGCAGAACAATATGCAGCAAAAATCAACTCGCCTTTCATCGCAAAATAAATTCCTATGCAACCCATCAACAAATTTAATAACGTAATAAAATTCGGTATAAAAGCTTTCAAAATTCTGATTTTGTTATTTTTAGAGCATAAATATCAACTAAATGCAATATGATTGACCAAAATAAGTTTTATATACCATATAATTAAAGATATTTGTCAAAAAAAAATTGTTTCAGTTGAAAGGCGTAATTATTTTATTTCTATTGACATCACTCGCACTTCAGGCACAAACCCGTAAATATTCCAACGAATTTTTAAACATAGGTGTCGATGCAGCCGCCTTTGGTATGGCCAACGCTGTAACCGCAACATCCAAAGATGTCAACGCTGTTTATTGGAATCCCGCTGGACTCATTCATCTTGAAGACTGGCAATTTTCAGCTATGCATTCCAGTTATTTTGCCAACATCGCTAATTACGACTACATTGCTGGTGCCAAGCCTCTGGATAGCAGAAGTGCCATTGGTTTTAGCATTATCCGTTTTGGTGTTGACGATATATTGAACACCACACAACTCATTGATCAGCAAGGCAATATAGACTATGACCGTATCAGTTTATTTTCAACAGCAGATTATGCATTCACCATTTCCTATGCCAGACACTTACCCATACAAGGACTCAGTTATGGTGTAAATGCCAAGGTCATAAGACGAGTTATTGGCGATTTTGCCACAGCTTGGGGATTCGGCTTTGATGTCGGTGTGCAATTCTCATCAAAACAATGGGAGTTTGGCTTTATGGCTCGTGACATCACAACTACCTACAACACATGGACCATCGACGAAGATGAATTCGCTACAATCCAAAATGCCGTTGCAGGTCAAAACCAAGAGTTGCCCGAAGATACAGAAATTACCCTTCCAAAACTACAAATGGGAATGGCACGTCAGTTTGAAATCAACAGAGATTTTGGTCTCAAAACCGCCCTCAACCTCGATGTTAGATTTGCTGAAACTAATGATATTTTTTCCACATCAACCGCAAGTGCAACCCCAGCATTTGGCTTCGAAGCCGACTATACTGGTATGGTTTTTCTCCGTGGTGGTGTAGGTAATTTTCAAAACGTCAAACAACTCGACGGCTCAGAAGACATCGGATTTCAGCCCAATTTTGGCGTCGGTTTCAAATACAAAGGCATCCAAATTGACTACGCTTTCACCGACATTGGCGATCAAAGCGTCGGTCTCTATTCCAATGTGTTTTCTATCAAACTCGATTGGCAAATGTTTAGACCTTAATAGCATAATTGTTTTGGGCTTCGAACTGGGTTATCGCTATATTCCCATATCGTACATCTTGTCCCGACAAATTTTTATAATTAACATTTCATCAGAAACCCCTAAGCCATCACAACTTTCGTAAAAACACACAATTCATTCGACAAAAACATTAGTGCATTAGTGGCATTAAAAAACACAATTCATTTTACATCAACATTAGTGCATTAGTGGCATTAAAAAACACAATTCATTTTACATCACCATTAGTGCATTAGTGGCATTAAAAAACACAATTCATTTTACATCACCATTAGTGCATTAGTGGCATTAAAAAAAACAATTCATTTTACATCAACATTAGTGCATTAGTGGCATTAAAAAAAACAATTCATTTTACATCAACATTAGTGTATTAGTGGCATTAAAAAACACAATTCATTCGACAAAAACATTAGTGCATTAGTGGCATTAAAAAACACAATTCATTCGACAAAAACATTAGTGCATTAGTGGCATTAAAAAACAAAATTCGTTTAACACCAACATTATTAGAATTTAAAATCAATTAACAATAAATTTACAAATTTGTTATGCGTGCATAATAAATTTTTATTACATTTGAACATATAAAATAAAATGAGAGATAAGACCATTGATTATGTTTTAAGAGCAACTTGGATTGCCGTAGCAAAAATGTATAACGAAGAAGCAGGCAAAAAAGGTTCAACTATGGCAACTGGTTTTGTTTTGCTCAATATAGACCCTGAAGATGGCACACCATCAACCTCCTTAGGACCAAAAATGGGCATGGAAGCCACATCATTATCAAGAACACTAAAAACAATGGAAGACAAAAATCTTATCGAAAGAAAACCCAACCCAGAAGACGGTCGAAGCATTCTAATTTGCCTCACAGAATTTGGTAAAGAAATGAGAGAATATTCCAAAGAAGTGGTTCTAACTTTCGATCAAAAAGTAAGAGAAAACATAAGTGAAAATGACTTAAAAACATTTATAGAAGTTGCTAACACGATTATAGATATGATATCTAATCGAAAAATATATAATCAAACCAAAACAATTTCGACTTAAAAATAAACACATGAAACGACGCATTAATAAAGTAGCAGTTATTGGTTCAGGAATTATGGGTAGCGGTATTGCTTGCCATTTTGCCAATATTGGCGTAGAAGTTTTACTACTCGATATCGTTCCACGCGAACTCAACGACAAAGAAAAAAAGCAAGGCAAAACCCTTGAAGACAAAGTCGTAAGAAACAGAATTGTCAACGACGCTCTACAAAATTCATTGAAGTCAAACCCATCACCAATTTATCATAAAGATTTTGCCAACCGCATCACAACAGGTAATCTCGAAGACGACATTGCCAAAGTGAAAGATGTAGATTGGATCATTGAAGTGGTAGTTGAGCGTTTAGACATCAAGCAACAAGTTTTTGAAAACCTTGAAAAACACAGAACACCAGGAACCATCATTTCATCAAACACCTCAGGTATTCCTATCAAATTTATGGCAAAAGACAGAAGTGATGACTTTAAAAAACACTTCTGTGGCACGCACTTTTTTAATCCGCCACGATATCTTAAACTTTTAGAAATCATACCTGGACCAGATACTTCCAAAGAAGTCTTAGAGTTTTTAAACGAATACGGCGAAAAATTCCTTGGTAAAACCACGGTTATTGCCAAAGACACACCAGCATTTATCGGAAATCGCGTTGGTATTTTCAGCATTATGAGCTTATTTCATATGGTAAAAGATATGGATATGACCATAGAAGAAGTCGATAAACTCACTGGACCAGTCATCGGCAGACCCAAATCAGCTACGTTTAGAACTGTTGATGTCGTCGGTTTAGATACATTAGTTCACGTCGCTGATGGTTTGTATGAAAACGTACCCAAAGATGAACGTCACGAATTGTTCAAACTTCCAGATTTTATCAAAAAAATGATGGAAAACAAATGGTATGGCAGTAAAACAGGCCAAGGATTTTATAAGAAAATAAAAAATAAAGACGGTTCAAGTGAAATCAAATCTTTAGATTTAAATTCATTAGAATATCGAGAAAAACAACGTGCAAAATTTTCAACTTTAGACAAAACAAAATCAGTTGATGACGTTGCCAAACGTTTTTCTATTTTAATTGAAGGTGAAGATAAAGCAGGTGAATTTTACAGAAAAAATTTCGCTGCCTTATTTGCATATGTCCAATATAGGATTCCTGAAATCACAGACGCCTTATACAAAATTGACGATGCAATGAAAGCTGGCTTTGGTTGGCAGCACGGTCCATTTGAAATTTGGGATGCCATAGGTTTAGAAAAAGGCATTCAACTGATGAAAGATGAAGGTTACGACATTGCAGATTGGATTTCAGAATTAGCTACTGATAATGCCCAAAGTTTCTATTCAGTTAAAAATGGTGCAACCTATTTTTATGACATTGATAAAAAAGAACACGTCAAAATACCTGGTCAAGATGCGTTCATTATTTTAGATAATATTCGCGAAAGCCAAGAAGTTTGGAGCAACAAAGATTTAGTTGCTACAGATTTAGGCGATGGGATTTTGAATATAGAATTTCGCAGTAAGATGAATTCCATAGGTGCCGATGTCTTGAATGGTATCAATACGGCAATGGATATAGCTGAAAAAGAATACGACGGTGTTGTGATTTCTAACAATGGACAAAATTTTTCAGTTGGTGCTGATATTGGAATGATTTTTATGTTTGCCGTAGAACAAGAATATGAAGAACTCAATGGTGCTATAAAATATTTTCAAGATACAATGATGCGTATGCGATATTCATCTATTCCAACGGTGGCTGCCCCACATCAAATGGCTCTCGGCGGTGGTTGTGAATTATCAATGCACGCCGATAAAGTTGTAGCTCACGCTGAAACTTATATCGGTTTGGTAGAATTTGGCGTTGGTGTCATTCCTGGTGGCGGTGGCTCAAAAGAAATGACACGTCGTGCCGCCAAAACCTATAAAAAAGACGATGTTGAAGTCAATCGATTAAGAGAAAATTTTCTCACTATCGGTATGGCAAAAGTCTCCAAATCTGCTCATGAAGCTTATGACTTAAACATTTTGGAACAAGGCAAAGATATCGTCGTAGTCAGTAGAGATAGACAACTTGCTATTGCTAAGCAACACGCCAGATTAATGGCTGATAATGGCTATTCTCAACCAGTAAAAACCAATGATATTAAAGTGCTTGGTCGTCAAGCTCTAGGGGCATTTTTAGTCGGTACCGATCAAATGAAAGCTGGTCATTATATCAGCGAATATGACCAAAAAATAGCCAATAAACTGGCTTATGTAATGTCTGGTGGAGACTTGTCAGAAGCCAATTACGTGTCAGAGCAATATTTATTAGACCTTGAACGCGAAGCCTTTTTATCGCTTTGTGGCGAACGAAAAACATTAGAACGTTTACAACATATGATTAACAACGGGAAACCGCTTAGAAATTAAGTGCCCCCTAACCCCCAAAGGGGGAATTAAATAAGATTTAAATGTTTGAGTATTTGAAAAATTGTATAATAATGATTAAAAACCTATTTAACCCCCTGTAGGTAAATTCCCCCTTTTGGGGGTTAGGGGGCTTCCTATGAAAACAGCATATATAGTAAAAGCATACAGAACAGCAGTTGGTAAAGCACCAAAAGGTGTATTTAGATTTAAGCGACCAGACGATTTGGCCGCTGAAACCATCAATTATATGATGAAGCAACTTCCAGAATTTGACAAATCTCGTATTGACGACGTCATTGTCGGTAATGCAATGCCCGAAGCCGAACAAGGATTAAATGTTGGGCGATTAATTTCTCTTATGGGATTAAAGACTGAAGAAGTTCCAGGCGTAACCATCAATCGGTATTGTGCATCAGGACTCGAATCTATAGCCATCGCATCAGCAAAAATCCAAACAGGAATGGCTGATTGTATCATCGCAGGTGGTGCAGAAAGTATGAGTTACATTCCTATGGGTGGTTATAAACCAGTGCCAAATTATGAAGCTGCAAAACAAGGTCACGAAAGTTATTATTGGGGAATGGGTTTAACTGCAGAAGCCGTTGCCAATGAATATAAAGTTTCAAAAGAAGACCAAAACGAATTTGCATTTCAATCCCATCAAAAAGCCATTAAGGCTCAAAAAGAAAACCGTTTCAAAGATCAAATTGTGCCGATTGAAGTTGAAGAAATATTTGTGGATGAGTCTAATAAAAAGCAAACAAAAACTTACACCGTTGACCAAGACCAAGGCCCACGAGCTGATACTTCAATTGAAGTCTTAAACAAACTTCGTCCTGTATTTGCTGAAGGCGGAAGCGTAACTGCAGGTAATTCATCTCAAATGAGCGACGGTGCAGCTTTTGTAATGGTTATGAGCGAAGAAATGCTTAAAGAACTCAATCTTGAACCTGTAGCGAGATTGGTAAGCTATGCAGCAGCTGGTGTAGAACCACGCATAATGGGTATTGGTCCAATAAAAGCCATTCCTAAAGCTTTAGAACAAGCAGGACTAAAGCTCAAGGATATGGAATTGATTGAACTCAACGAAGCTTTTGCATCTCAATCGATAGCCGTTAGAAGAGAATTAGATATCAATCCAGACATTTTAAATGTGAACGGTGGTGCCATAGCATTAGGTCATCCGTTGGGTTGCACTGGCGGAAAATTATCCGTTCAAATATTTGATGAAATGAAAAAACGAAACCTTAAAAACAAACACGCTATGGTAACAATGTGTGTCGGAACTGGGCAAGGTGCAGCTGGGGTTTATGAAGTGTATTAAAAAAACCTCACCTAGCCTCCTCTAAGGGGAGGAACTAAGGATAATGTGTATAATAAAATGAATTTAAAATAAAGTATAATTAAACATTCTCTTTTCTACCTCTCCTTTGGAGAGGGTTGGGGAGAGGCTAATAAGAGGATTATGAAAACAACAGAAAAACAAAATGAAATGATTCGTGGCGGTCAATTTATCGTTAAGGATACAAAGGCAGAAGATATCTTCACACCAGAAGATTTTTCAGAAGAGCAAAAAATGATGCGCGACAGCATCAAAGAATTTGTGGACAGAGAAATTTGGCCTAAAAAAGAAGAATTTGAAAAGAAAAACTACGCTCTCACCGAAGAAATTATGAACAAAGCCGGTGAACTCGGTTTTCTTGGTGTAGCTGTTCCAGAAGAATATGACGGTCTAGGAATGGATTTTGTCTCTACAATGTTGGTATGTGATTATATTTCTGGAGCAACGGGTTCAATAGCCACAGCTTTTGGAGCACATACTGGCATTGGCACTCTACCTATTTTACTCTATGGCACAGAAGAGCAGAAAAAAAAGTATATCCCAAAACTCGCTACTGGTGAATGGTTTGGAGCTTATTGCTTAACCGAGCCTGACGCTGGATCAGATGCCAATTCTGGAAAAACCAAAGCCGTTTTATCTGATGATGGTAAATACTACAAGATTTCTGGTCAAAAAATGTGGATTTCAAATGCTGGATTTTGCGACTTGTTTATCGTGTTTGCAAGAATAGAAGACGATAAAAACATCACAGGGTTTATCGTTGAAAAAGATTTAGAAAACGGAATTTCTCTAGGTGATGAAGAAAAGAAACTCGGCATTCATTCATCGTCAACACGTCAAGTGTTTTTTAATGAAACTAAAGTACCAGTAGAAAATTTATTAGGCGAAAGAAATGGCGGTTTTAAAATTGCGATGAACGCCTTAAATGTAGGTCGAATCAAATTAGCTGCAGCTTGTCTTGATGCCCAACGTCGAGTGATTGGTTCAGCAATTAAATATGCCAACGACCGCGTTCAATTCAACACACCAATATCTCAATTTGGAGCGATTCAGCAGAAATTTGCAGAAATGGCTACTGCAGTTTATGCAGATGAAGCAGCTTGCTACAGAGCCGCTAAAAATATTGAAGATAGAATCAACCTTAGAAAAGAAAGCGGAAATTCTCACCAAGAAGCCGAACTGAAAGGCGTTGAAGAATTTGCCATTGAATGCTCAATTTTAAAAGTTGCGGTTTCAGAAGACATTCAAAGATGCACTGACGAAGGTATTCAAATTTATGGCGGAATGGGTTTTTCTGCCGATGCACCGATGGAGTCTGCTTGGAGAGATGCACGTATTTCTAGAATCTACGAAGGCACCAATGAAATCAACCGTATGCTTTCTATAGGTATGTTGGTAAAAAAAGCAATGAAAGGTCATGTTGATTTTATGGGACCAGCTCAAGCCGTCAAAGACGAATTGACAGGTGTTCCGTCTTTTGATACGCCTGATTTTTCAGAATTGTTGTCTGAAGAATTAGATATGATAAAAAAACTCAAAAAAGTGTTTTTGATGGTATCTGGTGCAGCTGCTCAAAAATATGAAACAAAGTTGGAAGAACAACAGCAATTACTTCTTGCATCAGCTGATATTTTGATAGAAATTTATATGGCCGAATCTGCTATTTTGAGAGCTAAAAAGAACGCTAATGCTAAAGGCGAGGACACTCAAAAAGTTCAAATTGCAATGGCTCAACTAAAATTGTATCACACTGTAGAAAAAATCAGTGAAAAAGCCAAAGAAGCTATTATTTCATTTGCGGAAGGCGATGAACAAAAAATGATGTTGATGGGATTAAAACGTTTTACGAAATATTACAATTATCCTAATATTGTTGAGTTACGTAAAACTATCGCTAAACGTGTGATTGAAGATAATTCATATAAGTTTTAAATATTATTTTGTTAAAAATTTAACCTGTAGTTTTATAACTGCAGGTTTTTTTATGCTCATAATCAATATCAATTTTCAAGACACACTTAACAACCATCAAATTAAGAATAGAAAGGAATTAATCTAATCTTTAAAAACCAATGATATACTTCTGATAACTAAAATTGATAAAACTACATAATAATGAAGATAATCATAATAAAATTAACGAAATTTGACCTTATCAAAGATCATTAAAAATGAATCATATAATAGAATCGTTAATTAAGCCTACTGTTGTATTGATTATATTGGTAATCCTACTGATTTTTAATTCATGGATTTTTAAGAGGTTTAAATCAACAAAATCGAATCGAAATATTATAAAAGGTGCAATTTCATTATTTATAGTTCTTGTTAGTACATTGTCATTTATTTTAGTCTTGCCAATTGATAAAGCTTTAAAAGGACAAATATTGGGCTTTCTCGGAATTATTATTAGTGCAGGAATTGCTTTGAGTTCAACCACTCTTCTAGGTAACATAATAGCAGGAATTATGAATAATTCTATGAATCGTTTCAGAAATGGAGATTTGATAAAAATTGGAGACTTTCAAGGAAGGGTAATTGAAAAAAGTATTTTTCATACGGAAATTCAACTGGAAGATAGCAATTTCATTACAATTCCAAATCTCTATATAGCCAGTTATCCCGTTAAACTAACAAGAAAAACGAATACCGTAATTTCCACTTCAGTTTCATTAGGATATGACATATCTCGTGAAAAAGTAGAGAAAACTTTAAAGAATGCAGCCAATGAAACTGGTTTATCCGATCCTTATATGTACATAACAAACTTAGGCGATTACTCAGTTGCATATAAAATTCACGGATTTTTAGAAGATAGTAGTAAATATTTTAGTACGACATCACTACTTAACGCTAAAGTAATAGATAAACTTCATGCTGAGAACATAGAAATTGTATCACCAACTTTTATGAACCAACGACGAATAGATAATGTAGAATTTATTCCAAAACAAATAGCTAGTAAAACAAAAGCTGTTAATGAAAAACCACCAGAGGATTTAATATTTGATGAAGCGATCAAATCTGAAAAACTGGAGACAAAAAAAGATTATCTTAAAGAAATTGACAAAAAACAAACGGCTTTAAAAGAGAAGCTAAAGGATTTGAAAGATGATAAAGATATTGAAAAGACAAAATCTAGAATTAAAAGAAATGATGAAATGCAAGATCAAATCAAAAAAAATATTGAAGAACAAATCAAAAAAAATAAAGATAAAGCAAATTGATATTAACGAAACAACCATAAAATCATTTGTTGAATCCATACGAAAAGACCCCAAAATTCGTAAAGAGCTTGATTTTGGATATTCTTATGACTAAAAAACCGTGATACTTTATCAAATTAT
Source organism: Psychroflexus sp. MBR-150 (assembly GCF_053628795.1). NCBI lineage: Bacteria > Pseudomonadati > Bacteroidota > Flavobacteriia > Flavobacteriales > Flavobacteriaceae > Psychroflexus > Psychroflexus sp. MBR-150. The sequence goes on from NZ_JBRJHB010000012.1 coordinate 68,328, forward strand.
CCGCATTATGGAACAATCCTGAAGAAACTCAATGGAATTCACAAAAATTAGAACTATGAAAAAACCATTAACATACATTAGTCTATTTAGCAGTGTAGGAGTTGGGTGTTATGGCTTTAAACAAAATGGTTTTGAATGCATTGCTACAAATGAACTTCTTACAAAAAGGCTAAAAATACAGACTTTTAACAACAAATGTAAATACGATAGTGGTTACATTGATGGAGATATTACAAAACATGATGTAAAACAAAAACTTCTTGATGAATTAGAATTTTGGCAAGAAAAACATAAAATTAAAACACCAGATGTTTTAATTGCAACGCCACCTTGTCAAGGTATGTCTGTTGCTAATCATAAAAAGAATGACGAAATAACAAGAAATTCTTTAGTTGTTGAATCACTAAATCACTATGGACTAAAGTCATAGTTTTCTTACCGTCTAAAGAATCTCTATTTATGTTTATCTGAATCATAGAATTGCATATCAATGATAGTGTTGTCCAAACCTACTCGTTTTAAATGAACGCTTAAACTGCCTGATTTTTTATGTAGTGTATCTCTTCCATATTTTAAAAAATATTTGTTTTGTCATTTAATTCAATTTTTTAAAAAACTTTTCAGACTGTAACTTAAAAAAAATGCTATTTGCTCTTCTTTTTGTTGGGGTCTTGCCAAGTGTTAAATAAAGAATATACAATCACTTTATCTTTAATCATCTCGTAAATAATTATAAATGGAAAACGTTTTATAAATGCTTCTCTATAGGGTTTTCGTTTTTGTGGAAAGTGTGTTGGGTTTGCTGTTATTCTCTCAAAATAAGTATCTAAATGTTCTAAAAATTCTTCGCCTAAACCTAAGCGTTTTTCTTCATAATAAAGATAGGCTTGAACGATTTCTAAGTTAGCTTCATGTTTAATTTCTAAAATATAAGACATCTATTAGCTGACGTTTCTTGCATTTTGTTTGACTTGTTCCCATGTTAAAGATTGACTTTTATTTTTTAAATGGGCTTCTCTGCGTTTGTCAATCATTTTGTATTGTTCCTCGCTTAAAGTGATTTCTTGATTATCGTTTTGATAACTTTCAGCTAAGGCTTTCATCATTTTTAATAGTCTTATGTCTGCTGTATCTATGTATTCCTTAATAGTATTTCTTAAATCTATTGTTGACATCATATTTTTTTCTAATGTAAATATACAATTTATGTTTAACAAGTCATAATACAAGTGCGTTACAATTTTTAAAACTTCTTTTTTTTTGGATGGCGATAACAACTATAAATCTTAAGGATTAGTTTGTATTAAATTTAGCCTGTTGCTATTGAGTTGCAGGTTTTTTTATCCAAAAAACATATATAAAACAGAACTTTATCTATTACTTCAATTCAGGTGGAATCTTACAAACCGGAATAGATTGCATCTTATGTTGGTTGGCTTGGTTAAGTTTTTTATAAATTTTTAAAACTTGCTGTTGTTTTGGATTCAAATCTGTGAGGTCTTTGTCATCAGCAGTCATTGCCCATTCTAATTCGTCATAACTGGCACCGAGTTGATCTTCATCGCTTCGGCTATCGCTAAAAAGCCCATCGGTTGGGGTGGCATTCAAAATCTCATCTATGATATTGAGTTCTCTGCCTAAGGCGTAAACTTCAGACTTCATTAAGTCGGCAATAGGACTGAGATCCACACCGCCATCGCCATATTTGGTATAAAAACCAACTCCAAAATCTTCAACTTTATTGCCAGTGCCTGCTACTAAATAGCCGTGCAACCCAGCAAAATAATATAACGTACTCATACGAAAACGGGCTCGTGTGTTGGCTAAACTTAATGCTTTTTGATCAGTATCAGGTGTTTGTGGAATTGTAGATTGAAAGGTGTCAAAAGTCTCAGTCAAATCTATCTTAAGACTGCTGACATTGGCAAACTGGTGTTTTAAATTGTTAATGTGTTTTTCAGCTCGACTCACTTGATTGGGGTCTTGATGAATTGGCATTTCAAGGCACAAAACACGAAGTCCAGTTTTTGCACAAAGAGTGGAAGTTACAGCAGAATCTATCCCACCAGAAACACCTACCACAAAACCATTTTGTTGACTTTGTTCGGCGTAATCTTTTAACCATTTTACAATATGATTAATAATAGCTTGTGTATTCATGCGTTTGTATTTTGGTATATTTGCGAAAATTTGTTTAAAAATAAAGAAAACTAAGTTTCACTCCCAAGCCTTAATAGTTTTTATGAAAAAAATATCATTTGTCTTTTTTGTTTTATGTTTTGGCATTTTGTTTTCATGCCAAGATTCAAAACAAATTAAACCTGAAATTGCTGAGATGAAATTAGAAGTTGATTTCATTCGTTTTGATAGTATTTTTTCTGATGCTGAACCGCAAGATTTACAACGTTTACAAACGGAGTATCCTTTTATGTTTCAAAAATCAATTCCTGATAGTTTGTGGCTTTTGAAAATGCAAGATTCTTTACAACAAGAAATAGAAAAAGAGGTGTTGGTCACATTTTCTGATTTTTCAAAATATCAAAGTGAAATCACGTTATTTTTTAAACATTTAAAATATTATTTTCCAAATCAATCAATTCCTAGAGTGGTAACTTTGGCTGAATATGTCGATTACAAGTCGAAAGTTGTTTTAAATGATGAACTGTTATACATTTCTTTAGATAATTATTTGGGTCAAGATCATAGATTTTATAAAGGGTTTCAAAGTTATATTTCTATTTTACAAACCCCAGAACAAATTTTACCTGACATCGCAACACAATATGCCAATAAACTCATTGATTTTCCACAGTCACGTACATTTTTAAGTCAAATGATTTATGAAGGAAAAAAACTTTATTTTAAATCTCAACTTTTGCCTTGGGTTGAACAACATCAATTGATAGGCTATTCAAGAGATGATTTTCAATGGGCAAAAAACCAAGAGTTTATGGTTTGGCAATATTTTGTAGAAAGAGATTTGTTGTATTCAAGTCAATCTGATTTACGACGAAGATTTTTGCAATCAGGACCGTTCACTAAATTTTATTTAGAAATAGATAATGAAACACCGCCAAGATTAGGGCAGTATATCGGGTGGCAAATCATAAAAGCTTATGCTGAAAAACATCCAGACAAAAGCTTAAAAGAAATTATAGAAATACCAGAACAAGACTTGTTTAATCAATCAAAGTATAAACCTTAAACTATGAGTAATAAAACATCAGATATTCTTTTGCGTGTTACAACAGACGAAAACAAAATTCCAGAAAGCATAACTTGGTCTGCAGAAGACGGTGGCGTTGAACAGGCAGAAGCTAAAGCTGCTTTTTTATCTATTTGGGATCATAAAGCTAAAGAAAGTCTGCGTATTGATTTATGGACAAAAGATATGCCCGTTGATGAAATGAAGCATTTTTTTCATCAAACTCTTCTCACTATGAGCGATACCTATTATAGAGCAACACAAGATGAAAAAATGAGTGAAACTATGAAAGATTTTTGTGATTATTTCGCCGAAAAGTTAGAATTAAAAGACAATGGAAAATAAAAGCAAACCACAACTCATTTTTGTTTACAATGCCGATTCAGGTCTTAAAAATGCGTTATTAGATTCTGCTCACAAAATATTAAGTCCAAAAACCTATCAATGTAAGTTGTGTGAATTAACCTATGGTGTATTTAAAGAAAAAAAAGCTTGGAAAGAGTTTAGAGAAAATTCTGATGTAGATATGAAATTTTTGCATGCCGATGAATTTATTAAACTGTATAACTCTAAATTTAGACCCAACTTTGAATTGCCTGTGATATTGTTAGAAAATCAGTATGATTTGGAAGTGCTTATAAGTTCAGAAAAGTTTAACTCTATTAATTCTTTAGAAGGTTTAATAAAACAAATCAAACGGATATTAAAAACGCTATAAAACAAGTTTCTTATTATAGAGCTTTTTAAATTAAAATTGATTTAAACAAAGACGTTGAGTTTGTTCTTTCAATTTCATTATATTATTTTTTGTTTCTAAAGTTTTAAGTTTGGTTTTTTTATAAGCCTTGCTATTAGTAAAACGTCTCGTTGTATTCTAATATCAAATGTTATTTTAGATATCTCCTGTATATAAGGAAGCCTTACAATATACGTCGGTATTATTTCTACATCTTTTTATTAGCGATATTGTTTATTCAAATTAGTGTAAAAAGCATTATCTTAGTACAAAAATAAAACCATGTCAAAAGTTAGAATTTTTAGTACAAAATCTTCGGTAGAATCTATGGGCTTACAAAATTATTTTACAGCAAACAACCAATATTATGAGGTGATAGATAAAACCGATTCGTCTTATGCTTCCGTGTTTGGTGATATTGAATTTTATGTGAAAAAAAAAGATGAGAAAAAAGCTCAAGATTTATTGGATGCATATTTTGAAGACTGATTTTAGACTCCTAAAGTGTAAAAGGATATCTATATGTAAAGAATACTTGGTTTAAATGACCTGACTTTTGAAAATGAACAAATGAGTGACAACTTGATTTTGTTCATTAAAAAGAATCTAATTGTATAAGAGTGTTGTGTTGTTTGACTTTGTATTGCGGTTGCTGTTGGAGGTTAAATAGACAAATGCAAGTATTTTAAAGTCTATTTAAAACTTTAAGTGAGAAAATACCAAAAAAATTAATAGGATTTTTATTATAGACTTTATTTCTATACCTATTACATATACAATAATTTAAATGACTATATACTATATAAAATGCTAAATCTAAAATCATAAAAAGAGAAGCATTTTAATTTTTTTTTTGTGGGATATATATTTTTTCTATATTTAACCAAAATTTATAAAATCAAATATTAACTCTAAGACAAACAACAATGAAAAGATTATTTTCAACTTTAACCATTCTGTTTTTTATGGTTTTTGGTATTTACGCGACAAATGTAAACGCTTCAAACTCAAACTATGACAACTTGCCAGCATTTATTCTAACAGATGAATCAGCTGTAGAATTAGAGACTACTGCTGTAGTTGGAGAAAACCCTGTAATTCAAGAAGAGCCAGAAGGAGAAACAACTGCAGAAGAAGATTTAGGTTTCCATCAAGTACTTAAAAAACGTTTTATAGAAGGAGGACCAACTTTTATGGGAATTGTACTTTTATGTTTAATCCTTGGTCTTGCTATTGCCATTGAAAGAATTATTTTTCTCAATGCCTCTACAACAAACTCTAAAAAATTAGCTCAAAAAGTTGAAGATGCTCTTGAAAGCGGTGGTGTAGATGCTGCAAAAGAGGTTTGTAGAAATACAAGCGGTCCTGTGGCTTCAATTTACTATCAAGGTTTAGATCGCGTAAACGAAGGTATTGATGTCGCTGAAAAATCTATTGTAGCCTACGGAGGTGTTCAAATGGGACAATTAGAGAAAAACGTCTCTTGGGTTTCTTTATTTATTGCCTTAGCTCCGATGCTTGGTTTTATGGGAACTGTAATCGGTATGATTAATGCTTTTGATAAAATTGAAGCCGCAGGTGATATGCAACCTTCACTTGTTGCAGGAGGTATTAAAGTCGCCTTATTGACAACTGTATTTGGATTGATTGTTGCAATTATATTACAAGTATTTTATAACTTTATAGTTGCTAAAATTGATAGTATTGTAAATGATATGGAAGATGCTTCAATTACATTAGTTGATATATTAGTTGCTCACAATAATAAAAAATAAATAATGACAAGATTTTTAAATATTTTCAAAATAGTTATCGGAGTTCTTGCAGCATTTTTCTTTGCGAGAATTATGATAGAATCTGATGATGCGATTAAAGAACAAGCCAGTCTGCAAACTAGCTTGATTAGCCCAGATCTTTACCTTGCTTATATCGTTTTAGGAATAACGATCTTATTAGTCCTTATATTTACCTTAAAAGACATCTTACGAGGTAATGTTAAGAAAACACTCATTTCTGTTGGTTTATTTGTATTAGTTGTTCTAATATCTTATTTTGGACTTTCAGGAGATTATGGTACGGGTTTTGCGGTTAGTGATACCAATACATTGTCTGAAAACGGTGCTTTATGGGTTGGTGCAGGGCTTTACACATTTTATATACTTGCATTAGTAGCCATTGCAACTATGTTTGTTTCAACAGTTAAAAAAGCAATTATCTCTTAAATTATGGCAAGAAGAAGCTCACCAGAAGTCAATGCAGGATCAATGGCAGATATTGCTTTTTTGCTCCTCATTTTCTTCTTAGTAACAACAACTATAGAAACTGATAGTGGTATTAATAGAAAACTACCACCTATCGAAGATCAACAAGATCCACCACCATTGAAAGAAAAAAATATCTTTATAGTTTTGATAAATTCAAATGGAGATTTATTAGTTGAAGATGAACCTATGGATTTAAAAAATCTCAAAACAGCTGCCATTCAGTTTTTAGATAATGGTGGAGGAAAAGGCGACGAAGCATGCAATTACTGTCAAGGTCCTGGTAATCCGAATTCATCTGACAATCCAGTAAAAGCTGTTATCTCACTACAAAATAATAGGTTGACAAAATATTCGGATTATATTGCTGTTCAAAATGAATTAGTTGCTGCTTACAATGAGTTAAGAGATAGAGAAGCAAAACGATTATTTGGTGTAACTTTCCGAGAAATGGAAGAGGCATTCAAGAGTGAAAGCTATACTGGTGACAAGGATAAATTGAAAGAACGAATTGAGCAAATTAAAGATATGTATCCTCAAAAATTGTCTGAAGCCGAACCTAAACGTACTTCAAATTAAACATTTAAAGATTTAATTATGTCTAAATTTAAAAAGAAAAAAAGTGGTGATTTACCAGCTATTTCTACTGCATCATTACCCGATATAGTTTTTATGCTTTTGTTTTTCTTTATGGTGGTAACTGTAATGAGAGATACTTCAATTAAGGTGAAAAATAGATTACCTTATGCTGATCAGGTCGAGAAACTTGAGAAAAAAGATTTAATTATGTATATCTATGCAGGCGAACCTTCTGAACGCTATCAATCCATTGCTGGTACAGAGGCTCGTATTCAGCTTAATGATAAATATGCGAGCTTAAAAGATATCAAACAATTTGTTTTTGAAGAACGTCAAGATACACGTGAAGAATTGAAACAAGCTTTAATTGCTGGTCTTAAAGTAGATAAAGAAACCAATATGGGTTTAGTTTCAGATATCAAAACTGAATTGAGAGAAGCCGAAGCTCTAAAAATTACGTATATCACGCGAAAAGGATCTGCATTTAAAAATTTAGAGTAAATAATTAGTTTTTATAAATTTTCAGAAAAGCACCTAAATGTAGGTGCTTTTTTTTATTCAGTGTATATTTGTTTTGATGAAGAGATTATTAACATTTTTTACCTTTTTTATATTTCTAACTTCTGTAAGCCAAAACTTAATTGATAAAAACTTTGCTGAAGTCGATAGCCTATACCGTGAAGATCAATTTTATGTTGGTTTGGGGATAGATATTTTAGTCAATAAACCGAAAGATATGTCTCAGTCTGGATTCTCTGGCGGTTTACATTTTGGGTATATCAGAGATATGCCATTAAATCAAGAAAGAAATATTGCCATAGGCATCGGGTTAGGTTTTTCTTTTGACACATATTCACACAACCTTTTTATAGGAGAAACCGATACAGACCAAAGTATTTTTGACGTGATTGATAGTGGGGTTGAATTTAATACCAATAGATTTTCAACTCAAGTCATCGAAATGCCAATTCATTTTAGATGGCGTACTTCAGCAATTGGTGATGATTCTGCTTTTTGGAGAATTTATACCGGATTTAATATTGGTTATATGTATCATTTCAAATCTACTTTTGAACAGCCAAACAATACCGTTAACCAAACAGATTTAGACGAACTTAACAGAGCCAGATTTGATTATTACTTTTCATTTGGTAAAAGTAAAATCAATTTCTTTTTTAGATATAATCTTAATTCTATTTTTGATGCTAAATTATCAGATACACAAGAAGACCTAAAACTCAATGTCATCAAAACTGGTGTGGTTTTCTATATTCTTTAAATAAACCAGAATTTCAAAAATATCAATTGAGACACGACCCCAAGTATTAAACCTGATACCAATTCGTGCAATTTGTGAGATTTCATTGACAATCTTGAGCTCATCACCCAACCAACAGCAAACACACTCAAACTTATTATCCATAATTTGTCAATTTGATAATAAAGACTAAAGCTGATAATAAAGTAGGAAAAACTTGATATAGCAGTGGTGTGAAGGCTGATTTTATAATTCAAAAAAGACAGAATTACGCAGACTAAACCACTAAAAAATACAGCCGAAAAAAAATAAAACGGAACCTTATAATGCACAGGGTCAAAAATATAGTTGATTATAAAGGCACTCATAGTTGTATAAAACAAAAGCGGAAGTCGCCTTTGTTTGATTTTTTTAAGATGAAAACTATCAATAATTCTCAAAGGTTTCAATAATATTAAAAAGAAAATTGGAATAAAAACCGTCAGCAAAATCACCGATAGAATTTTAGCTATCATATTCTCATAAGTAAACATAAAATTAACGTGATAAAAATAAAAACACATGGCATATGTAGAGAGCCATAAAGGATGGAAGATATAAGACCCTAAATCAAGAAAAGTTTTCATTACAACTCTTTTCGAAGTCTCGCTACAGGAATATCCAAAACCTCTCTGTATTTGGCTACCGTTCGGCGAGCAATAGGATAACCTTTTTCCTTCAAGGCTTCAACAAGTTTAGAATCTGTGTAAGGGTTTTGTTTATCTTCATTGTCAATAATGTTTTGCAAAATATTTTTTATTTCTCGAGTAGAGACGTCATCGCCTTTATCGTTTTTCATTGATTCTGAGAAAAAATCTTTTATCAGTATAGTGCCATAAGGCGTATCTACATACTTACTGTTGGCAACCCTTGAAACCGTACTGATATCCATATCGATTTTTTCAGCAACATCTTTAAGAATCATAGGTTTAAGATTTCTTTCATCACCGGTTAAAAAATACTCACGCTGAATATCCATAATGCAAGACATTGTTGATATCAACGTATTTTGTCGCTGTTTAATCGCATCGATAAACCATTTAGCCGAATCCAATTTTTGCTTGATAAAAAGCAAAGCCTTTTTTTGATCTTTGGTCTTTAGTGCATTCTCTTTATAGCTCTTGAGCATATTGTTGTAATCCCTTGAAATATGCATATGCGGAACATTTCTTGAATTTAGAGTTAACTCCAGCTCGTCATTTTTAATTCTAATCGTAAAGTCAGGCGTAACCTGATCTACTGGTTTTGACCTTGACGAATAAGATGCCCCAGGCTTAGGATTAAGATGTTCAATTTGCTCAATAGCCGCTTTTAATTCCTCATCCGAAAGTTTAAATTTATGCTTCAGCTTTTCATAATGCTTCTTAGAAAACATATCAAATGCGTTTTCTAGAATATCTATAGCAATTTTCACATCTTTATTTTCTGGTTTTCTTTTGAGTTGAATAATAAGACATTCCTTCAAATCCTTAGCACCAACGCCAGCTGGATCCAATCTTTGAACAATTTTCAAAACCCTCAAAACCTTTTCCTTAGTCACATAAAGACTTTGTGTAAAGGCCAAATCATCAATAATATCTTCAATATCTCTTCTGATGTAGCCCGCTTGATCAATACTACCAATCAAAAAATCCGCAATCTGTTCTTCTTCCTCATCAAGCCTAAATGTATGAATTTGAGATTTTAAATGATCAAAAAACGATTTTCCCGCAGCATAAGGCACTTTATTATCATCATCGTCAGCACTGTAGTTGTTAGAATAAGTTTTATAACTCGGTATTTCATCATCACTCAAATACTCATCCACATCAAACTCAGTCTCAATAACTTCGTGCTCATCATCCTGACTATTGTCCACATCATCAAAATTATCATCTTCCTCTTTTCCACTTTCAAGTGCGGGATTTTCCTCAAGCTCTTGTTTGATTTTCTGCTCAAAAGCCAAAGTTGGTAGTTGAATTAACTTCATCAGCTGAATCTGTTGTGGGGACAACTTTTGAGATAATTTTTGACTGAGTTGTTGCTTTAACATCTAAAATAGTTTATTATAAAAATACAAAAAAAGCTTATTCAATACTCTATTTAACAAAGCTTTTCAAAAAATAATTTAGGGCTTCAATCGAACCTGCCTAGTGGCAAAGACAGGCTATCTGCTATATTTAAGCTCGTGTTGGAGATGCCACGTATCTTGGTCAAGATAAATATTTTTTCAAGAATCCCTAAGCCAAGAACACAAGCTTACAGCAAAATGATTAAAAAATAAAGTGAATTAAAAGTCTAAATTTTTAGGCGATCGTGGATAAGGAATAACATCTCTAATGTTAGGCATTCCTGTAACAAACTGAACCAAGCGCTCAAAGCCTAAACCAAAACCACTGTGCTCACAAGTACCAAAACGTCTTGTATCAATGTACCACCATAATTCCTCCTCACTAATGTCTAAAGCTTTCATTTTTTCAACCAAAACCTCAAGTCTTTCTTCACGCTGAGAGCCGCCGACAATTTCACCAATGCCAGGAAATAAAACATCCATAGCTCTCACTGTTTTTTTGTCGTCGTTCAAGCGCATATAAAATGCCTTAATATTAGCTGGATAATCGTATAAAATAACGGGACATTTAAAGTGTTTTTCCACTAAAAACCGTTCGTGCTCACTTTGTAAATCTGCACCCCATTCTTCTATAATGTAATCAAATTTCTTTTTCTTATTAGGCTTAGAATTTTTTAAAATATCAATAGCTTCAGTATAACTTACGCGTTTAAAGTTGTTATTCGTAATAAATTGAAGCTTTTCTATAAGCGACATTTCACTGCGTTGTAGCTTGGGCAATTTAGCTTCCTCCTTGGTCAAACGTTGCTCTAAAAAATCTAAATCTTCCATGCAATGTTCCAGAACATAGTCAATAACATATTTTATAAAATCTTCAGCCAAGTCCATATCACCTTCAAGATCACAAAACGCCACCTCAGGCTCAATCATCCAAAATTCAGAAAGATGACGAGTTGTATTAGAGTTTTCAGCCCTAAAAGTAGGACCAAACGTATAGACTTTACCAAGACCTAAAGCATAAGTTTCAGCTTCAAGCTGACCGCTAACAGTAAGGTTTGCAGGTTTACCAAAAAAATCTTGTTTAAAATCAACCTCGCCGTTTACCGTTTTAGGAATAGATTTTAAATCAAAATTAGTCACCTTAAATGTTTCTCCAGCACCTTCGGCGTCAGAATTAGTAATTATAGGTGTAGTAACATATTGAAAATCTTCCTTTTGAAAATAGGCGTGAACCGCAAAAGATAATTTAGACCTTAAACGCATCACAGCACCAAAAGTATTTGTTCTCACTCTAAGATGAGCTTGTTCTCTAAGCTTTTCTAAACTGTGATTTTTTGGAGATAAAATCGTTTTTCTAACATCTTCACTATTAGCTTCTCCAAGTATTTTAATGTTTTTGACGTCAATCTCCACACGCTGACCCTGACCTTGGCTTTCTACCAAAGTGCCTTCAACTGTTACAGCACATCCAACATTTAATTTTTTAATAAACTCATCACCATATTCATCAGTTGGTAAAACGCATTGAATATTGCTTAAGCAAGATCCATCATTCAAGGCTAAAAACATATTATTTCTAAAAGATTTCACCCAAGCCTTAACTTGATATTCTTCAGAAATTCTACCTTCACTTATAATATGTTTAATACTAATGTTTTTCATTTTATATACATTAAATTAGATGTGTAGTCCACATTCGGTTTTAGCAAGACCAACCCATCTTCCTTCTCTCTCAGCTCCTTTTTTTGTGCAGTGTTTACACCCAATAGAATTGTAGCCTTTTAAAACCAATGGGTTAGTGTCAAGTTGATGTGTTTTGATGTATTCGTTTCTCTCTTCAATTTCAACATCTATGATAGGATAAAACCTAATGATATCATCTTTAAACTCAAAAATGTTAAGATTTTTCCGATGACTATTTTGAGACCGCATCAATCCTGAAGCCCAAACATTAAAATGCTTTTTAATTTTTTCTATAGGTTTTACCTTATTGATATAACAACACTGATCTGGATTTTTTTTCCACAACTTCTCATCTCTTGTTTTAAAATGTTCCTCATAGTCTGGTATAATATTATAGACTTCCAAATTATATTTTTTAGAAAGCTCTCTTTTATATTCAATTGTTTCTTCAAAATGATAAAATGTATCTATAAAGTAAACTTTAGGCTTTACGGGTGCATTTTGACTAAATAGATGCAAAAGAAAAGAAGAGTTAGCCGCAAATGAAGATGTGACAAGCATTTCTTCGCTTGAGAAATCTTTGTAAATCTCCTGTATTCTTTGGTCTAAACTTAATTGAGCATACTTTTTGTTTAAGTTGTCAATTTGTTCTTTATAAGTATGAATATCTTTAGTTTTCATAATTGACAAAATTAAATTTTTATTACAGACTACAAATATATTTAATGATGTAAATTTTTTTAGTTTTTTTAAAAAAAATAAAAACCTCACAGTCAGCGTTTTAAAATAATGTTTTACATAATTAAAAAAAATATGGTTTTTTTTTGAAAAAGTATTTGTTGAAAAGAAAAAAGGTATTACATTTGCACCCGCTTTCGGGCGAAACAAAAAGATTAAAAAAGTACATTGACATATTGAATTGACAAGCTGATTAGAGATAATCAGCAACGCGTAAAGATAAGCGAAAAAAACAAACATACCCGAGTCAACAGATTTTGGTGTTTT